>NZ_BAAJPA010000005.1:0-323267 GCF_057552235.1 Kistimonas ophiarachnellae | reverse complement strand
GCCATCAGACTGACTTCTGGAATCAACACCCCGCGTCCGGTATCGATACCCGTCATAAAGCGGATACCAGCCCCCAGTTCAACCGCTTCCAGCCGCTGGCCCGCCACTTTCATATCCAGCGGACGCAGCGTGTAGCTGTCGGTGTCAATACGGCTGTAATTGAACGCCAGCTGAGGCTCTACGAGGGTATCACTGTTGTCAAACGTGAAGTCCCGTCCCGCCACCAGCCGCAGGGCATATTGTGTGGCGTCGCTATCCGCGGTTGACTTGATACCGGAGGTATACTGCTTCACATCGGTGCGACTGACACCCACCGCGACACTGCCATCCAGGAAGTAATCCTGTTTGCGCCAGCTGCCGTAGGCGGTGAGCAGGTAACTGTCGGTTTCGCTGCCATTAGCGCTGCCGTCGACATCGGAGCGCGTTACCCCGTAGGTCGCCGCCAGGCCTGCGGTCAGGGTGTCGCTCAAGTCGGCATCCGCACCCAGGGTGAAACCGGTGGTGCGGTAACTGTAGCCATCATAGTCATTCCCCCTGTAACGCACCGCGTCCTGATCCCCCTCAGAGGACAGCGCCTGCAGCCAGAGTGAACCCGGCTCAATCACATCACCGGCGCCGATACCGCTGGTGCTGCTCCGGAATCCGGCGATCCGCTTGAACACCGCACCAAGCGTTTCACTTTGCGCCGCCTGACTGGCGGCAACGATACCGGAGGAATCAGGCGTCATTTCGTCAGCGATCGCCGCCAGCTCTTCAGCGGTTTCCGCCTGCTCCACGGCCTGACAGATGGCGTTGCACTCACCACCAGAGAGATAAACATCCATAAAGGCGTCAATGGTGCTGACCTGGTTGGCATTTCCGCCAGCACTCTCCACCAGCCCGCCAAAATCCCTGGTCGCCACGGAGACATTCAGCTCACTCCCGGACACCTGCCCCAGGGTAGCGGTGATAATCACGGAACCGGATTCTACGGTCACGCCATTGTCGGTCAGGGTGTTACCGGACAGGGCCAGGTAATCGGTCGCTTCCAAACTGATATTGAGATCGTCTGAAGCAGTAACGATCAGACGACTGCCGTCAGCCAGGGTGACATCACCGCCAGCTGTCACGAGGGCGGTTTCCGGATCCGTACTGTTGCTGATGTTAAGCCCCAGCGTACCGTCGATGGCAAGGTCGCCGTCAACGCCGAGGGACTCACCAGACAATGTCAGGCTACCGGCATCGGCGATGCTGAGATCCCCGCCATACACATTACCGGCAAAACTGACGTCGCCTGTCACCCCGATGGCTTCCACATTATGGAAATCACCGGTCACAGCGCCCCCTGAAAGTTCAGCAATATCGCCGTCACTTTCCTCGCTGCCGAAGATGGAACCGATAATCTGTCCGGCTCTCTGCAACAGGCTGAGTGACGAGGAAGAACCGCTGTAATCAATGGCGGTACGGTTGTTTTCCGGGTCTAGGCCACCCTGCAGGGTGCCGTCGTTGACAAGCTGGCCTTCGTGGGTGGCGCCATTAATCATAACTGCCGCGCCGTTATCGGCAACAAGCGCGCCGGTATTGACCAGGTTTCCGGCAAGAGAGGCGTCAGTGTCAAGATAAACCGCACTGTCTGCAGCAGTGATATCACCACTATTAAACAAGTTACCGGCAACCATCGAGCTTTCGTGCAGGCTGATACCATATTGATCAGACGTGATGTCCCCTGTGTTCTCCAGGTTGCCTTCGACATCGGTCGCTATCAGGCCAATACCGGGTTTCAGGGTTTCCCACTCGACCGGCTCAGCGCCACTGATAACAATGCTACCCGAATTACCAACACTGCCAGCCACAGTACTGTCAACCAGACCAATGCCCGCATAGCCAGCAGAGACAGTACCCGTGTTATAGACATCCGTTGTGATCACTGAGCCTTGTGCGCCAAACGCGACATCATCAGCACTGATCGTTCCCGCATTGGTCAGGCTGTTGGCGACAACGTTGTCCAAGTGAATGCCGGCCACAAAATCGACTTCGACTTCGTCCTTCAGGCTGGCCGTGATAACACCGCCTTGATCATTCAAGACGTCGCCAACACTGGCAGGCTCCTTGTAACCTTCCAGCAAAATACCGACAGACGCATTAATAACACCACTGTTACCGACACCTTCGGTTATAGTGCCGCCACCGGCATAGATACCGGCCTCATAGGCGTTGATTTCACCACGGTTCACCAGGGCATTGGTTTCCACCGCCTCAAGCGTGATGCCGTTGTCGCCTTTGGCATTGATAACGCCTTGAGCATCATTGATAACATTGCCAATCGCCATGTTGCCCTGCTCCCTGACGCCAAGCAGCATGCCCTCGGTTCCGTCGATCAGACCTTTGTTGGTGATATCACCCGCAACGCCGAAGCTGTCAACCACAATGCCGACACCACCTACCTCAATACGCCCCAGGTTGGTGATGCTGCCGACAGTGGATACCAGCACATTAATGCCATCATTATCCGCTTTTATACTACCGGTCTCGTCATTCAGGATGGCGCCTTCGACACTGCTTCCTTCAAGGACAATCCCCGATTCCCCGGCAATGATTGAACCGCTGTTGTAAATATCACCGGAAAACGTACTGCTTTCAGCCAGAACACCGTGGCCTGCCGCATTAATGGCGCCCGCGTTGACCAGGCTTTCAGTGGCCACGTAATCCAGGTCGATGCCGTCATCTCCGGTCGCCGTGATAACACCGTTGACATCATTGATGACAACGCCGATTTCCAGCCGTTCACCAGGTTCCAGATCCAGATCATCAGGAGATAGTTCAATGTCTGACGGCGGTTCTACCGGCACCTCCGGGTCAATCTCCGGCGGCAGAAAGATAAACGGCCCCCTATCCCCAGAAAGGACAATACCCTCAGCGGCATTGATGACACCGTCGTTAAGGATCTCGGTAGCCACTTCGCCACCGTCTACATACATCCCGGCTCCGGTCGCCTCAATGGTTCCCTGGTTAACAATGCTGCCAACATAGGCGTTATCGATATCTATGCCATCATCGGTGGCAACAATACGGCCTGTTTCACCATTTACAATGCTGCCAACCGCTGACTTGACGTCAGTGCAGACGACGGCTTCATCGCCGAAATCGCAGACCTCAGTGGCAGCCACGACGATACCGTTGCCATCGACATATTCTGTCGGAGGAACAGGTGGAGCCTCTTCATAGGCCAACCTTGGAGCAGGCGCGTCATCAACGGCATCATAGTAGGCCACTTCAGCGCCATTGGCTTCGATCAGGCCGTCATTACGCAATTCGCCGGTGACTTCAGCAGCTTCCAGGTAAATACCTGAACCGGCAACCGTCGTGATTGTCCCGCTGTTGCTGATGCTTCCTGCTTCTGAATCCTCGACATAAATCCCTTCCGAGTATTCGGTGATACTGATCGTCCCCTCGTTCACGATGCTGCCGACAAAAGACTCGTCCAGCACCACGATGCCATGCCGGGATGACGTGATCGCACTTTTCTCCCCAACATTACCGACAGATCCTTCAACCAGCGCGTTTTCAACCAGGATGCCGAAGGTTTCTCCTTCACTGGTATTAGTCACCGATACGGTAATGTCGCCGGTGTTGATCACGTCACCCTTTACATGGGCGGCAAGTTCGTCCTGGTTTTCACGCTCGACACCGACAAAAATGCCGCCGACCATGTCATCAAGCATGAAGGATTCTTCCGGATCCCGGTCAGTGATGGTGATTACGCCACTGTTGATGACACTGCCCTCAACCACGGACGTTCCGATGATCTCTTCATCCCTTTCGTCAACATCACCGAAAGGTTCAGAATCCGTGACACGAATACCAAACATGCCGTCCTGGCTGTAATTCTCACCACCGGTATACAGGGTGATACCGTCCGAATTGACCACATCGCCCCCCACCGTGGAGCCGCTGACGAAGATACCGGAATTATCGCCGAAGATGTCTCCGTCATTACGGACGTCCACCCCAATGCTGGATGACTCAACCCAGATGGCGTCATAGACCGGCGTCTCCTCACTGCCAATGACGCCGCCGTTGACAACACTGCCTTCAATCTCTGAATTTGCCACTAGCAGGTAATCGTCGATGAGGCTGCCGTCGTTACGGACATCACCGGAAACCACTACGTCGTACATTCCCAGGTAATACGCTGTCCCTTCATTGATGATGTTGACACCCACATCAACATCAGACATCCACAGCTGATTCACGGTTGCCTTATTGACGATGCTGCCAGCGACATCGACATTTTCTATTTCCAGGTACTCCACTGTCCCTTCATTGAGGATGCTGCCCACCTCAACGTCAGATATCCACATGTCACTCACGGTTCCCTTATTAACAATGTCACTCGCCACATCAACATCGTAAATATCCAGGTAATCCACCACCCCTTCATTGATAATGCTACCGTCCACCTGCAGGGTGGTGATTTCTTCGGATTCTCCATACGTACTAACCGGAAATTTCAAAGATTGCGTCTTCAGCCTCATCAACCAGAGTAATCGCGCCCTGGTTTATGATGTCGCCTGACACAAGACGCTCGCCAAACGCCCCGGCCTTAACCCTGAGTGAATCCTGGTCTTGGGTATTAACCAGGTCACCGTCGATGATGCCTTCCACTGTCACAAAATGGGCCTGGTTATCGTCGCTGATGGTAATGGTGTCGCACGTTTGACCCGACTCGACCAGGATTGCGCCTTCAAAAGGAGAGCATGAATCGTCTATGGCATGGGCGGAAGAAGTGTGTAACGCGGCGAGGATCGCTGAACTGAGCAGCGTCATCCTGAAACGGTCATTCCTGTTCATTGGTTTTCTCTTTATTGGACATCCTTAGTCTTAACACCACCCTGCATGTGAGTCCTTTTACTGCGTTCCTGGGCATGCGACAACGGCGGGTCCCGAAAGGGCGAGCCAATGATACTGAACGATCGTACTATTGATCAACAAATCACTTACGGATTACTGACATATTGCTTACGTATAGAGCGGCATTTATTGATGTAGTCTCCAGGGAGTTGCGAATAATCAGAAGCATCATGCTGACGGCACCAGCCAATTAAAAACTCAGTATGTAAAAGTACATGTGTCTATTCTTCGCTGGCAGATGAACGGCTTGACCCTACCCATTCAGTCATTCGACCAGCAATGGGTACCCACAATCCAAAGCGAGCATAAATCATGTCTACACCGCAACCGGATCGTATCCTGCAAACCGGCCTGGCGTTCTGGTCATCAAAAGTCCTGTTAAGCGCCCTTGAACTGGATCTATTTACCGAACTGGCCAGAGCCCCCGGCAATCTGAATGCTCTGATTGGAAGACTCGAATTACACCCACGCGGCGCCCGGGACTTTCTTGATGCCCTGGTTTCCATGGGGTTCCTGGAACGGAATAAGGGCGACTATCGAAACACGGAGGAAACGGCCTGCTATTTAAACCGTGACAGCGAATCCTACATCGGCGGTATCCTGGAGCACGCGAACCTCCAGCTTTACCCGGTTTGGGGACGCCTGACCGAAGCCCTCAAAACCGGGAAACCGCAGAGTGACATCGGTGATACTGACGACGATCTCTTTGAAACCCTCTATGAGAATGAAGACAAGCTCGCACGGTTCATGCGCGCCATGAGCGGTATCAGCCGGGCAGCCAATCAGGCTATAGCACGCCGGTTTCCCTGGTCAGAGTACAGCACGTTCGTCGATGTCGGTACGGCCGAAGGAGCCCTCGCCATTGAGATCGCCCGGGTGCATCCTCATTTGACCGGCGTGGGCTTCGACCTTGAACGTGTCGGCAAGTGCTTTGAGAAAAAAGTCGATCATAACGGTCTTGGTAACAGACTCTCATTTGTAGCCGGTGACTTCTTTGCCGACCCCCTCCCCAGTGCAGACGTTCTCCTCATGGGACATATCCTCCATGACTGGGATCTCAGCAAAAAGCAAATACTGATTCAAAAAGCCTTTGATGCCCTTCCGAAAGGCGGCGCACTGGTGATTTACGAAGCGCTTATTGATGATGAACGCCGTCAAAATACCTATGGATTACTGATGAGCTTGAATATGCTGGTTGAAACTCAGGGCGGCTTCGATTTTACCGGCGCTGATTGCTGTAGCTGGCTGCGAGCGGCCGGTTTTCGTCAAACCCGTATCGAGCATCTGCATGGACCGGATTCGATGGTATTAGCCATCAAGTAGCGTTAAGGCGAACACCAAGGTTCAGGAAAGGGAAATCACCTGATAATTTATCATTACCTTCGCATTACCATCATTAATATCACCACTTATAGGTAGATGTCCTATCCAGCAGCAAATGAGAAACATTTCATGCGTTAGATCAATTCCTGCGCAGTGAACTTCTGTCACCATCGTGCCCCTCTGCAAGGTAGCGAATAACGACCTTAACCTAGGGGGCTCCCGGTTCCATGAAGTCTGATATCGAGATATCTCGTAGTGCACGCCTGTTACCCATCACTGATGTTGCAGCCCAGCTCGGTCTAGAGCACCAGGACATAGAACCCTATGGCCACTATAAGGCCAAGGTGCGTATCGATTCCCTCAACAAATTACAAGACAGACCCGACGGTAAACTGGTGCTCGTCAGCGCCATCACCCCGACACCGTTTGGTGAAGGCAAGACCGTTAACACCATTGGTCTGACCATGGGTCTGTCCATGCTCGGCCGGAAAGCGATCAGCTGTATCCGCCAGCCCAGCATGGGTCCCGTTTTTGGCATCAAGGGCGGTGCAGCCGGTGGCGGTTACGCCCAGGTCGTCCCCATGGAAGATTTCAACCTGCACCTGACCGGTGACATTCACGCCATCACCAGCGCCCATAACCTGGCATCTGCAGCACTCGACAGCCGCCTGTATCACGAAGAACGTGAAGGTTATGAAGCATTCGAACAGCGCAGCGGCCTGAAAGCCCTCAAGATTGATAAGGACCGTATCGTCTGGAAGCGTGTCGTTGACCACAATGACCGTGCCCTGCGTGCCATCACCGTGGGCCTGCCCGGCAATACCACCGGCGAGAACATGAACGGTGTCCCCCGCGAGGAAGGCTTCGACATTACCGTTGCCTCCGAGCTGATGGCTATCCTGGCCCTGACCGACAGCATTCAGGACATGCGTCAGCGGATCGGTAAAGCGATCCTGGCCTATGACCTGGACGGCAAACCGGTTACCGCCGAAGACCTGAAAGTGGCCGGCGCCATGACCGCCATCATGAAAGACGCCATCAACCCCACGCTGATGCAGAACCTGGAAGGCGGCGCCTGCCTGATTCATGCTGGCCCCTTCGCCAACATTGCCCACGGCAACTCCTCCATCCTGGCCGACCGTCTGGCACTGAAGATGGGCGACTATGTGGTCACCGAAGCCGGCTTTGGTTCTGACATGGGTCTGGAGAAATTCTGCAACATCAAGGCGCATTACTCCGGCAAGACCCCTGATGTCGCGGTATTGGTCTGCTCCCTGCGAGGCCTGAAGTCCCACTCTGGCCTGTTTGACCTGAAACCCGGCAAGCCGCTGGACAAGGGCATGATCGAGCCCAACCAGGATGCGCTGGAAAAAGGCGTATGCAACCTGCAGTGGCACATCAACAACGTGAAGCGCTACGGTCTGCCGGTCGTGGTTGCCGTGAACCGCTTCCCGGATGACTCCACCGAAGAGCTGAACTGGCTGCTGGACAAGGCCCGTGAATTCGGCGCCAGCGGTGCCGCCATCAGCGATACCTTCCGATTCGGCGGCGAAGGCGCCATGGCAGTTGCCAGCGAAGTGGAACAGGCCTGCAGCACTCAGCCCACCAACTTCCAGCGTCTGTACCCGCTGGACGCCGGCCTGCAGGACAAGATCACCACCCTGGCAACCAAAGGCTATGGCGCAGCGACTGTGAACTTCTCCGAGAAGGCTGCCCGGCAAATTGCCGAACTGGAAGCCCAGGGCTATGGCAACCTGCCGGTCTGCATGGCAAAGACACCGCTCTCCATCTCCCACGACCCGATGCTGAAAGGCGCGCCGGCAGGCTTCGACTTCCCGGTTCGTGAGGTTCGCGTGTCTGCGGGCGCAGGATTTGTCTACATCCTCTGTGGCCAGATCATGACCATGCCCGGCCTGGGTTCCAACCCCGGCTACATGAATATCGATATTGACGACAACGGCCATATTACCGGCCTGAGTTAATCGCTATTGCCTGCTCAGTGACGCCCACCCGATACCCGGATGCGGGTTGGCGTCACTGAGTCTCTGGCATGCCACGCCATACCGGAATGATCGCCGGAACCCGGTAAGTCAAGCCCGGAAGCGCACGAACTGCTGCGACAATTACTGACCGCCTGAGACTACCATCACCCGCCCCTGCCGTTATAATTGCCGACCTGTTTCACATCCATGAGCGCACCATTGTTAACCGGCACCTTCGGCATGTCGGATACGTGGTAATTTCAAGGTAAAAAGGCTGTAGCGGAGTCCCCGTTGATTATCTTCACCATTACTAACAAAATCACGAACCAGGTCTATGTCGGCAACACCCGCAACGACCTCGAAGACCAATGGCAGAAGATGGTGGCTGCTGCCGAACAGCAGCTCGACTACCCGCTTTACAAAGACATTCGCGTCCACGGCGCCGACAACTTCTCCGTTGACGTGTACGACTATGTCGAAACCCGTGAAGAGCTGGCCGAGGTGGAACAGGATGCCATTGAACTGTTCAACGCCAAGAGCCTGAAAGGGTACAAAACCACCACGGTTTGCATTTCCCCCAAGAAAAAGCCCCGTAAAAGCCGTTCCATCTCCGCCATCGAAAAGGAACTGATGTCCCTGCTTGGCGGTGACGGCGATTTCAGTGACGATGACGATGAAACCCCCGTTCCTGTCACGGCCAAAAAAGTCGTAACGGAAGAAGAGGAGAAACCTCAGGGTCGCATCATCAAGGCCGCTTCCGCAAAGCAGGAAGCCAAAGAACAGCCTCAGGAAACCAGGCCCAGTCCGCTGGAGCGTACGGTTGCGACGATAGAGGTATCACGCCCTTCGCTCGCGAAACCGCAGGCGACTGAAGTACCGACTCAGGCAGCTGCCAAACCAGAAGCACCGAAGCCAGCCGAACCCGCTCAGCCGGTACGCGCTTCCCGCAGCAGCTCCCTGGTTGACCTGGGTGGCTTTGAACTGGATTCAGCCATTTCAGCACAGCTTGCCGCCATCACCGCCGCGGCTGATGCCGTACTGGCCGGTGATATCTCGGCTACCGATTCGCTGACCGACATAGTAGCCAGGCCTACGGTCACCGAGGAGATAGCTGAAGAGGTTACTGCAGCCACTGATGAAGCCCAGGCAGACACTGCTGCGCCGCAGGCTGCCCATCCATCACTGAGCGAAGTCTCGAAAACCATCTGTGGCAAGGAAAAGCGCATTCGCGAGGCCATTGAACGTCATCGTCAGGCTCGCGCCAGTCGCACCAGCGCCCAGATGAATGAAGAAAAAGAAAAGATCAGCCAGATGCTGGCTGAACTGAACGATCGTGCGCATTCCCTGTCTGTCACCATTGCACACCACTGATTCCAGGTACCCTCCTGCCTGCAACTACCGTTGCAGGCAAACCCTTCTTCCGTGTTCTAGACTCTAAACATCCTTTGCATATTGCCGAAACGTCACGGAAGACAAACAGGTAGAGGGAAATTACCCATGATGATTGATGCTGAACAGCTGGAAAAGCTGTCGAGCCTGCGCTCTAACCTGGCTCGTATGGCCGCCAGCATGGCAGAGCTGGAAGACAGAATGGCGTTGGTAAATCACCAGTGCCGCCAGATAGCTGATGAAATGCGCGCCTTGCGCACACAGATCAAAACACTGCCTGATAAAAAGCAGCAGTGATCGATAAAACAACGGGCAGCCAGAAGGATCTGGCTGCCCGTTGTTCGTTTCAGGCTAATACTCAGGCAGGCGTTCGCATAGTCACGAACTCTTCAGCCGCCGTCGGATGAATGCCGATGGTCTGGTCGAAGATCGCCTTGGTCGCACCGGCCTTCAGGGCAATCGCCAGCCCCTGGGTGATCTCACCGGCATCCGGCCCCACCATGTGACAGCCCAGAACACGGTCACTGTCACCATCCACCACCAGTTTCATGAACACGCGCTCATCACGCCCGCTCAGGGTGTGTTTCATGTGGCGGAAACCCGTTTTAAAGATCACGACATTGCTGAACTGATCCCGGGCCTGCTCTTCGGTCAGGCCAACGGTACCAATATTCGGCTGACTGAATACCGCAGTGGCAATATTGGAATAATCCATTGCCACCGGCTGCCCCTTGTACAGGTGACGCACCAGCGCCATCGCCTCGGCCAGTGCGACAGGGGTTAGCTGGAAACGATCAATGACATCACCCAGGGCATAAATATTGGGCACCGATGTCTGGAAATTATCATCCACCTTGATAGCACCGTTGTCCGTCAGCGCCACACCGGCCTGCTCCAGCCCCAGCCCTTTGGTGTTGGGTACACGACCGGTAGCGTACATTACCGTATCCGCGGTTTCTGTCGTGCCATCCTGCCAGGTAACCTGTAACTGTCCGTCGGACAGTTTTTCAATCTGACTGATTGTGCTGTTGAACTTCAGATCGATCTGCTTTTTCAGCATTTCATCACGCAGGGTTTCCCGTACATCGCCATCGAAGCCACGCAGGAACAGGTCACGGCGATAAGACAACACTGTCTCAGCACCCAGGCCGGCAAAAATACCGGCAAACTCAACGGCAATGTAACCGCCACCCACAACGATGACTTTTTTGGGGAACGTGTCCAGGTAGAAGGCGTCATCCGATGTGATCGCATGCTCTGAACCCGGGAAGTCCGGTACAAAAGCCTTTGAGCCCGGTGCGACCAGGATACGTTCAGCGGTGTATCGCTTGTCACCGACAGCAATGGTGTGCTGATCGATCAGCGCCGCATAGCCGGCAATAAGCTCCACACCGGCGTTTTTCAACAGGTTTTCATAAATACCGTTGAGGCGTTCAATTTCCCGGGTTTTATTGTCCCGCAGTGTCGGCCAGTCAAAACTGACACCGTCTACCGTCCAGCCGTAGCCCCTGGCATCCTCAAAATCCTCATGGTAATGGGCGCCATAGACAAACAGTTTCTTGGGCACACAGCCCACATTCACACAGGTGCCTCCCAGGAAACGACCTTCGGCAACGGCGACTTTCACACCTTCGGCCGCTGCCATTCGACTTGCCCTGACACCACCGGAGCCCGCCCCGATGACAAACAGGTCAAAATCATAGGTTCTATTGTTCATTCAGCCTCTCCTGAAGGTAAAATACGCCTTTTTCTCATCATGCTCCTGCGGAGCCTGGGAAAAGCAGTTTCATTCAGTCGTAAAACTTACCGTCGTACGGCTGGTTTCGTCTGTGATGATACGGATTCATGTCCACTTAAGATGCAGCAGTTCAATACCCCGTTCCAATCACTCACCCTGCAACGCCTTCCCCTTCGAAACCGGGAAACCCTGCGGGCCTGGGATGCCGCCGATGAATACCTGTTGGAACACCTCGGGGAAACCGGCGTTGCAGGCCGGGTTCTGATCCTTAACGACAGCTTTGGGGCATTGACCCTGAATCTCGTCACGCATAAACCGGTACTTTACAGTGATTCATGGCTCGCACACCAGAGCGCCATACACAATGCGCCATTGAATGGCATCACCACAGATGACATCCAGTGCCTTGCCAGCACTGAGCCGCTACAGGGTACCTTTGACCTCGTACTGATACGGTTTCCCAAGAATCTCAGCTGGTTTGAAGAACAGCTGTTGCGTTTGCGCCCGCATGTCCATGAAGGTACGCAGATTATTGCTGCGGGCATGGCCAGGTACATCCATACCTCAACACTGTCATTGCTGGAGAAAACGCTCGGCCCTACCCGCACATCACTGGCACGCAAGAAAGCGCGCCTGGCGTTTGTCACGTTCGACCCACAGCTTTCACCTGCCAGCTCCCGTTTTCCCAGGACGCTCCCAATGCCGGGCAACCTGGTGACAGTGAACCACGCCAATGTATTTTCAAGAGAGAAGCTGGACATCGGCACCCGGTTCTTCCTTGACCACCTGCTCGGTGAGAGGCGCTATCAACACATCATTGACCTGGGTTGCGGCAACGGGATTCTCGGCATGACGGCAGCCCGGCAATACCCGGACAGCACGGTAACCTTTGTGGATGAATCCTATATGGCCGTGCAATCAGCACGGGAAGGTTGGGAAGCTAACGGTCTTCCAGTGGAAAAGGGGCGTTTCATCGCCAATGACTGCCTGACCGGTTTTCCTGCCAATAGTGCCGACCTGGTACTGTGTAACCCTCCTTTCCACCAGGGGGAAACCGTGGGCGACCATATTGCACGCCGCATGTTCAAACAGGCTCACCACGTACTCAAACCCGGCGGCGAACTGCGCATAGTCGGCAACCGGCACCTGAATTACCACACAAGGCTCAAGCAGCTGTTTGGTGGTTACCGCCTGATCGCCAGCGACGCAAAGTTCGTGATTCTCAGCAGTACTCGTCACGCCTGACAAACCAGTAGCGCACCAGTAGTGCAAGAACACAGATACCCACAGCACCTGTGGATATCTGTGTGAGCATAATCTGATTAACACCCTGAAACACCTTCACAACCTGCCCCCAATACGATTGATGCTTTTTTAAACACCAGCTCACACGCCAAAACTATCCATTCATCGTTATTCCGTGCAAACACATAGTGCACGTCTAAACTCAGCCGCCGGAATTTAAACCATCTCGCGCCAGCACAGGGGGTTTGGCGTGCGTATCCACTGGATGACGTGATCATCCAAATCATTGTTGAGGTGTGTTGTGAGATATACAGAGCAAAAAGAACCCTCCGTACTGGCAGTGCTCATATTGCTGAGCAGTATGGCTTTTACCTGCTATCCCCCCCGCAGTCTGGCTACTGACCATTTATCCCAAACGAATGAAGATAAAAATTCTCTTGTCTGCCTGGCGACGGTTGGAGAGCAGCAGTCCGAACTCATATTCAATCCCGCCAGTCATGAACTGAGCCATATCGACGAGCAAGACCTGATGACACTCTCCCCCAAACAGGTACTGCTGATTATCAGGGGGAGCCGCCCTGCCCTGTCTGACCTGACCCAAAAGCTGGCATCGACGGATACGCCTGTAACAGCGTCATTGTCTGCATTAATGGATTCAGTGAGTGATATTAAGCGCGAATGTTACCTGTCATCCGCTGAAAATCGCGCCGCAATCGGACACCTCATCGAAACAGAGGGACTTCCCAAGGGGGATGACAACCTGGTCTTTACAGACAGTGAACTGACAGCCATCTATCTGGATAAAGAAAACGCCATCGCTATCAGTAACACTGACCCACTGGATGCAATGCTTGGCCTGCAGCAGCTGGGTTTTGACAAGACATCAGCCAATGTATGGTTTGGCACAAGCCACTCGGAAGAAGCGCTCAGCCGCATGGATCGTGAAGCATTTGCAAGCTATCTGCATTCATTGGATGCCACCACGCCTTGCAGCAATGACAGACCTGGCACATTGCGCTGCGGCTCCTCAGGAAAAAAGGTCGATCGCACCGAGGGGGTTCACGTGAGTTATGAAGATCCTCACCACGAGGCAACCGAAGCCATTCTCTGGACGTCGGTCGCTGTCACTATATTGCTGGCCGTTCTACTGCCTCTGGCCATTTTTTTATGACGCCTTCCTCGACTGGAAGATTGCCCATTTAGACGACAAAAACCGTATTTGGCTTCGATCAACAAGTGTTCCAGGGGGTGTTGACCTTAGACAAGTTTCGTTTAAAAAATCAGTTTCTATGATCAAAATATTTTAACGGTCCAGGGGATTCGTGTAGACTGCGCGCCTTCTTCACCACCCTTTCTGAAGTTGTCGTACGAATCCCATGCTTGAGCGCTTATTTAAACTCCAGGAACACAATACTACGGTCAAAACGGAAGTGATCGCAGGCCTCACCACCTTCCTGACGATGGCCTACATTATTTTCGTAAACCCCAGCCTGTTGGCCGCTGCCGGCATGGATCCCGGCGCCGTGTTCGTCGCCACCTGTCTTGCCGCCGCCATTGGCTGTTTCATTATGGGCTTTTACGCCAACTACCCGGTTGCCATGGCGCCGGGTATGGGCCTGAACGCTTTCTTCAGCTTTACCGTTGTCGGACAGATGGGATACAGCTGGCAGGTTGCCCTGGGCGCGGTCTTCTTCTCCGGTATCTGCTTCTTCCTGCTGAGCGCCTTCCGTATCCGGGAATGGATCATCAACAGTATTCCGCTGTCACTGCGCGGTGGTATCGGCGCCGGTATCGGTTTCTTCCTGGGTTTCCTGGGTCTGCAAAATGCGGGCATTGTCGTCGACAACCCGGCCACCCTGGTTTCCCTGGGCAATATGACCAGCTGGAACGCGATCATGGCCTGTGTCGGTTTTGTCGTGATTGCGGCGCTCTATTTCCGTGGCGTGACCGGTTCCGTGATGATCGGCATCCTGGCCGTGACCCTGCTCAGCATTGCCACCGGCCATGTCGAATTGAACGGTGTTTTCTCCATGCCGCCCAGCCTGGCGCCTACCTTCATGCAGCTTGACCTTGCCGGCGCCCTGGATATCGGCCTGGTGAGTATCGTGTTCTCCTTCCTGTTCGTGGATATGTTCGATACCTCCGGCACCCTGATCGCCGTGGCCCAGAAAGGGAACCTGCTGGATAAAGACGGCAACATGCCCCGCATCAACCGTGCCCTGATGGCGGACAGCACGGCAACTGTCGCAGGCTCCATGCTCGGTACTTCTACTACCACGAGTTATATCGAAAGTGGTGCGGGTATTGCCGCAGGCGGTCGTACGGGTTTAACAGCCGTTGTCGTTGGTTTGCTGTTTGTCGTCAGCCTGTTCCTGTCACCGCTGGCCAGCGCCATTCCCGCCTACGCGACAGCGCCCGCATTGTTCTTTGTCGCCGTACTGATGACCCACAGCCTGGTCAAGATTGACTGGGACGACATTACCGAAGCGGCGCCCGTTGGCGTTGCGGCGATCACCATGCCGCTGACGTATTCCGTGGCCTCCGGTATTGCCCTGGGCATTGTCGCCTGGACCGGCATCAAGCTGATCAGCGGTCGCCAGAAAGAGATCACCCCGGCCATGGTCGTGCTGACCGCGTTATTTATCCTGAAGTTCATGTTCTTCTAAATGCCAATAGCGCCATCTTCTTTAAAGGGGATGGCGCTATTGGTTTACGACTAGCCTGAAACGTTCTTTCTTTCTTTCTTTCTTCCTTCCTTACTGACTGCTCATCCTGTCTTCCAGCTGCGCCAGGTTGTCCCACGCTTCCCTGTAATAGGTTGGAGAAGCATCTATTGCTTTCCTGAACCACTTTTCCGCTTCTTTTGTGTTGTTATCCAGCATCATCAGGTAGCCGACATCATTGCAGGCCTCGGCATAATCCATCACGCCCTTCAATACACGAACCGCCTCGTCGAGTTTATCCTGCCGCGCAAGCACCAGCGCAAGATTACGCCGCGCACGGGTATAATCATTCCGGATGTCCAGCGATTGCCCAAGGTATGTTTCAGCCTGCCTTAACTGCCCTGCCATTGCGTGGGAGTAGCCCAGGTTATTCAGCAACATGGCCTGTCCCGGCGCCATAACGAGCGCCTGCCGGTAATACTTGATTGCAGCCGTATAATCGCGCTCAAGGTCCGCCATCACGCCCAGGCCGTTGGCTGCCAGCCACGGCGCATACAGCGGTTCTGTCGTTGATTGATCCGGTTGTTTTTCCGGATTTGCCTTACCGGGGGCTTCGTCAACAGATCGTTCTTCAGCCTTTAAAACAGCCTGCTTTTCGTCATAGTTTGAAATCGCATCGGTAAGGAATGTCTTTGCCGATGAATAACGACGCTGTTCAAGCCTGAGCAGCCCCATACCTTCCAGGCCTGCGATATTATCCGGCGCTATGGCCAACACCTCATTCCAGGCGCGCTCAGCCAGCACCGCATTATTTCTCTGCTCATGAACCCGGGCGATACGCATGGCCGCTGCAACGGACTTTTCATCCAGCTCCAGGGCGCGAATAAAATACAGCAACGCTCTGTCGCCATCCCCCCGCCGCCAGTGGTTATCCCCCTTGTTCAACGCGTCCGTTGCCGTCAGCGCATCCGCGACGCCCAGCATATCCGCCGCCAGCGCACCGTCGTACAGGTCATCCCGTGAGGCGTCAGCCGTATCCCTGGCCTGCATCCCCGCGCACCCCGTCATCAGAAGCGTCAACGCCAAACACACAACGGGCCTGAATGGGTATCGCATTATCATCCTCCGAACGCCTCCAGCAGGCGCAATATTGCCGGCCCTACCGCCACGACGAAAAATCCCGGCCATATGAAACAGACCATGGGGAACACCAGTCGTGTACTCATTCGGGCCGCCTGCAGCTCCGCCCGGTGCAGCCGCATGGCGCGGAAGTCGCGGGTATAATCCTGCAGGGTGTCGGTCAGGCTGGAGCCGTACCGGTGGGCTTCCACCAGGGTTCCCACCAGGCCACGGACTTCCCGCAGGCCGGTTCGATCCGAAAAATTGTGCAGCGCCGCGTCCATGGCCATGCCGGCGTTCAGCTCGGCGCTGACCTGCGCCAGCTCATCGGCCAGGACCGGGTAGGCCAGCCTGAGCTCCGACTCCACCCGCTTGATGGCAACGGGCAACCCAAGCCCTGAAGAGAGACAGATCAGTAACATGTCCAGCGCCTGGGGAAACCCCTCGATCACCTGCTGCTGCCGCTGCTTCAACCAGGAATCGAGCGCCATGGAAGGAAGCAACAGCCCCAGCGCGGCGCCGACCATCACCGCCAGCCCGGCATAATCCGCCAGCCACCCGGGCAACCAGGGATGAAACAGGAACACCAGCAGCCCCATTAATACGGCAGCCGCCGCCTTGGCGCCATAAAACAACAGCAGCGCCTGTTCATGGCGAAATCCGGCCTGCTCCAGGCGACGACTGACGCTGACACGCTCTTTTTCATCCGCGGGCATCAGGTATCGCCCTGCCGGAGATAGCCAGCCGGACCAGTCAGGCGACGCGCCCGGTTGCGCGACCGCGCCCCCTTCCGTCATTTTCAGCCGTCGGGACGATAAACGCCTGCGACCGGCTATTCGCATGAACAGGAACGACATCAGCCCCACCGCCACCGCCACCAGGGCAAGCCCGGCAAAGCGGGTTACCAACACCGTGTCCATCATCCGGCCCAGGAAGTCCGGCGATAATACTTCAGCAGACATGACAGCCTCCTTAAACCCGGATTCTGACCAGGCGAATCACCCACACCACCCCCACAACCATCAGAACACCGGCGCATATCACCACCTGCCGGCCAATCTCTTCCTCAAGCAGGGGGGCGAGGTAGCCGGGCGAGGACAGGTTGATCACGAACGCCAGCACAAATGGCATCAGCACCAGGATCCACGCGGACATACTTCCCTCGGCGGACAAGGTTTTAAGACGTCGGTCGAACCCGATGCGCTCGCGTATCTGTCCCCGCAGCCCGGTGAGCACGTCGAGCAGGTTGCCCCCGGTTTCCCGCTGCAGCACGATGGCGGTCACCATCATCAGCAGCGCTTCGCTGGGCACCCGCTCCAGCAGGGCGAGGAAAGCGTGCTTCATATCCCGTCCGTAGTGGATATCCTGCACGGTATGCTTCAGCTCGGAACCGACGGGATCATCCAGCTCCCGCGCCGCCAGTTCCATCGCCTCGGTCAGCGGCAGGCCGGCGCGCAGGCCCTTGACCAGCATGTCCAGCAGGTCAGGCAGCTGCTGATCAAACAACTGAAGACGTTTGTTTTTGAGGTATTGCAGGTACGCCAGCGGCGACAGCGCCAGCACCAGCGCGACCATCACGCCGGACAGCAAGGGCATCCCCAGCCAACCGGTGATGACCAGCCCTGCCACCAGCAACCCCAGGCCGTACAAGGCAACCGACAGCGCCCGTGTACTTTTACCCGCCTGCAGCGTCAGCAGGTCCAGCGCTTCCATGGCGGGAAATTTCTCAAGCTGCTGCAACCAGGGAGGAAGCTGGTCCACGTAGCGTTTCCGCAATACCTGGTGTACCGGCTGGTTGCCCCCGAGCTGCTCCAGGTGCCGGTGCAGCCGTTTCTGCAACCGGTGTCGCTGGCTGAGCAGCATCAACCCCGTGCTGACAAGGAAAATCACCAGGAAGATCACGGCCAGCAGTAAACTGAAAGTATCAGACATAACCTATCTCCCACCCGTTAAAAAAACCTGCAGGCGTGCGCGTCCTTATTACAGCACGCCCTCTGTAAACAGCGCTTCGTCAAACGCCAGCCCCCGGCGGGCCAGCTTGTCTAGGAAGGCTGGCCGGTACCCCGTAGCGACAAAGCGCCCCTCCACGTTGCCCGCTTCGGTCAGGTTGATGCGCTCAAAACGACAGATTTCACGCAGTTCAATGCCCTGCCGATCCGCACCGGCCAGTGCCTGAATACTGGTCACCCGACGTACGCCATCCTCCATGCGCTCAAGCTGGATGATCACGTCCAGCGCCGAGGCGATCAGCTGCGTGACAATTGGGGTTTCAAGGCCAAGGGCGCTCATGGCGGCCATGCTCTCCAGGCGACGAACGGCGTCCACTGGCGTATTGGCGTGAAGGGTGGTCAGGGAGCCGTCATGACCTGTGTTCATGGCGGTCAGCATGTCAATGAATTCCACACCCCGCACCTCCCCCACCACGATCCGGTCAGGCCGCATCCGCAGGCTGTTGCGCACCAGGTCCCGCAGGGTGACCTCCCCCCGGTTCTCGATATTCGCCGGCCGGCTTTCCAGGCGTACGACGTGGGTCTGCTGCAGTTGCAGTTCCGCCGCGTCCTCGATGGTAATGATGCGTTCACGGGCCGGGATCGCCGCAGACAGGGCGTTGAGCAGGGTGGTCTTGCCGCTGCCGGTGCCCCCGGAAATCATGATATTTAATCGCCCCGTTACCATGCCCTGCAGCAGGGGCAGCAGCACGGCGGGAAAGGCGCCATGGTTCGCAAGTCCCGCGAGGGTCAGGCGATCGGCCGGAAAACGACGGATACTGAGTACGGGACCATCCAGCGCCAGCGGCCGGATGATCGCATTGACCCGCGAACCGTCGTCCAGTCGCGCGTCCACCATGGGGCTGGATTCATCCAGCCGACGCCCCGCCCGGCTGACCAGCCGCTCGATGGTCTGGTACAGGTGCGCTTCATCCAGGAACCGGACCGGCACCGGTTCCAGCCGACCCTGCCGTTCCACGTAGACATGGTCGGGGCCGTTGACCAGGATATCCGTTACGACCGGGTCGGCCAGCAGCGGCTCAATGGGACCCAGCCCGAGGATATCGTCGCAAATATCGATCAATATCCGCTGCCGTTCCTGCCGGGACAGGGGCGCATGCAGCTGTTCAAACTGGCTGTCCCCTGCCCGGAACACCTGTTCCCGTACCTGGTCCGGCGCCAATGACGCCAGCGCCTGCAAATCCAGGCGGGACAGGATGCGCTGATGCACCTGCTTCTGCCAGTGCTGGCGGGTTTCGCCAAAATCCGCAGAAGCAAGCACATTGTCGTCCAGTGTCAACGCCATCAGCTGACCCTCCTGAATGCCTGCAACCAGTGCGCCATGCGGGTACGGGGGCGTTCGGCAGCCAGCACCCGGTCAGCCAGCGTCGCCACCGCACGGCTGAAGTCGGAACCCGGCGCCTGCCCCACCGGCAACTGGCCGCTCTCCAGCGCCCGATCCACCACCTTGCGGTTTGACGGCACCATCAGCGGTGTTACGCCCAGCGCCTTGCCGATCGTATGTTTGTCGATCGTCGTATGACGGTTGACCCCGTTCACGACAACGGTCAGCCGGTCCCGGTCAACCGCCGCCAGGGGGCCGGCCAGTAACAGCCCCGCGCGCCGGATGGCGTCTATCTGGGGCCGTAATACCAGCACCACCCGGTCAGCCCCTCCTGACAGCGTGTGCAGCAGCGGGCCGTCCCATCCGGGCAGATCCAGAACCGTGACGTCGGCCCGGGCGCGCATCAGGTTCAACAGCGGGTACCCATGCCCGGCCGGTGCTTCGGAGGCGAGCAGGTCCGGCGCCTGGCAAAGCAACTGCAGTCGTTCATTGACCGGTGTCAGGTAACTTTCCAGCACCGTGCTGTCACTGTCTGAACGCGCCATCAGCGCCCGGAAATCATTGCGCGGCCGGACATCGTGCAGTGTCGCCTGTGAGCCATAGCGCCAGTCGCAGTCCGCCAGCAGTACCTGCTGATGCCGCAGGACTGCCTCGTGGGCCAGGCTCGCGCTCAACAGTGATACGCCACAGCCGCCGACGCCCGTGACGGCGATCACCTGGCCGTCCGACGACGCCCTGCCCTGCGAGCGGCAGAAATCGTCATGTATCCGGTCCAGCGCCTGCAATAACTCGCCCTCGTCAAACGGCGGCTTCAGGTAATCACGGGCGCCGGTTCGCAGGATATCGCCCAGTTGCCGACCTTCAATCTGCTGCGATTCACCACCGATCAGCACCAGGGGCGGCAGGCGGTTTTTCAGGCGCTGCAGGGTTCGCAGCTCCGCTTCAGGCGACGGTGACAGCATATGCACCACAACATCCGCAGGTTCCAGCAACCTGGTTTCCAGGTCAGCCTCCCCTTCCAGCAGGCAGACACTGGCGCTGGCCTCGCGGATGGCGCGCAGTAACCGCTGCACCCGTTCCAGGCCAATCCGGTCGTACCCCGTCAGTCGTACACGCATGAACCGGTCCGCATTCATACTGCTTTCCTCATAATGAATGCCTGTGCCTGTGCTTGTCCGCTTCACGACCCAAGCTTTCCGCCACCTGCGTGGTGGTAAATGACGGCGCTACCACGTCGTCCAGCCCCGGGATCGGTATCATCAATGATAAAGAAACACCGGTAATCGAAGCTTTGACAAAATACGGGGTTTCCTCTCTTTCCGCCCTGTTACCGTCAACGGTCAGGTAACTGATCTCCAGGTTTTCCGACTTCAGGTCCGGTATGAACTGCCGGGCGGCATCGAGAATGGGCGGCGCCACCTTGTCAAAATCGGGTTTCGTAACCACGGCCACACGGGCAGCGCTGCGGGCGCTTTCCTGCAGCAGGTGCCAGGTGAACATCATCCGGCCAAATTCCATCACGCTGAACAGCACCAGGAAAAAGACGGATGCCGCGATGCTGAACTCGACGACTGTTGTCCCCTGCTGCCGACGGGGTTGACGGGGGTTGTCACAACGTTTCATAAACGGTCCTCCGGATCAGCCGCCCCGAAAAACGATCGCTGTATCGCCGATGGCGTCACAACAAGGTCGCCGACCGATGCCGGCAGCAGGCCGGTGAAGATAAATTCCGGTGTATAAGTCGCTGAAACCTGCCAGTGTTTATTGTCGTCGGGACAGGTCCGGGTTTTGATGTCCCCCACCCGGACAAAAGGCGTACCGGAACCGTCCGGCATCGCGTAAAGCACCAGGTTTTCCGCGTTTTCGCAGTAATCCACTACCTTGGAGTGAACCGTTTTCCTGCACTGCCCCGCCGCCGTATTCATGGCCAGGTAACGGGCAGCCGCATTGACCCGCCCCTGCAACAGCGCGCCTTCATAAAAAATACGTCCAAAGTCCACTATTGCGGCCAGCAACAGCAGCAGCACCGGCAACACAATCGTCACTTCCACCAGCGCCAGCCCTTTTTGTCGATGCATTTGCGGAATCATGGCTGGCCTCCTAACTGTCTACGCTGCCGGGTCTGTCCAGGAGGACAAGGGGTTTCGCTCCCCTGGCACAGTACGGCTCAAGGTTGTTTTGCGTGATTTCATCGTCGGTGATATGTCGCAGCCAGATACCGTCTTCGTCATCGTCCCGGGCATCTTTCCGGTAAGCAGCGTTCCTGTCGAAATCATCCCACTCGCCCGGATCATCCACTTCCCACAGCAACAGAAAACAACCGAAGTCTTCTACCTGAATCTTTCTTTTCCAGGCGCCAACCCATGAACCAATACCCACATTCACGATGCGCCTGAAATTTTTTGTCGTTTCCAAATATTGCGTCAGGTCAGTTTTGTCGTTGTTGTCAGGGGGAAACAGATCTCTCCGGTAACTGAATTCATCCTCGTCGTCATCGTCGTCTTCCTTGTTGCACCATACCTTGCCATCCTGCGTTCCCCGGTCATCGCACTCGAAACGACTGTTCAAACCGTCCTCGATGGCATCTTCCATTTCATCGTCATCATCGTCGTCCCTGGCGTCATTCTTCCTTTCCTCGTCATCATCATCGTATTCACGGTAAATCGTATAACGGTTGCCCCGAATTAACGGATACCCCGTACCGGCCAGGGCGGCGGCCAGCTTGCCGGTATCGCTGTCTGGCTTATAGTCATCTCTGCCGGGGTATTTGATTTGCTCAAGGTCATCCGGAATCGCCGCCAATGCCCGCACAGGCGATGACAGATCACTTCCTTCCGGTACGATCAAAGGCACCGTTACGACCGGCACGGCCTCACCGGTCATCCCCGCCCTGGCTTCGGCATGCATACTGAACGTATCCAGCCCGTCACCTGCGATACCGGCAATCAGCGTCGGCATCGCGTCAGACCAGACGTCAACATCCACGTACCGTTTTTCCCTGTGGCATGTGAACATGCTGTTCGTTGTTTCCGGGTTGAGGCCATTGGCAGACAGGTTGAACGCCAGGGTTTCCTGCCCGCAGGTTTTGAAGTCTTCTGTCGTTTCATCCTCCAGCAAACAGCATTGGGCGGCGCTGAGCGCCGCCGCGTCCGCCGCGGTCTGGAACTGTGACTGGCGCCACATCATCAACCCGATATCCAGCGTCAGCGCCATGAACCCGAACAGGACAACCATGGCAATCGCCGTCAGCGGCAGGATGGCGCCTGCCTGTCCCGCACCTCGCTTCGTCGCCATGGCTCTCCCCCCCCTTTTCTTTTACATGCCCGGTCAGTTGTTGCCATCCGGGTTGATGTCGTACTCAATGTCTTCGTTCAGGGCGTCATTGTCCGGTTCCCGTTCCCGCCAGGTTTCGAGCACCCGGCGGACGCGCTCACCGTCCTGCCCGGTCACCACCCGGCCCCGGTTCTCTTCGGACGCGTTCGGGTTGTAACGCTGGGCCACGAAAACATCCCTGACACTGTCCCGGCTGTAACTGACCATCTCCGGATCATGATGAGGTTGCTCATAAAAACCGGCGCACCCTGTCAACCCCAGCAGCAGGACGGCGCCTGTCAGGTAACGGATCATAATGCGTTCCCCCCTTCGTCCGGGCGCAGGTCATGGCCATATACGCCTGTTGTCGTTGATTCGGTGGTGGGCAGCGGGAACCGCCTGCCGGTGTTGCCGCTCAGGTAGAAATCCACGTCGGAGGGTTCCACGAAGGTGTCCGTGGGCAGGGGCCGCCGGGCTTCATCCAGTGGTCGCGCCAGCCGCGGGGTCACCAGGATCACCAGCTCGGTCTGCCCTTTCTGGTATTCCTGGCTGCGGAACAGGTGGCCCAGTACCGGCACATCGCCCAAACCCGGGAATTTCTGGATAGCGTCACGCATGTTCTCGCTGATCAGACCGGCGACACCGATCGTCTGCCCGTCCATCAGCTCCACGGTGGAGCGGGTGCTGCGTTTGCTCAGGTAAGGCACCACGTAGGCGGCGTTGGCGTTTTCCCCGTTGCCCAGTACCAGGCTCTGGGAATTGTTGAGTTCACTGACACTGAGATTCAGGCGAAGGTTGATCCGCCCGGAATCCATCACCACCGGCAGGAATTTCAAACCAATACCGTATTCCTTGAATTCCACCGTGACCGCGCTGTTGTCCTGGGGCACCGGCACCGGGAACTCGCCGCCGGAGACAAAGCTGGCGTCTTCACCACTGAGGGTGGTCAGGGTCGGTTCCGCCAGGATTCTCGCGGTGCCGGTATCCTTGCCGGCGTCAATGTAGAGGTTGAACAGGCTGTCGCCGCTGACAAAACTGGCGAACAGGCCGCTGCCGCTAAAGTCAGTGGGATTCGGGGTGAAATCCCCGCCCGGCCAGCCACCGGTGGGCGGCAGCATCGGCAGTGTACTCGGCACATGGCTGCCTCCCCCCGGCCCGACGCCGCCGAAACTCCACTTGCCGCCGTTGGTGATGCCGTTGAAGTTCATATCCAGCCGCTTCATCAGGCTGCGCTGCATCTCCGCGACTTTCACTTCCAGCATCACCTGCTGGGCGCCGCCGACAGTGAGCATGTTGACCACCTGCTCCTTGCTGGCGACAAACCCTTCGGCAATCCGCAGCACGGTATCCAGCCGGACCAGGTTGCTCACCTCGCCGGACAGCACCAGGTGCTGGCCGCTCATGCGCGCCGCCACCGGTTCCCCCGGCATCACTTCGTGGATGCGGCGCTTGAGCAGGTTCAGGTCAGGCGTGACCTCGATATGCAGGCGGGCCAGCAGACGATCCTGCTTGTCCAGGGCCATGACCGCCGTGGTGCCGGTCTGCTTGCCCAGGATAAAGATGCGCTCGGCATCGAGCACATTGATATCGGCGACCTCCGGATTCGCCACCGTGATACGCCCCGGCGCTTCCGCCAGCGTGACAATCCCGGAACCATTGACCATCAGGCCCAGGTCCCGGTCACCGCCGCGGGTGACCGAGCATTCGCCGGTTTCCTCCAGCGCCATGGCCACCGTCCCGGCCAGCAACAGGCAGGCGCAGGCCAGCGTCTGGAACGCCCGCCTCACGCCATCGGGCATCGAACTGTGTTTCATATCATCCCCCCGGATCATTGACCGCAAAGTGCGTTATAAAAATGTTGTGGGTTAACACTGCCCCGCCGGGCCGGTTTAACCGTTTATTGACTCACCTTGATCCAGCGCCCTTCCACCCCGCGCTGGAGGATCAGGCCCGTTGGCACGGCCTGTGGCGTCGGCTCGACAATGGGTTCAAGGGGGTTGCGCAGCGCCAGGTACAGGGAAGCGCCCTCCAGCGCGCCCGCCAGCGTGGTTGCCTGTGCCGGCGTGACCGCCAGGGTGGCGGTGCTGGCCACCACCGGCTCATCGTTTTCCATGGTCGTGGCCTGGTCGATGGCCAGTACACGACGATCAGTCAGCAATACGCGGCTTTCATCCCGGCGGGTGGCGATGACGTCCACCCGGCTGCCGGGCTGGACAAAACCCGCCACCCCGCTGACATCGTTAATTCTCACGGTCATGGCGCGCATGCCGGGTGCCAGGCGGTCGGCCAGCAGCCCCTCGGGCACCCGGTTGCTGACCCGTCCGCCCAGCAGGATTTCGCCGGCGAACAGGTCCACCTGGGCATACTGTCCGGCCAGGCCCGCCGGCTCACGGACAGCCTGTTCCGGCGCCAGCGCCGTCGGCACGTTCACCGTTTTGATCTGATCGGGACTTAACGCGGTCCAGGCCGAAACATCATCCGTCACCATCACCACCGTGACGGACGGTCCGGTATCAAGGGTCTGTGTCGCCGTGGTCGGCGCACTGCCCAGCCACTGGCCGATCAGCCAGGCGCCGGCCAGCCCCAGGAGGGCAGACAGCGCGATCATCACCGAGGTTCTCTGAAGAATCATCATGCCCTCCTGTCAGCCGGGATGGCTGAAAACATCCGTCATCAGGCAAGGAAAAACGCCGCCAGCCGCGACAATTCACCTGACATATAAAGGGTGGATAACACACCGCTGACAATCGCCAGCGCATAAGGAAAGTACAGGCTGGCAGCGTCGTTTTCCTGCGGCGCCATCCAGCTTCGGCTCAGGACGCAAAGCCAGTAACGGCGCAGGGTTTGCACCAGCCCGCCCTTGAATAACAGAAACAGTAACCCGAGCAGCGCGCCGGAGATGAGGGTCAGCCCGATACAGAGCAACCCGTCCTGCACGCCCAGTACCGCGCCAATGGCGGCCATCATCTTCACATCACCGGCGCCCATCCCTTTTTTCCGCAGGTAAAAGGGCAGCATCAGGGCAAGGCCGAGCAGGCCGCCGCCCAGCGCGTCCAGGAAACCACTGAAACCTGAAATAAAGGTATGGGTCATCAGGCCAATGAGGAGAAGACTTAACGTCAAGGCGTTCGGAATTTTACGAAACCGAAGATCAAACCAGAGCAGGAAAGGCATGGATATCAACAACGGTAAAACCAATATCAGTGTGCTGTTATCAATATCCATGGCACTTCCACCTATCACGTCATCCAATCAGCACCAGAAACCTGTCAACTGAAATTAATCGACTTACTCCCTTAAGGACGCGGCCAGCCACCACCCTCACCGCCGAGATCTTTCGTAATGTCTTCAATAACCTCGACAACCTTTTCCCCCAACTCATCAAACGCAGCGATAGCGCCCGCCGCCACCACACCACCTGCCACGGCATACTCAACAGTAGTCAGACCATCTTCTTCCTTCAGGAAGTCTTTGATTTGCTCTTTCATGGACATTCTCCACTCACGCAATGTGTTTTTGATTACCGCAGCGTCAGGATAAGTCCGTACTGGATACGGGTTAACTGGTAAAAATCCCAGTCCAGGGTGGGTTGTCATGACCGGAATCAAGAAACGCGTCGACACAGGACTTGCCGGATAGACACGGACATTTCCTCCCTGTTGGGTAGCGTCTGGCTATGGTCAGGGGGATCGCCCGGGAGCACATGAATAGCATTGGATCAGCGTTTTACATCCCACCCAAGCGGTTGAAAGAATGGAAACTGTTTCACAAGTAGCTGGATTAAAACGTTTTATCTTTCTTCCATCTTGGCCAGCGAGCATTAATTAATGCCATATTCTGTTCGTGACGTTCAATATGCTCCATTACAACCTTGTCATGCAGGTTAAATCTGTAATCACGATCGCTGCCTCTAACTTTAAATTTAGGCAATATACGCTTAATTTTATCTCCTTGATTTTTACAAGTCCTCTGCTCCAGGAGCATCAAAAATTTATCCTTGCCCGATTCGATTTCCCTTTCTTTGCCATAACGGCTCGCCAACTCATCAACGCCGTCGTAATTAATAGTAAATGTGCCACTATCCCCTCTTTTATTCCAACTTACAAAGTTATGATCATCCTTCGCCAACTCCCCCAAAATGAAATCAAACATCGGGCTTATGGTACCCGGGGGCGTAGTTCTCTTTTTTCGAGTGACCATTGGTGTAACGGCGCCTTCGGCTGGCCGTTTTTTTCCCTGGCGTGAAGGTATTTCAACGGTTCCTGCCGCTGTCTGAGCAGGCTGAGCCGAGACTGGACTCTCCAGGCGATGCGTAAAGGGTTTCACCGATGAGGGTTGACAGGAGGGGACGGTTGCTTCGACCCGTACTGGTTCCAAAAGCCCTTGATCCGTTTCAGTATCCGGTGGTTTTGCAACGGTATGAGGGGCACTGGATTTCCTGCTCTCGACAACGGGTATTTGAACGGCAGATGCCTGTTCTCGAAACAGATCTCCCAAAGACGCTCTTAGTTTAGCCGGGTTCATGGGTGAAGGCGTTTGCCGAATAGTATCGCTGTCACAAGACACAGGATTATCAGCTACCACGCTCGTTTTCGGCTTAACGATTGAACTATCGTCACGACTACCACCGGACGATAACGGCAGAGTGATAACAGGCGTACCGGATGTTATGTCAGAGGTCTCAATATTGATGTTTGGATTCAATGGAGCTTCTTCCCTGGCCACATAGGTCGGCCATGTTGCTTGAACCGTTTGTTCACACGCTTCACTAATATGTTGTTGCACACATTCGTTATTCAGAATAAATCTGTACCGATGCCCCCTGCCAGAATCCAGTAAAACTTTCCCTATGCTTTGAAAGCAATCATTATACTTTTTAGCATTCTCTTTCAGCAGACTTACAAAACTACTAGTAAGCATTTTCGGTTTATCCTTCCCGTAATAACGGGTCGCCAACATTTCATTTTTTTGATTTTCAATAGTAAATGTGCCGACCTGCGCTGTTTTATCCCAAGAGACAAGAGCATCCTCTTTATTTGTCAGCTCCTCCAAAAGGAATCTAAAAAGCGGGATAGCTTTGGGAATTTCTTTTATTTTCCTTTCTTCAGTGCCTGGTACCAAGCCAGCTTTTATCTCTTGCTGCTTTCGTAAGTTGTTTAATGCTAATAGTATCTGATTATTTACATCACTTTCCGGTTTGTTTATATACAGACGTTCGGATGATTCACATTTCTGTTTTGCATTATGCAACTGTTGATCAATGTCAGTGCAAACATTGGGCTGTAATAGTGGCATGGGCGGTAGCTGTAATAGTGGCATGGACTGTGGTGGTGACATGGGCTGTGATGGTGGCATGGGCAGTGATGGTGGCATGGGCAGTGATGGTGGCATGGTCTGTAATGGTGGTAATTTCTGTGCCAGTGATGACATCAATTGTTTCGAATCATCAGAAGAAACGGGTTCCTCTAATGGTTGGTTTCCTGTAACCAGATTTTTTTCTTGCTCTACCCTACTACCAGCGTCAATCTCAACCTCCTGTTCTGCCACCATTATAGTGGGCAGGGTTAGTGCAACGGTATCAATCGGTCGACGCTGTTGAGAGGGGGCAGACGATCCTGGTTGTATATAAGAACCCTCTAATTCCAGGACTGGTTCATTATTTTTTATTTGCAAGGCAGCTTGAACGGCCTCTCTTTGCTTTTCTGTCATCGCTTCCATGTAGCTATTGACCTCAGGCAATTGCTCATAATCCATAGCTTTAATCATATTCGACAGGATACCTGTTGCTTCCAGGTCTTTACGAGCACAGGCAATACCAAAGGGCGTCATGTCCTCAATGTTTTTTAATAAAGCGTTGGCGCCATTGGATAGCAACAAATCGGCGATCTTAACCGTCTCACTAATGGGCATATCGCGTTTCAGCAATAATTCATGAAGCACCGTATTGCCAGAAAACCTGGAATCAGGGTGACCTGTCGAAGACTCTTCACCATCATCTTTCCAAAATTTCTTTTTATTAATAATTACATCCAGCAAATCATACGAAGATACGCTAGTTTCTTTTATTTCTTTAACAATCGTTTCAATAATTTTATAAGGGGTAACTGTATTATCTCGCCCCTTGAATTTCAGCGCCATATGCAATGATGTACTGGCTGCTTCACGAAAAGGTGTTGCGCCACCGCGAATTAATAACTCAACAGCAGGCAGCACCCCATAAAGTGCAGCATATTTCAATGGCGAATTATCAAACCTGTCGCTTTGATTCAGCAAAGATATCAGCCTTTTATTCCACTCCTGCGTTTTTTCTTGTTTTTTATCTACGAGTTTTTCCAGGCCAGGAAGCATTTTGGAATACAAAAATTCTTTATAGTAACAGCATTCAAATCCTTCATCGTCAGGCTGTGATCTTATAATATAATCCGAAAGCTTACAGGTTTTATTCAGGTTATGATCGTGGCCCAGAAAATCCAGTTCTACCACCTGCGCAGGCCCCATCGTAGAGGGTAGGGTAAGTGCAATGGAATGAATCGGTTGACAGGCTTGAGAGGGGTCAGAGGGTACTGGTTGTTTGTAAAAATCCTCCAATCCCAAGACTGGCTCAGCATATTTTATTTTCAAGGCATCATCGACTTCCTTTCTTTGCGTTGCTGTCATCACTGACATATAGCGATAGACTTCAGGCAATTGCTCATAGTCCATACTTTTAATCATATTCGACAGGATATCTGTTTTTTCCAAGTCTTTACGATCACATGCAAGACCAAAAGGCGTCACGCCTTCCCTGTTTCCTGATAAAGTGTTAGCGCCATTTGAGAGCAACAAAGCGGCGATCTGAACCGTCTCATCAATGGGCATATCGCTTTTCAGCAATAAATCATGAAGCACCGTATTGCCAGACAACCCGGAAAAAGGGCAATCTATCGATGTCACTCTATTTCCATCGTTTTCCCATACCCTTTTCTTGTTAATAATGACATCCAGCAAATCATACGACGACCCGTTAGTTTCTTTTATTTTTCCAATTATCGTCTCAAGAATTATATAAGGGGTAACTTTCTCATCTCGTCTCTGGCATTCCAGAGCCATATGCAGTGATGTCCTGACTGTTTCACGCAACGGTGTTGCGCCACCGCAAATTAATAACTCAACCGCATCCAGCACCCCATGGATGACGGCATATTTCAATGGCGTATTTCCAAACCTGTCGCTTTGATTCAGCAAAGACACCAGCCTTTCATTCCACTCTCGCGTTTTTTCTTTTTTTATTTCTACGAGTTTTCTCAGGCGAGGAAGTAAATTTGCATACAAATATTCTTCAAATTTTGAATATTCAACACTCTCACTGGAAGGCTGTGATCTTATAATATAATACGAAAGGGCACAGGTTTTATCTGTGTCCTTATCTTGACCCAGAAAATCCGGCGCAGGAATTCGTTTACGCGGTCGTATGGATACTTCACGTGTCGTTTCCACAACAGACAGGGTTCGACCATATGCACTGGCGTCTATTTGCGATGGAACCGTCACTGGCGCTGCCGATGAATCACCAACAGATTGATTGATGCTAATATTGCCCGGGGCTGTTGCCATTGCATGACTCTCCTTTACTGTATTGGCTTCACTACCCCCTGCAGTCATAAAATATGTCTATCCAATAATGAGATAGCATTTCCCTAGACGAAAGTAATATAAAAAAGAACCACCATAGCAATGCCAGTTTGGGTTTATTGATAACCAGCCAGTTATTATTAACAACAAACGATTATTCCAGTCATGCATTGAGCCAGCGACCGGCGCTGATGACCGTTTTCCTGGTTGTGAGAATGCCGTCATCCAGCAACATGCTTCTCACAGGCCTCAAATGAGCTTCTCGTCCTTGGCACGGGCCACCAGGCTGACCCGGTTCCTGGCGCCAAGCACATCCCGAAGATGTTCCAGGTGATAATTGACTCCTTTCTCACTGAGCCCCGTTTCCTGAGCCACCACCTTGCTGGACAACCCCTCACTGGTCAATTCCAGCACCTGGAGCGATCGGTCAGACAACACACCGGAAGCCAGCCAGGGGTTAAAATAATCCCGATACCCCAGCATCAACAACATGTGATAAAAGAAGCAGGTCTGAAGCAGCGCCTGACTACGCCCTGCCACCACCGTCTCCAGCCGCTTCCGGGCCAACCGGCTGTTGAGCAGGTACAGACAGTGCCAGCCATCCCCTGTCATTTCCACCATATTGACCAGCACCTGGCCATGGATATGGTTATCATCCCAGAACGCCTGGATCCGGGCCTGCTGTCGATCACAGGTTGTGTATGCCGGGCGCAGGAACAACCGACGACCTGACAGGATATCCGGCCAGATCCGGCGATCCGGCCCCACGGAATCGAAATATTCCCGAAACAGGGCCGGATTCATGGTGGTCAGACGATCCGGTTTCTCTGCCCAATGCCGCACGGGAAACAGCGCCCCCGAGCCCGTGTCGCGATCAATGGAGGTTTGGTCCGACACACCGTCATAGCTGTAGCTGTCAAAGCCCAATACCCCGAAGTCTTCCTGCATCTGTTCCCTGAGTTTCGCCAGGGGGGGGAATGGCCATATTGAGACAATGATCAAAACCAATAGCCGGAGAAATAATCATGGTGGCGGCTCTCAATCAGATGGTCAGTTGTCGTAGACAGCTCAATCGAAAAAACCACAAAGAATGCGTCAACATCACACCAGTTTCAGGCCGATGTAAATAGCAGGCCGACGAGCAATCCCGACACGATCCTGCCTACAGGGACACCGCAGGCGCGTCCGGTGATCCCCGACTTTTCTTTATGCCCTGCTGAGGTATCATGCCCGCCCTATACGTTTTACCCCCTGTTTCCTATTCCAGGCGAGGCCCGATGTCGACGGATACCGTACAACCTGAACGCTATGATGACCTGCTCCGGGAGAAAGCTGACCGGATCGAGGCGATGTTTGCTCCCTTTGCGCCGCCCGCACTGGAAGTCTTCCACTCATCCCCGTCCCACTACCGCATGCGGGCGGAGTTCCATATCTGGCACCAGGATGACCGGGCCCATTACGCCATGTTTGCGCCGGGCAACAAGTCGGAACCGTTTTTCCTGACCGATTTCCCGGTCGCCTCTGAGCGTATCAACAGCCTGATGCAGCCACTGCTGGATGCATTGTGCGAACAGGACATCCTGCGTCGCAAACTGTTCCAGGTGGAATTCCTCACCACCCAGACCGGTGAAGCCCTGGTCAGCCTGATCTACCACAAGAAACTGGATGAACAATGGCTGGAGGCCGTTCGCCCCCTGCGCGAACAGTTCAATATCCATATCATTGGCCGCGCCCGTAAACAGAAGCTGGTGCTGGACCAGGACTATGTCACGGAAACCCTCGCGGTCAATGGCAAGCAATGGCGCTATCAGCAGGTGGAAAACAGCTTCACCCAGCCGAATGCCGGTATTAATGAAAAAATGCTGGGATGGGCAGCCAATATTGCCCGGGATAGTTCAGGCGATCTGCTGGAACTCTACTGCGGCAATGCCAATTTCACCTGTGTGCTGTCCGAACAGTTCCGCCGTGTACTGGCGACCGAGATCTCCAAATCCTCGGTCAAATCAGCGCAGCATAATTTTTCCCTGAATGGCGTCGAGAATGCTGACATCGTGCGCATGTCCAGTGAAGAATTCACCCAGGCAATGAACAAGGAACGCCCCTTCCGGCGCCTTCAGGACATCGACCTGGACAGCTACGATTTCTCCACCGTGCTGGTCGATCCGCCCCGTGCCGGCCTGGACAAAGGAACCGAGGCACTGGTCCAGCGATTCGAGCGTATCATTTATATCTCCTGCAACCCTGAAACCCTGCAGGCCAACCTGGACACCCTGGGCCAGACCCACCGGATCGAACGTTTCGCCCTGTTTGACCAGTTCCCCTATACCCATCATGCGGAATGTGGTGTTTACCTGGTGCGCAAATAACATCCGCTGATAACGCAAACCGATGAAACCATCCCCTTCTGGCACAGTCTGATTCTATAATCAGGATTCTGTAGCCGGGGGGGACCACTTCAGAAAGGCGCTTTTGTCTCATTTATCCGCTTATCGTCCTGCCGTAAGCAGATCACTTTATACCCATAAAATTTCCTGGCTACGGTATCCCCCCGACCGGGCACGGCTATCAGGCGATCATGGTCAGAAAACGAAAGCACTCTCGGTCTTACAGCCCCTTCATACTGTCTTCAAGCTGAGCCAAATTGCGCCTGACCTGTTCATAATTACCTGGCTGTAGATATGATCGTCCAGGAACGCCTGGATCCGAGCTGCCGGGCTGACAGACTATCCCGCCAGATCAGGACGTCCGGCCCCTCGGTGTGGAAATAGTCACGGATTAGCGCGGGGTTGATCGTTGTATTAATCCAGACTCTAAAAACTGTCCAACGTATTGATAGACTGCCCTCGGCACTAAGTGCCTATACAAGACTAACCGCCTGTTTTGTTTGCTACAGCCCGCTTTAAGTGGGTTGAGCATCGGATATAACATCAGTCGATGCACTTAAACGGGTAGTAACCAAAATTATCCTGTCTATCATTTATCCAGGCTCATAAACGCTTTCTTATCTATTTGTTCTCTGCAACCCGGGCATGCAACCAATCTTACACCTCTCGAAAAAAACCTATTGACGCACGGCTCACAAATCAGCATGGTTGCATGCCCGTGTAACATCATAAGTTGATCTTGCTGCTTAGGCCTCGGTACAAAGCAGCAGACGAAACACTCAAAGTCTGAATTATTCTGCATATCACGAAACTGTTCTTCGGATTGACCCTGTCGCGCAATGCAATCCGACAGTTCGTAAAACACAATTGGTTGCCTTGAATCCGGATCGGCAGGAGGCATAGCCTGCGCGCCTGCTGGCTCGTCTACGCTTTTTTCCGGGAACGCCGCTTCAACAATGTCCCGGATGTATTTGGAGCGATTATGACACCCCCTTTTCACTTTGCTTCTTACTGGCATATCAAGCACTGCGCTTTGCCTTGACGACGTCTGAATGCTACGACACATATCCAGTTCCTCAAGGGCTTTTTGCAGATCTTCAAGGGTGATTTGGCCGTGATTAAGCTGCCGCTCCATGATATGTCGTGTCAGGGTATGCGCCCGGCGCCTAGAGATCAGCCTCGTATTATCATCCTGGGACCGGACTTCAAGTTCATCACACATCTGTCGCAAGGACGCCCATTCCCGAGCCAGGCTCAGCCTGCCAACTTCTGTATAAAGCGCGCCTATAAAAACCGGACTACCACATTTTACGGGGGCTTCTTCTACCTTATTCTCATTTTCATATCTAGCAATAAAACTATTAAGCCCTGATGTACTGGAAGACGGGTCGTGACCTCCGGAAGCGCCCCGCGATGTACCACGTGAAGAATCGGAAGGGAGCAATGCCTGACGTCTCTTATCCATCTGGGCAACATTGGCGTCAACACACGACTTCAGCGCTGCAGGCTCGTAAGATTGCATGAAAATCTCTACGGGAATCACCATTCTTTTTTTGTCTTCGGAACGCATGCCTTTTAGCAATGCCTCAGCTAAAGACTTATCGAATTCAGGAATGTTCACTGCTTCGGGAAGAAGCCCGATGATCAGTGAGGTAATACCTTTGGCCTCTTCAGCCATCCATAGGAGTTTCCGTGTATTTTTATCATGTGACGCCAGCGTCATACCGGGTTTTGCGAGTATCTTGTCGAGCATTAATTTCTGGAAATAGGCCTGCCGCAAGTGATGCTCGACGACGTTTCCTGCCTCTGTGTGCATGGCTTTTGTTGCCTCATCAAGGCTGGTTATACCCTCCAGTGAAATAGTCGGTATGTGCCTCACTGCCTGCTTGAATTTGCGACATACCCAGTAAGGAATGAAGCCGAGGATGTCTTCATTGTTTTCAAGAAGCAGACTGAAGAAAATCAGGTCGCCGTCATAAAAAACGGTTTCATGATACAGGCTGGATGATTTCAATGGCTGCTCCTGATTATCAAGCACCGGATCTCCTGACTCGTAGTCCAGAACTTCGATTTTGTCAGAGGCAATCAGACGCATTGCTGTGAAAAATACTGAAGGCGGTAGCGTCTTTACCAGGTTCTTCCATTCCATGTCTGCCTCACTGTTGCAATCACGAATGCGTAACAGTTTGGCCATATCAGTGGCAACATTTTCTACCGTTTTTCCGGGGGGCAATGTCTTGCCCTTATAGTCAGGACTATTTATCAAATTGGTGAAGGAATCTCTGACTAAATAGAGTGTTTTTATTGCAGCACTTAATATTTCAGGATCACCCTTGCATGAAAAGATTTCAAAGATTAAATCATTCATTACCGTCATATACTGGGATACTCTATAGATCATTGGCGAGTCAATGATCCTGACCTGGTCATTAGTGCAGATACTAAAAACAGTCTTCCCTTCAATATTTTCTTTATGTGGATACATCAGCCTCGAATATAGCCAGTCATGATAATCCGGCATATAGAGACTCGCTTCATAGTCATCCTCAAAAATAGGAAATGGAAAGGTCATTACCTGTGCAACGGTCGTATCGCCGGAGACTGTAACACAACGCCATCCCTTTCCGCTGAATGTCATTGCTCCCGAATGTGCAAAGGTTTGCAGATTTTTAAGATCGCCTGTGGCAAAGACTTTGTGGGAATTCCAGGCATATAGCGTTAAAGCTTTTTTTACTTTTTTATTAGTTTTGCCGAGTTCATTGAGACTGCGAACACCTTCATGGATATTCGCATTCCTTGCACCTTTTTCAGGCTGCGCCTGTAAGTAACTCTGACTGGCTTGACGTCTTGTATTTGTGGATTGCATTATTTTCCTCCTTTGGGGTACAGGCAGAGTGATTTCGTATTAATCGCCCTGTTAAAAAAAATCTCATGATTTGCCCTGTAATTTGCAGTTCAAAAGATATTTCACGGTAATAACCTTCGCTTCTTTCCAGTTATCTTGGTTTCTGTCCAGTTATATAGAGTGAGATGTTATTTTTCTGGATTCGTTTCCAGAAAGTTAGATGCATTGACATTCATGTTGTGACAGTCCTGTTTTCCACAGCATCTGAAGCTGGCATTATCCTGAGTCAGTTTTTTTAGTGTTTGGTTTGAGCACTCATTCCAGACCGACATTGCAGCGTGTGACAACTTCGAAATTTACCAACAGCTGTCTCTCTGATTAAATTTCAGCCTGTTGCACTTATTTGCATTAATCCAGCGCCCATCATTGTTAACCGGTTTTCTGGCTATAAGACTGCCGTCATCTAACGACTCGCTCCACACAGGGATCAAATGCGTTTCACATCCCTGGCCCGGGCGATCAGGCTGAGCCTGTTACTGCCGCCAAGCAGCCTGCGAAGAGGGTCCAGGTGATAGTTCACCCCTTTCCCACTGTGAGGCCGGTCTCGCGGGCCACCGCCTTGCTGGTCCGTCCTTCCGCCGTCAGGGCCAGCACCCGGAGCGCCTTGTGCGACAGAGGTAATCATGACAGAGGCCTCAGTCCGGTTGTCAGAAAGACGTGACGACAATGCGAGGAAAACAACCTGAACCCCACGATTGCTAATCCACTCTCACGCCGACTGTGCGTATTGGAAATAACACCCTGTGACTAATCCACTGTACCCCGTCCCACTACCGCATGCGGGCAGAGTTCCATATCTGGCACCAGGATGACCGGGCCCATTACGCCATGTTTGCGCCGGGCAACAAGTCGGAACCGTTTTTCCTGACCGATTTCCCGGTCGCCTCTGAACGCATCAACAGCCTGATGCAGCCTCTGCTGGATGCATTGTGCGAACAGGACATCCTGCGTCGCAAACTGTTCCAGGTGGAATTCCTCACCACCCAGACAGGTGAAGCCCTGTTTGACCAGTTCCCCTATACCCATCATGCGGAATGTGGCGTTTACCTGGTGCGCAAATAACATCCGCTGATCACGTAAACCGATGAAACCATCCCCTTCTGGCACAGTCTGATTCTATAATCAGGATTCTGTTGCCGGGGGGTGGCCAATGAAAACACGATTATCGGTCTCATTTTTCGTATTCCTGTCATTTCTGCTGGTGACGGGCTGTAGTTCACTCGCACAGAAAACCGAATCCGACCCGGCTCCCATCGGTGACACCGTCGATATCTTATTGATTGCCAATGACCTGGGAGAAAGCCAGGTATTCAACCTGCTTTTACCTGAACTGTCCCGCCGAAACCTTAGCGCACAGGTACTGACCATGGGGCAGGCAGATACCGTCTTTGCCAATCAGAAAGAGGCCGTCCGACTCAACACCCCCGTTTTTTTGTCAGAAAACGCGACCGACGACAGAACACAACAACTCGATAAAAAAACACTCGAACGTATCGCCACACAATTGCGTCCGGCCATCGTCGTTACTGGCATGTCCCATGCCATACAGGCGCAGCTTGCCAACCGTTTCAAAACCTCTGGCGCAACCACGATGGCGTTTTATGACAATTTCGACCTGATCAGCCAGTCGCACTATGTGGCCCCCTGGCTGGGAACAACGACAGGCGTGGATGAACTGCTCCTGCCCGGCCACTACCAGGCCGTGGATGCCGGGAAACTTCCCGCCTTCATTAACAGCCGAATCTCGATCAGCGGTAATCCAGCCCTGGAACAATGGGACATCGTTTTCCTGGTCACGAATGCCGTACAGGAGAAACAGCGCCTTGCCCTTGACCCAAAGCGCCCGGTGATTCTTTTTACCGGTGGCTATGGCGACGGGTATGAACAATGGTTGCAGCTTTTCCTTCAGGCCATGGCTGAACGCCCCGACCTGCAGGTTCTGATTGCCCCGCATCCCAAAACCGATGGTCAGCCTGAACGGAATGCCGTAGCAGCCCTGAAGCTGACCAACGCCAGCGTCAGGGATGGCGCCACTTCCACCGCACAGCTGGCAACTGTGGCGAACCTGGTTGTCACCCATAAGTCCACCACGGGTTTCCAGGCTGCCTGGCAGGGATTGCCGGTTCTTTTTGTCGCACCGGATGATTACACCAATATTCTGATAGATGCAGGGCTCGCCAGCCGGGCTTCCAGCTGGCAGCAGATTCTCAATAACGTCCATCGCTATATTGACCAGCCCAAACGACGCGAAACCGTCTCATTCAAAATGCTGGGGGTACCGGAACAATCCCTGCAACGGATTGCCGACCATCTGCAAACTACGCGATACGAGGTTGTCGGGGCAGGCTCCCCGATCCTGGAACAGTTACAGGTTGAAGACAATTAACCACCGCCTGTGACCGGATGTAGTCCCTCTTCTGCTGCTGGTCTGAATCTTCCGGCTGGCAGCGGCACACTGGTCTATGTTTATTCCCAAAAAACGTATTGCTATCCCAATCCGTCATCGTGGGAGAAACATTGCCATGCAGCAGATATCAGAAATACTGGTGCCCATTATTCGTGCCGAAGCCGTCTGCGATCCACGCCAGCTGAGTCTTTCGCTGCAACTGGCCAAGGCCTGCAACGCACATTTGACCTTCATGGTGTTTGAAGAAAACATCCCTCAGCTTGTTGGCCCCATCCCTTTTGATACCGGCCTGTTGAAAAAAAGCCGTGCGCAGGAATGCCAGGTCGTGCTCGATGCGTGTCTGGAACAGGCCGAAGAAGCAGGTCTGAATGCAACGGCTGACCTGGTCTGGGGAAACCCTGTCGACTGTCTTATCCGTGAAATACAGCATCGCAAGGTCGACCTGGTGGTAAAATCCGCGGAATACCACCACTTTCTCGGACAACGTCGTTTATCAGGCAATGACCTCAATGTCCTGCGCCTTTCCGTCGCCCCGGTATTGCTGCTGGCAGAGGAACAACCGGATCATCCAGTCACACTCAAAACCCTGCTGGTCGCCGTGGATACCGCCCAGGACAACGAGGCACTGAACATCCGCCTGCTGGAACTGGGCCGGCAACTGGCCGAACTCCAGCAGGCCCAGCTTCATGCGGTGCACACCTGGCGCCTGATCGGTGAAGATTACATGACCCGCGCCCGGCACCATGCGCCCCCGAATCTGCATACCAAGCTGGAAAATGTCCTGAAAGAAGACCATATGAAGCTGTTCCAGCACCTGTTATCAGCGGCGGGCCTGATGCATGGAGAGAACGTGACCGCCCACCTGATCCGCGGTCGCGCATCGGAAGAAATCTGCCGGCTGGATGAAGAACTGGGCGTCGATTTAATGGTCATGGGCACCCATGCCCGTCGCGGGCTGGAAAAATTCATGATCGGCAATACCGCTGAAAATGTTGCAACCAGTGTCAAAAGCTCACTGTTAATTGCAAGGCCCGATCACTAACCCTCAAAAAGTCGCCGCAGGCTCAAGATTCAGGCTTTACGCGCACTAACCGCTTCAAGTAGGCTAACTCCATGGAAGCAGTCAATACCATAAACGCCTCGCAGTCCCTGACAGGGCAAGGATCACAAGCCAAGATGGCGGGTAACGGGAAAAGGACATGGCCGGTCACGCTCTTTGCAGTCGCGGTACTGCTGGGTGTTATTGCCGGCGTTGTTCTTTACGCCTGTGGTCGGCTGGTGTCAGACCGTGCAACCGGTTATCTCTACAGTGATATCAATCGATTACCCGTCAACCAGGTCGGCGTAGTGCTCGGCACCAGTCGCTATACCCGTGACGGCATGCCCAATGGCCATTATCTCCGTCGCCTGGAAGCGGTCACCGCACTGCTGAACGCGGGAAAAATACGCTACATCCTTGTCAGCGGGGACAACGCGACCCGCTACTACGATGAACCCACCCGCATGCGGGCAGACCTGATGGCCATGGGCGTACCGGCTGACCGTATCTACCGGGATTATGCGGGATTCAGAACGCTGGACTCTATCGTGCGTGCCCACAAAGTCTTTGGGCTGGAGCCGTTCACCATTATTTCCCAGTCATACCAGAATGAACGGGCGATCTTCATTGCCCGTGAACAGGGTATTGACGCCATTGCCTACAACGCTCACGGGAAGTTCCCGACTTCGGACTACAGCAACCGGATCAGGGAAACCCTGGCCCGCCTTCTGGCTGTTCTGGAAGCCCGGCTGCTGAAAACGCAGCCCCGGTTCCTCGGTGAACCGATTATCATTGGAGAAACACCACCCACCTAACGCTCTATTGTAACGACGTACTGTCAGGCACTTTCCTGAGCCCTTTCACAAGTCGCACCAGGATAAAGCATGATTTCAGTACGTTGTCACTTAGCGTGTTATCCCCATCGCTCGATCTTATTCCGATAAAAAACGCCTGATGACAAGATTTGGCACAGGTGTAAACCTGCCATTAGAAATCACTTGGAATTAAAGCCCAATTTCTCTATACGCAGTGGACAGCATTCATGACAATTTCAGCTTCAGAGGGGAATTAATGCTATCAGAAAGTTTCGAAAGGTAAGAATTTCACAGCATAACGTTAAGACGTTTCAGGTGTTTTACTGTCCAGTGTTGTGACTTTCATATCCAAATTTGCCAGAAGCCTTCAACACAAAGCACACCGAAACTTTGATAAAGGTGGAAATTTAAATGGAACAGGAGTGAATCGACCTGCCACCCCGGCATACAATCATTCATGGAGACCTTGACTATGCACGTATTTCTTACATTTAATAACACCACCCCCGGCACAAAATTCCACTACCCACCCGAATACTTAATACAGGGTGAAAAAGCCATCTCCTCCTCCAAACGAAAGCCCGAACAAAAAATATGGCAATATAGAATTGAAGAAGGTAATACATACGCCCTCGCTCCATTTAAAGACCGCGGAGGAAGAAATCTAGACATAAACGAAACTACATACTACAAATTGAGAAATGAGAACTTCGTTAAGTTATTCCCCTTAAATAAAGACATCAGGTTTATATCTGCAGAGTCGTTTTCCGATTATCCGACAATACCCTATGATGAACTAGCCAAAAGAAAAATTGCCGTTTTATACAGAGAAACCGAATGCAGAACTATCGGGGACGCTGGCCTGGAACGTCGAAAAGCATCTTTCTGCAATGAGCACGGGGTTCCTGACCTCAAAAACATTCCGACTTTAAGCGCGATTGCTTCCTTGGCAGAACAAGGCTTTTATTATGACCATCCTGATAAAGAAGACTACCCACATAACATGAAACAATACAAAGATGCCGCGGCAACCATAATGGGTCCGCGAGCTTATGTACATACATGGCAATTTACCAAAGATCAAGAAAAGCATGATACTGACATGGCAGTAAAACGTCGCAGCAAAAAAAAATTAGAACCTGAATATTACCGTAAGCTTAAAGAAATCCTGCGACACCCCCTGATTAAAAAAGAAAATAGCGATGGTACTATTTGCACAGTAAAAGCCATCATCTCAGAAATAGCATCCCCGTATTATAAAGACCACCGACTTTGCAGCGTTTACAGAAGTCATGAAATCGATATTCCCACCGTATTAATAAGAGCAAAAGGCTGTACGCTTAACATGCTATCGACTGATGAAGCAAAGCGGATCAAGGGAGAGGTCATCATGGAACATTTGCAAAACTTTCCGGGAAACATTTTGAATTTAGCGCATGAAGATGGGGCAACGGATGCCATGATGCAAACCCCTACCCATTTAGATGAATTATTCACGGAAGCTTGCCAATTTACCGAAACAGCCATCAATGATCTAACGACCATCTTGCGTCCTGCCTACAACGAACAATCCAAAAATCTCACTCAAACAATTGAATCAATCGAACTCCTTACCATAAGACTAAAATTCCTTAAATATTTTCTGGAAAACAAAGACATATTAAGGTTTCGGAAAGAATTAGACTGCTATAAAGCAACAAGAGATGAGATGAGAAAATTAACAGCAAACCCCTCAAAAAAATGCCAGGAGATCCTTTCACTCACGGTGACCGATACGGAACATAACCTTTGTCAACAAATCATCGAAAAAGAAAAAGAATTTACTCAAGCAGCAAGGAAATCAAAGCATTTAAAAGACATCAAAAAAATCAAAATAACCCATAAATCACTATACACAATATTTAAAAGCATCACTCTGGAAAAAACAGAAGAAACAGGTGGCAATGAAATTTTGAAAGCTTTAAATAACAAAATTGAAGAATATATTATTCAGGCCAATAGCCTTATTGAAAAAATAGAACAATCGGAACCCAAGGCATTACAATTACTTCGCACCCAATCTTATGATACAGAACCAGAGTTTCCGGAGCCTGAAGCAAAGCGCATGAAGATGGATCCAGAACCTTCCAGCTCTCAACAAGCCATGTCTGAATAAACTGACTTACTTATCAAACGGATATGCCCTGAAATGACCCGGGGCAGAATCCATCCTGTACTGTCTTGACAAGACAGGATCACCTTACAGAAGCCCATAGTCAGCATTGGGCCATACCGAGCCATGGAAATGACTGTAGAGCATGAAATAACGCTATATTCATCGAAAAAAGAACAAGTCGTCCCCTGACACAACCTGCAAGGCTGATACCTGCTCACCACCAACTATACACACCCACGACCTTGCGCTATATCAACATTCGTCACCGTATTACCTGATAGCCTTTGGGGTTTTTTGCCCTATTTCCATTAACAAAAGCCTGACGGCTGCCCTGCAGCACGACAGGCCATAGAAGAGACAGGTTGGCGTTACTATGGAGGTCATCAAGACCGACGTTGCCATTGTTGGCGCAGGCGGCGCCGGACTGCGCTCAGCCATTGCCGTGGCCGAGAGCAACCCGGCACTCAAGATCGCCCTTATCTCCAAGGTATACCCCATGCGCAGCCATACGGTCGCGGCGGAAGGTGGATCCGCCGGTGTCGTACAGGCCCATGACTCCCTTGAACATCATTTCAACGATACCGTCTCCGGCGGCGATTGGTTATGTGACCAGGATGTGGTCGACTACTTTGTGGCCAATGCCACGGAAGAGATGGTCCGCCTGGAACACTGGGGCTGCCCCTGGTCCCGCAAGGATGATGGCTCCGTGAACGTCCGCCGTTTCGGCGGCATGAAAATCGAGCGTACCTGGTTTGCCGCCGACAAGACCGGCTTCCACATGCTCCATACGCTGTTCCAGACTTCCACGAAATATCCTTCCATCGAACGATTTGATGAATATTTCGCCACGGAACTGGTTGTTGAAGACGGCCGCTGCCAGGGGCTGGTTGCGATTGAAGTCAAAACCGGTGAAGCCAAACTCTTTCTGGCCAAATCCGTCATTCTCGCAACAGGTGGTGCCGGACGGATATTCCGTTTCAATACCAACGGCGCGATTGTTACCGGTGATGGTATGGCCATGGCTTACCGGGCCGGTGTGCCGCTGCGCGACATGGAATTCGTCCAGTATCATCCCACCGGCCTGCCCGGTTCCGGCATCCTGATGACCGAAGGCTGTCGCGGAGAAGGCGGGATTCTGCTGAACAAAGACGGTTATCGCTACCTGCAGGATTATGGCCTCGGACCGGAAACGCCGATTGGAGAACCCCAGAACAAAACCATGGAGCTGGGTCCACGCGACAAGCTGAGCCAGGCCTTCTGGCATGAGCAGCGCAAGGGTCGCACCATCAAGACCCCGCTGGGCGATGCCGTTCACCTTGACCTTCGCCACCTGGGCGAAAAGAAACTCAAGGAACGTCTGCCGCTGATCTGCTCCCTGGCCAAAAATTACCTGGGTGTGGACGCTGTGCATGAACCGGTTCCGGTGCGCCCTGCCGTTCATTACACCATGGGCGGTATCCGCACAGATATGACGGCCTGCGCGCTGCCGGGTCTTTTTGCGGTCGGCGAATGTTCCAGCGTGGGCATGCATGGTGCCAACCGGCTGGGTTCCAACTCGCTGGCAGAATTGGTTGTCTTCGGCAAAGTTGCCGGTGAAAAAGCCGCAGAATTTGCCTCACAGACTGACTTCAGCGCTGAAAATACGCTTAAGGAGCAGGGTCGCCACCATATTGGTGCCATCGACTACCTTCGTACGGCCAAGGGTACAGAGAAGGTCTCCCATATTCGCCACGAGATGGTGAAAACCATGGAAGACTGCTTTGGCATCTACCGGCTGGGTGAGGAGATGCAGCAGGGTGTCGACACCATTGCTGTACTGCGTGATCGCTTCAATCACATCACCATGGAAGACCAAAGCCGCGTATTCAACACCGAGCTGTTGATGGCCCTTGAACTGAAGTCATCCCTGGAAATCGCCCACACGATTGCGCTTTCAGCGTTGCTGCGAAAAGAGTCCCGTGGTGCCCACCAGCGACTTGACGGGTATGAGACGCGCGACGACCAGAACTTCCTGAAACACACGCTGGCCACCAGCAATGGTGATGGCGCACCGCGCATCGACTACGAAAACGTCAACATTACCCGGTACCAGCCGGAAGAACGCCTCTACGGCGCCGCCGCCGAGCAGCCCCGTGCGGAGAAGACCCCATGACCGGACCAACCATTACCCTTGAGGTACTCCGATACAATCCGGAAACCGATAACGAACCCAGCTTCGGCACCTTTGAGATTCCCTACCGGGATGACTGGTCTCTGCTCGATGCACTGGGCCACATCAAGGATGAGCTGGATGCCACGCTGGCCTATCGCTGGTCCTGCCGGATGGCGGTATGCGGCAGCTGCGGCATGGTGATCAACGGCACACCGAAACTGGGTTGTGAAACCTTCCTGCGGGATTACTACCCGGGCACCGTTCGGGTAGAACCGCTGGCGAATTTCCCGATTGAGCGGGACCTCATCGTCGATGCAGCCGATTTCATCGAGAAACTGGAAGCCGTCAAACCCTACATCATTAACGCGGCAGAAAAGCCGGTTTCCGAAGGCGCCTACAAGCAGACGCCCGCAGAGCTGGCCCGTTACAAGCAGTTCTCCATGTGCATCAACTGCATGCTGTGCTATTCCGCCTGCCCGCAGTTTGGCCTGAATCCGTTGTTCACCGGCCCGGCCGTCATTGCCCTTGGCCATCGCTACAACCTGGACAGCCGGGATGATGGTCAGGCCATGCGCACAGAAGTCCTGCAGGACAAGAACGGCGTCTGGAGCTGTACCTTTGTTGGTGTCTGCTCCGAGGTCTGCCCGAAATCCGTCGACCCGGCCGGCGCCATCCAGCAGGAAAAAGCAATGGGCGCCCAGGACTGGGCCCTCTCATTCCTGATGCCTCGCAAGGGAGCCAAGTCATGAGCCGACGTCCCTACAAACCCGTCATGTCCAAAACCTGGTATCTGAAACAAACCAGTTACCGCAACTACATGATCCGGGAAATGAGCAGTGTATTCATCGGGCTGTGGACACTGAACCTGCTGGTCGGCCTGGGCAAGCTGATCCAGGGACCCGGGACCTGGTCACAATGGCTGGCGCTGCAGGCTCATCCCCTGATGGTCCTGTTCAGTGCTGTCACGCTGGCACTGGCACTCTATCATTCGCTGACCTGGTTCCGTGCGGTGCCACAGGTCATGCGGATTCAGATCGGCACATCCTTTGTGCCCGCCAAACTGATTACCAACGCCCACATCGGCGCCATGGCCGGATTCTCCGCCATTGTGCTGGTTGCAACACTCTGGGGGGTATGAGATGAACGGTAAACGGCATTTTGAGCCCTTGTTCTGGAGTCTGTTTGGCGCCGGCGGCATCGTCACTGCCATGGCCACACCGGTGCTGGTGCTGATCGTCGGGCTCTGCGTACCACTGGGAATTATTCCCGCAGAAGCACTCTCCTATGACCGGATGGCGGCCTTTGCCGGTTCCTGGATCGGGCGACTGGCGCTGGCCGGTGTAATTATCCTGAGCCTGTGGCACTGCGTGCACCGCATCTACCACAGCCTGCATGACTTTGGTTTTCACCCCGGCATTGCCGTGAAAATCCTGTTCTATGGCAGTGCACTGGTGTTTTCCATCGCGACGGTCACCATGGTGTTGCTGGTCTGATACCAGTCACCATTAGCTGACCTTCGGCTGAAGATCAGGCCGGTCACTCCTGACTGGCCTTTTTCCTGTCATTTCGTCGTGACGAGTGTTATCTGGCCTGATTGGCTGTGATAAGATTCGATCCTTTTTTCACGCATTCTCGTACTACTCGTAAAGGGAGCAGGCATTCGTATGATTACCGCTTACCGCCTTCTGGATAACAAGCTGAAGATTGATCACCTGACCCTGCAGGATGAACTGCCCGGTGATACAGTCTGGCTGGACCTGGTAGAACCTACCGATCAGGAGCGGGAGTGGCTGCATACGTATTGTGTGGAAGAAGTGCCGGACCGGGAAGACCTGAACGAGATCGAGGCGTCCTCCCGTTTCTACCAGGACAAGGACGGCACCCACATCCACAGTTTCTTTCCCCACCGTTCCGGTAAAGAACTGCGGACTATCAGTGTGTCATTCAACCTGCGTCCCCATATGCTGATCACCCTGCGTGATGAAGATGTGGGCCTGTTTCGACTGGTGCGGAATTACTTCAAGCGCCACCAGATCGAGATCGATTCGCCCATGGTGGTGCTCAACGCCCTGTTTACCGCCAAGGTTGACTACCTCGCCGACCTGCTGGAAGAGGTCTATGAGACCCTCGAAGAAACCGGCCACATGGCGCTGAGCGAAGACACCAACGATGAACAGCGCGATGATATTCTGAAAAATATCACCCTGCAGGAAGACATCAACGGGAAAATCCGCCTGAGCCTGCTCGACAGCCAGCGCTCGCTGCGTTACCTGGTGCGGAACCGCCGGATTCGTCTGTCGGATATTCATCAGCAGGAAATCATGGATATGCTGCGCGACATTGACTCACTGCTGCCGCATACCGCGTTCCTGTTCGACAAGATCAACTTCCTGCTCGATGCGGTGATGGGTTTCATCAACCTGGAACAGAACAAGATCATCAAGATCTTCTCGGTCGCCGCCACCATCTTCATGCCGCCCACGCTGATTGCCAGCAGCTATGGTATGAACTTCGACGTGATGCCGGAACTGCAGTGGACGTATGGTTATCCGGTGGCCATTGGCATCATGATCGCCAGCGGTCTGAGCACCTACCTGTTCTTTAAGCGGAAAGGCTGGCTCTAAACAACATTTCAGGCAATAAAAAAGAACCCGGATTATTCCGGGTTCTTTTTTACCTCAATGCTGACGTCGGGTTTGTCGAATCCGCAGCCCCATCACAATAATGGTCAGCAGCAGTGGCACCGAAAAAATATTGATCAGTTTCAGGCGTGTGCCCAGGTTTTCAATATCCTGATTCAGCTGATGCTGCACGTCCCGAAGCTCTTTACGAATCTTCAGTTTTTCCTGCTGGAAACGCGCCAGTTCCTTTTGTTGATCGTCACTCAGGATCAATGTGTCTTGCCCCTGTTTGCCCGCCTGCAACTCCAACAGCTTGTTTTCCGTTTCCTGCAACTTTTGTGTCAGCGCTTCTTCCTTATTCATGAAGCTGGCCTGGGCCTCCCGCTCCAGCATATCAACCCGGGTGAACGGTCGTGAATACTGCCCGCGACTACGAATACTGATCAGATCCGCATTGCCGATGAGGTTATCCACCATGTTCACCACCATGTCGCCATTATTGGCAAACGGGGTCGCCATCTGCTGGCCAAAGAAGTTGTTCACCTGAACCCACAGGCGGTTGGACAATACATCGGTATCCGCCACCAATATCAGGTTGACCGGTTTCTGAGAAGTCATGACCTGAGGTGTTTCTTCAGCGGTTTCAACAGACGCCTCCTCAACAACCTCTTCCTCCTCTTCCTCGGAAACAGAGGTCTTCGTGGGCAACGGTTGATCTTCAACGATTGGTTCTGACATCACATCCAACGGCGTATTCTCTTCATCCGGCGCCTCAGCTTTTGGCTGTGGGCGTCCATCAGGAAAAGCGGTTTTAACATCCCCGGTGATCCTTGCTGCCAGCACATAGTGCTCACCGGCAGGCTGGTAATCCTTATAGAGCACCTTGGGATCGTAAAGCATGGCCAGCTGCGCGGAATCCAGTAATGCCGAGTTAATGCCGGACTGAATCAGGGGCTCCATCGTGACCGGTGCGTTGTCCTTCAACTTGAGGGCACCGGCACTGGCGAAATTGACGGTTTTGAGATTCGCCGTCACCACGTCATCAGAGGCAAAGCCGTCTTCTCCGAGGCCAAGAATACCCAAATGACGCACCGGACGTCCGGTGCGCCCACCAACGGCCAGGGCATGGTCTTCATCTGCCACAAACCGTTCCGGCACCATTTCAACGCCCCAGGCACTCAGCAAAGTTTCCAGGTAAGCGGAACGCGGGCCACTACCGCCGCCCATCATGCCACCGCCCTGGGCAGACTCTTCAGCATAGGGATCCAGGAATACCAGGGCATGGCCGCCCTTAAGGACATACTGGTCAATGGCATACAGCGTATCGTCAGACACTTCATCCGGCAGGATCAGCACCAGTAAACCTACATCGTCAGGAATGGTTTTTACCGTATTCCCCAGATACTGAACGTCATATAACTGCTCCAGCTGGGTAATACTCATCCATGATTGCCCGGGACGTTGGGCCATGTAATCGTAACCACCGTTAACCGGTACACCACTGATCACTGCGACCTTGGGACGGGTTTTCTGGCCAACCGAGTAAATCAGGTTGCTGATGTCATACTCCAGGAATCGCTCCTTGTCCGGGTGGAAAAAGCCAATAATTTCCTGACGGCCTTTATCCGTCATCGGAATGTCTGTTTGCGTTTCCGCCACAGCAACCTTTTCACCCTTCTTAGCGCCACCGCTCAAAGCAACCAGTCCAAAGTAAACCTCTTTGTTGCCCATGGAGAGCGGCACAGCCTGAAGCCCATACCCGGCAGCCTCATCTTCCTGTTCAGAGAAGGGTTCAGGATCAATCACTTCCAGTGTGACCTTCCCGCCGGATGCCTGAACGTATTCGCGTAAAAGCTCCTCGACCCGGTTGGCATAGTTGCGTAACTGGGGAATGCCTTCCGTCGCCTTGCGGGAATAAAACAGCTTCAAGGTCACCGGTCCCTGCAGGTCTTGCATCAGGTTCCGGGTTCCCTGAGACAGGGTATAGAGATGATCTTCCGTCAGGTCGATCCGGGCGCTGCGGAACGCCATCTGGATCACAACCGTCGCCAGCAGCACCAGAACAGCCAGCGCCACGAGCCCTGTTTTTGAAAACAGTTTGTTCGTCATCGCCAGCTCCTCAGTCTGCCTTTTTCATATCAATGACAATGGCTGTGGCCAGAAGCCATGCCGCCATCATGATCAGGAAATACATCACATCCCGCAGATCCAGCACCCCTTTGCTGATTGCTTCAAAGTGCGTCAGGAAACTGAGTGCGCCGATGGCATCAACAACCGGCGCCGGCGCCCAGGACTGGAAGGCATCCAGCACGATCGGATAGCCAGCAACAACCAGCAGGAAGCAGACAACCACACTGAGGATAAAGGCAATGACCTGGTTACTGGTCGATGCCGACATACACGAACCGACAGCAATAAATCCACCGGCCATCAACCAGCTACCCAGGTAACTGGCAAAAATAACGCCGTTATCCGGACTGCCGAGGTAATTGACCGTCAGCCACATGGGGAAAGTCAGCAACAGCGCCAGACCGGTAAAGACCCAGGCCGCCAGGAACTTGCCCAACACCGCCTGCCCCAGGCTGACGGGCAGGGTCAGTAGCAGCTCCAACGTGCCGGTCTTACGTTCTTCGGCCCATAGCCGCATACTTACGGCCGGTATTAGAAAAAGGTACAACCAGGGGTGGAACATGAAAAACGGCATCAGGTCAGCCTGGCGGCGTTCGAAAAAATTTCCCAGGTAAAAAGTGAAGGCACCGGTCATCATCAGGAAAATCACGATATAGACATAGGCGAGCGGCGTGGCGAAATAGCTGCTCAGTTCGCGCCGGAAAATCACATTAACGCTGTGCATCAGGCCACCTCCCTCTGCAGCTCTCTACGGGTCAGCATCCGGAACACGTCATCCAGACGACCACGTTCCACATACAGTTCGTCCACTGACCATCCTTTTTCCTGCAGCAGCTGGTTCACGACAGGGAACAGGTCAGCGTCGGCCTCTGGCAGCAGCGTGTAACGCGCAACCTGATCAATCCCCACTTCAACACCCGCAACGCCGGGCAGCTGACCAAGACAGACCTTCGCCTCTTCCGGCGCCACTGCCGGCAGGATCAAGGTGAGAGCACGGTGGTAGCGGGAACGACGTTCCAGCTCATCCGGCGAGGCATCTGCCAGAACACGCCCACCCGCTATCACAATGGCGCGTGTACACACAGCGGTAACCTCTTCAAGAATATGGGTGGATATGATGACAATCTTTTCTTCTGACAGGCTGCGGATCAGTTCCCGAACCTGGTGCTTCTGGTTTGGGTCGAGCCCATCCGTAGGTTCATCAAGGATCAATACGGCCGGGTCATGGAGGATAGCCTGGGCAATACCGACCCGGCGCCGGAACCCCTTGGAAAGGGTGTCAATGGATTGATGCATCACTGATTCGAGCGCCAGCTGTGTAACTACGTGCTGGACACGGACAGTCTTGTCATCGCCTTTCAACCCACGGATATCGGCAATGAAATCCAGGAAACGGGCCGGGGTCATTTCACCGTAGGCAGGTGCCCCTTCCGGCAGATAACCCAGCATTCGCTTGGCACCTACCGGATCCCGGAGCACATCATGTCCACAGACGCTTACCGCGCCGGAGGTGGGCTTGATAAAGCCGCTGATCATCTTCATGGTGGTGGATTTACCGGCCCCGTTGGGGCCCAGAAAGCCAAGCACTTCGCCAGGCCCGACAGAAAAGGTAATTCCATCGACGGCCGTGAACCGGCCAAAGGTCTTTTTGAGGTTGTCGATTGTTATCATCGCTGCCTGATCCAGTCTCCACAGGTTCAACACAGTTCTGGTTCGCCCTGACGGTTTCCGGAGCATGAAGATTATCCGGGAGGTATACGCCAGCATCACATCCCTGGCCTGTTGGATATCCCGTTAACCCTGCCCCACGCGATAACACCGCGGGCACACATTCAAAGCGAACGAAGCATAGACAACTTTTTGGTCAAAAAGCGCCCAATTTCATGATATTTTGGGCAGAAAATTACCATAGACAAAACAGGGATTTAGCAATCAGGCAATCCGGGTTTGTCAGGCCGTTGCAACCCGACAATAATTAACCTCAGACTATCTGTAATATCCCCGTCTCAAGCCGTACCGGAACCTGCAGCCCTTCACCAGGTTCTGCCCGATCCGGAAACCCGGGTTAACCGCCAAGACAGTCCTGCTATTGGACGGATTAAGGTATTATTGAAGAGAAACAGCTCAGGGAAAATGATCTTAATGTCAACCGCAGTGAACAAGCTAAAAGTCGCCGCCAACCAGCTTTCTGCCCGCCAGACACCGGCAGACCTGGGTTTCAAGGACACCGACGAGCTGGAACCGTTTGTCGGCACGCTGGGCCAGGAGCGGGCTGTCGGCGCCATCCAGTTCGGCGTCGCCATGCAGCGTTCCGGCTATAACATCTATGTTATGGGAGAATCAGGCACCGGTCGGACCTCCTACGTACGGCACTACCTGAAAAGTGAAGCCAAGCGGATGGAAGAGCCCTCGGACTGGGCCTACGTCAACAATTTTGATAATTCCCGCGCCCCGTCTGTACTGCAGTTGCCTGCTGGCACCGGCCAGGTACTTCAGGCAGATTTCGACACATTGATTGACGGTTTGCTGGACACCTTCCCGGCCGCCTTCGAACACCCGACCTATCAGCAGCACAAAAGCATTATTGAGCGCAACTTCAACAAGAGTTACGACCTGGCCATCGACCGTGTGGAACAGGAGGCGCTGCGCCGCAACATCGCCCTGTTCCGGGAAGCCGGCTCCCTGACTTTCGCGCCCATGAGCGAAGGCAAGGCCATGGATGAAACTGAATTCGCCAGGCTGCCCGATGAAGACCGGGAACGTTTCAACAATGACATCACCGAACTCGAAACCCTGCTCAACGACGGGCTGGCTGAACTGCCCCAGTGGAAGCGGGAATCCAGCGAGGAACTGCGCAAACTCAACCACAGCACTATCGACAAGGCGCTGGAGCCGCTGATCAAGCCGCTCAAGAAAAAGTACAGCAAACACAAAGATGTCCTGAACTACCTGGCCGCCATGAAGCAGGACCTGCACAAGGTTGTGGTGGAAATCCTGGCGGAAGAACGGGCGATCGAATCCCGTGATGACGGTAGCAAACGCGTCCAGCTGGAAGAACAGTATTCTCCCAATATCGTAGTAGGACACAAAAAGAAATCACCGGCGCCGGTGGTATTTGAATCCCATCCTAACTACAAGAACCTGTTTGGCCGGGTGGAATATGCCGCCGAAATGGGTGCCCTGATCACCAGTTACCGGCAGATCTGCCCCGGTAGCCTGCACAAAGCCAATGGCGGTTACCTGGTGATTGAAGCCGCCAAATTGCTGGATGAGCCGTTTGTCTGGGAAGCGCTGAAACGTGCACTGAAAGAAGAACAACTGAAAATCGAATCACCCGCTGCTGAGCTGGGACTGGTGAACACCATCACCCTGACGCCGGACGATATTCCCCTGGACGTCAAGGTCATCCTGATTGGTTCCCGTCAGATCTATTACCTCTTGCAGGAACTGGATCCGGACTTCCACGAAATGTTCCGGGTCCTGGTGGATTTCGACGGCTACCTGGAGCGCACACCAGACACCACCCACGCCTTTGCCCGCCTGCTGAAAACCCGTGCCGATGACGAAGGCTATCCGGCACTGACCTCCCAGGCCGTTGCCCGTATGGTGGAACATAGCTCGCGTCTCGCAGAACACCGTGGTCACCTGTCGGCGCACATCGGTAACCTGTTCGACCTGCTGGCGGAAGCGGATTTCATCCGTCGCATGGCCAAGGGGCGGAAGATCACCCATCACCACATCAACAAGGCGCTGGAAGCCAAGGCGGAACGCACCAGCCGGGTCAGCAAGGAAATCCAGAAGGAGATGCTGGAAGGCAGCATCCTGATCGATACCGAGGGAACGGCCATCGGCAAGATTAACGGATTGACTGTCCTCGCTGTCGGCGATACCAGTTTTGGCTCACCAGCCCGCATTACTGCAGCGGTGTATCCTGGTTCCCAGGGTATTGTCGATATCGAACGGGAAGTTCAGCTGGGGCAGGCTATCCACTCCAAAGGGGTCATGATCCTGACCGGTTACCTGGGCGCCCGCTATGCTCAACATTTCCCACTTGCCATCTCTGCCAGCCTGGCGATGGAGCAATCCTATGGCTACATCGACGGTGACAGTGCGTCACTGGCCGAACTCTGCTGTCTGATTTCTGCACTGACCGAAATCCCGATTAACCAGGGACTGGCGATTACCGGCTCCATCAACCAGCATGGTCAGGTACAGGCCATCGGCGGTGTGAATGAGAAGATTGAAGGGTTCTTTGATCTCTGCAAGGCCCGTGGACTGAAGGAAAACCAGGGGGTAATCATTCCTTCCTCCAACGTCCGCAACCTGATGCTCAAACCCGAGATTCAGGATGCCGTCCGTGCCAAGCAGTTTACGGTTTATGCCGTATCAGAGGTTGAGGAAGCACTGGAAATTCTCTGCGGCATGAAACCCGGTAAACTCAACAGTCGTGGCAAATACCCAAAAGGCACCATCAATTACCGGGTGCTGGAACGGCTCAAGGAGATTGCAGAACTCGCCAAGGATGCCCACTGATACTGCGCATTTGATGCAATTCAGCTTGTCATCCTGACCGGAATGCGCCGACGGCCCCAGCCGCCGGCGCCCGGCTCAAAAATCCCGGGTAACGCAGTACCACAATGGCCACAGCAGCCTTTATCATCCAACTGCCAGTCGCCCAACTGATACCAGTCCCGTTCAATCAACCGTTCCCCGCAGCCATGACAGTAGGTACTGCTTCCGGAAGGATCATGTACATTGCCGGTGTAGCAGTAACGAATGCCATTTTGCATCGCTATCTTTCTTGCACGAGTCAGGGTTGCGGCCGGGGTGTTGGGCTTGTCAGTCATTTTCCAGTCCGGATGGAATGCTGAAAAATGTAATGGCACATCAGGCCCCAGGTGCTCAACGATCCAGCCGGTCATGGCGTCCAGTTCAGCATCGGAGTCATTTTCATCCGGAATCAACAAGGTTGTTATCTCGAACCAGACATTGGTTTCCTGACGGAGGTAAATCAGTGTCTCCAATACCGGCGCCAGTTCACCGCCACAGATTTTCTTGTAAAAACGTTCCGTAAATGCCTTAAGATCGATATTGGCTGCGTCCATGTGACGGAAAAAATCGATTCTTGGCTCATCACAGATATAACCAGCCGTGACCGCTACCGAACGTACGCCGACCTCATGCCCGGCCTGGGCCACATCATTCGCATACTCAAGAAAAATAATGGGGTCATTGTAGGTGAATGCCATACTGCGACATTTCAGCTGAACCGCTGCGGCAGCCAGCCTTTCCGGCATGGCGCTGTCCGCCAGGGAGTCAATCTCCCGGGATTTACTGATGTCCCAATTCTGGCAGAACTTGCAGGCCAGGTTGCAACCGGCAGTACCAAAGGACAATACCGGCGTACCCGGCAGAAAGTGATTGAGGGGTTTCTTTTCAATGGGGTCAATGCAGAAACCGCTGGAGCGGCCATAACTGGTTAATACGATCGTGTCATCCCGACGCTCCCGCACAAAACAGAGCCCCTGCTGCCCCTCTCGCAGCTTGCAGCCCCGGGGACAAAGATCACACTGTATTCGCCCGTCTTCCAGCTCATGCCAGTAACGGGTCGGAAATGCCGATGGCGGTATGGTAGATGCTTGAACCATGGCCATTCCCTCCTTAGATTTTCCTGCCACTAAGCATTAGGCAAAATGCCCGAAGATGCAAAAACCAATTGCCGCGATCAATAACAATGTTGATCAGTAAATATTCTGATGCGTCTGCCAGGTCGTGGTTATACTTAACTATGCTCGACAGACCGGGGGCCTGCTATGAAAACACGACAACCTGCCGTGGCGGGGAGCTTCTATCCTGCCAACACCGAAAAGCTGGATGCTGCTATTGCCACCTTCCTTGCCAATGCACCGAAGCGGGATTTGTCGCCCAAGATACTGGTGGTGCCCCATGCCGGTTACATCTATTCAGGGCAAACGGCCGCCACAGCCTATCGCCTGCTGCAGGAACAGGCTGATACGATTCGTCGGGTGATTCTGCTGGGACCCAGCCATCGGGTACCCTTCCGTGGACTGGCACTGCCGGACTGTGAAACCTTTACCACGCCATTGGGTGAGGTGCCTCTGGATACCCAGGCCATGCAGGCCCTGCTCAGCCTGGGCCAGGTACAGGTTCTGGACGCCGCCCATGCCATGGAACATTCACTGGAAGTCCAGGTTCCCTTTCTGCAGCGTTGTCTGACAGATTTCCACCTGGTGCCGCTGGTCGTGGGTGATGCCTCCACCATGGCCGTAGCGGAAGTGCTGGAAGCCATCTGGGGCGGTGATGAAACCCTGATTGTGATCAGCACCGACCTCAGCCATTACCACACCTATGACGAAGCCCGAGCCCGGGATGCCGCTACCGTCAAAGCGATTGAACAACTGACACCCAACCTGACCGGCGGCCAGGCCTGTGGTTGCCGACCACTGAATGGTTTGCTGGAAGTTGCCAGACAGAAAGGCATGCAGGTGTCTACGCTGGAAGTCTGTAATTCCGGTGATACGGCGGGGGACAAAAACCGGGTCGTGGGTTACGCCGCATTTGCCCTGCAATAATTGACGCTATCCAAAACTAAACATAAAAGTCCCACTGGCCTGAAAGGAACACACCATGTGGACAGAAGAAGACCAGGCTCAATTACTGGCCATTGCAAGGAAGAGTATCGAACACGGCCTCCAGTCTGGGAAGCCCCTGGTGCCGGAAACTGAAACAACGTCCAATCCGCTACAGGCAATCAGGGCCAGCTTTGTGACGCTGACTCTTAACCAATATCTTCGCGGCTGTATTGGTTCCCTGGAAGCCTATCGCCCTCTCATCAACGATGTCGCCGTCAATGCGTTTTCCAGTGCTTTCAAGGATCCACGCTTTCCCCCAGTCTCGGCCGCAGAACTGGCACAGATTACTGTAGAAATTTCGATCTTATCGCCCATGGAACCGATGCAGGTCAACGATGAACAGGATTTGCTCGCACAATTACAACCCGGCATTGACGGTCTGCTGATTGATGACGGCAAGCATCGTGCGACATTCCTTCCACAGGTCTGGTCACAATTGCCCGAACCCACACTGTTTCTTAACCACCTGAAACGCAAAGCCGGCATGTCACTGGAAAGCTGGCCTGACACCATGAAATGCTATCGCTATCACTGTGATAAGTTTCGGGAGCAGGCGGGTTAAGATAGCCAGTCTGCTCCAAAGCCGTAAATAGAGAATCCGTCATTAAATACTCTTGTTAACGGGCACCCATTCCCCCTGATTCACTACCGGTCCCATCTGATAACCACTGGGTGCCCCCTGTGGTGATTCAACCGTAATCACCAATGGCGTTTCCGCCAGCTGATCGCGCCAGGATTTTTCGAGTTCAACCGTCTTCACACCCTGTTTCGGCAGGATGCCCAGGGAAACCGGCTCCTGCCCCTTGAGCATCAGCCAGAGTTCACAGACTTGTCCATTCGGCAGATCCACTGGCTGGATGGCATTCATGCTGACAGTATTGGTCGACAGTGACGCATTCACAATCCACTCTGGCTGTGCCGTATTGCCCTGAACAACATAGACATAATCACCCTCAACGGCCGGATAAGGATTACGCAGAAACAGTAAGCCCACTACCAGCAGCGTGGCGAACAATCCCGCGGCAGCACTTTTCCAGATCAGCAGGTTATCCCACCAGCGTCCAGCCTGACGGGTTTGAGCACACACAGCTTTCCATACACGATCGGGAGGCGTCACAGGGGTTAATGATTGATTCAGGATATCCAGACGCTCCCGCCACCGGGCAACTTCCCTCTGAGCATCATGGCTGACTGACAGCAGGGCTTCGAATGCCGCTTTCTCATGCTGATCCAACAACCCCAGTACATAATCTGCCGCTGCCTGGTTTCGCTGTTCCGGATCACTCAGATTCAGATATTCAGACATTCTTTCAACCTCAGCAGTCCACGTCGAATCCAGGTCTTTACGCTACCCAGAGGCGCACTCAGCTGTTCCGATAATTCCTGGTGCGTCATGCCCTCGAAATACGCCAGTTCAATGCACTGGCGCTGCTGCCCGGACAGCGTTTCCAGACAATGGTGAATCTGACCACCACTTTGCCTGCGGAAGACCTCTTCTTCCTGTGAGGGTGACTCATCCACCAGCACGGCGGCCTGCTCATCACTGTCGCTGACTTCCACAACCCGGCGGCGTCTCAGCATATCCAGCGCCTGGTTCCTGACAATGGTATTCATCCAGGTCATGGGCCGGGCTTTACTGTGGTCATAACGTCCCGCGTTTTGCCAGATTTTGAGATACGCCTGCTGAAGACAGTCCTCTGCCTGTTGCCGGTCATTCAATATACGCAGGGCCACCGCAAACAGATTCGCGGAAGTACGCTGATAGAGTTTCTTGAGGGAAGGGTGATGTCCCCGGGCACAGCCAGACAACCAGGTCTGCAGCTCTGTCTCAGCCTGCCCGACAGGGGCTGAATTCATACTACGTCCACCGCTTATTGTGATAGTACCGGTTGGGGTTATGAAAAAAGCATCTATGAATGCTTCAACAACATTCGAGGTGTTCTAATGCAGGCGATCATACCACGATCATTTGGCAGGCGGGATGCGTCAGAGATTGCGTATTTCTTCACTGACATGGCGATAGGTTTCGGCCAGTTCCGCGTAAAGTTCGTCGAAACAGTGGTCATCATGGGTTCTGGCATCGGCTTCCAGTTCACCCACAGCCCGAACCAGATCTGCCGCACCAATCACCTGGCTGGCACCCTTGATCCTGTGGGCCAGTTCAGCGACCTGACCGATATCCCGCTCCCCTATGGCTTGCTCAAGCTGCAGGATATCGCTGTCCGTGGTTTCGACAAACTGGGCGAGAATCTCACGAATCTCTCCCTCGTCTCCAAAAAAGTCCCGAAGCATTTCCATATTCAGCATAACGTACTCCCTGTACCGCCAGAAAACTGATCCTTATGCTGTAAGGTCTAGTTACACTATAGCGCCCAGACATTGATGCTTCGGGAAGAAAAAATGGCTTATTGCCAATCACCCTAAAACCGGCTTGAAGACCATCGAAAAGAAGATACCCCGCATGCAGACAAAAGCTGCCCAGCCCTGGCGTACCAGTAGCGCATCCGACACCGGTGGGGATAGTTGAAACCCGCAATTTCTGCACTGGCGCGTTATTTTTTCGGGCAGGTCTTTTTCAGGTACGCATACATCACCATTGTTCACCCGGCAGCCAGTGATTAGGATTCCCCGCCTCACACCGAACCCGGAGCTCCACCATGACCGAACCTCGAGGCGAACTTTCCCTGCGCACCCTGGCCATGCCGGCTGACACCAACCCCAATGGCGACATCTTCGGCGGCTGGTTGCTGTCCCAGATGGATATCGCGGGTGGTCTGGCCGCCAAGGGGCGCAGTCATAGCCGGATTGCGACCGTGGCCATTGAATCCATGAGTTTCCACCAGGCCGTTCGGGTCGGTGAGATCGTTTGCTGTTATACCGATATTCTGAAGGTGGGAAGAACCTCAATGCGGATTCGCATTGAAGTCTGGACCATGGGCATGCCCTATAACCAGACCCGGGCCAAAGTGACGGAAGGGATCTTTACCTATGTGGCCATTGATGAAAATGGCAAGGCACAACCGGTGGATCGCGAAGAAATCTGATCAGCCCTCACTGTTCTTTTTCGCTTCATCCACCAGCTTCTTGGATTGTTCCATGAACTGCTGGAAAGAATTACGGCGAAACAGCTCTTCGAATTCTTCCCGCGTGGTTTCTTCTGTGCCTTCGCCCGCCTGGGTCGCGTCAGCGGTGTCATCGCCGTCCATCATATTGGCGAAGGCATCCGCATCTGTCTGATCGACCTGACCGGTGGGTTTCCCGGTCGATCCGGGTTGTCCGGAGGGATCAATCGGCCCTATCGGGCCATTATTATTTACCTGCGACATTGCCCCATTCCTCCTGATTCACAAAACAATCCGTTCTTTTCCCTTGAGCTTTGGCGTGTGAGCAGTATTTTTAAAGGTTAATAAACTGCTTAAAAACTATAGGAAAAGCACGTGTATTTTTATCTGCCGTTCCTATAAGAATAGTTGTCAGCCAGTCGGATCCGTGAATCAGGCATCGCCTCGTTATCCACAATCCGCATAAAAAAGACGATAGTTAAAACCTGTTAAGCGATCACAGTAAGGGGAAACACAGGCATGTCACACAGCCATTCACTTCGCAAGTCGCTTTGCCTTCTGCTCTGCATTGCTGTCTCCCTGGCGAGCGTCGGTAGTGTTTTTGCCAAACTCTCGGGCAGCCACCTGGTTCGGGGCAATGCGGCAGAACCTGAATCGCTTGATCCTCAACAGATACACAGTCTGCCAGCCATCAACATTGCCAATGACCTGTTTGATGGCCTGGTAACCCGTGACCGAAGCTGGGATATTATGCCCGCGCAGGCTTCCCGCTGGGAGGTTAGCCAAAATGGCCGTGTCTGGACCTTTCATCTCCGAAACAGTGAATGGTCAAACGGCACCCCGGTCACCGCGGAAGACTTTGTTTATGCCTGGCAGCGCGCCGTGGATCCCAAAACAGCCTCCCCTTATGCCTGGTACCTCGAAATGCTGGGCATCACCCATGCGAGCGCCATTATTCGGGGGGAACGCCCACCTTCGCACCTGGGCGTCGCCGCCCTGTCACCAGACACGTTTGAGGTGACGCTGGATCGCCCCCTGGCCTGGTTTCTGGAAACACTGACCCACCCGGTGCTATTCCCTGTGCCTCAGAAAATCGTCAGGCAACATGGTGATAACTGGATCGACAAAAACAATTTCGTCAGCAACGGGACTTATACCCTGACAGACTGGGTCGTCAATGAACATATCGAGTTGACAGCGAATAAACGTCACCCTTCTCACAGGCATCTGCAAATTCTAACCGTCTCCTATCTGCCGCTGACATCCCCTTCTGCCGAATATCATCGCTACCAGGCCGGCGAACTCGATATTACCAGTGGCCTTCCTGCCAATTACTATGCCCATATCAGGAAAAAACAGGCCGCAGAGATACACCTGTCCCGCCTGCTGGGCACAGAGTATTACGCCTTTAATACCCGCAAGGGTGCGTTCAAGGATGTCAATCTGCGCAAGGCGCTATCCTACGCCATTGACCGGCAGGCATTGACGGAAAAAGTGCTGGGCGAAGGGCAGATCCCGGCTTATACCTTCACGCCGTCTTACACCACGTCCATGCCGGACTACACACCGGATTACCAGCTGATGTCACAGGAAGAGCGGCTGGCCGCAGCCCGGGCGTTTTATCGGCAGGCAGGCTATTCGTCGGCAAATCCCCTGAAAGTGAGCATCCTCTATAACACCAGCGAGTCACGCAAGAAAATTGCCATTGCTATCGCCCAGATGTGGAAACAGGCATTAGGCGCCGATGTAGAGCTGGTCAACCAGGAATGGAAAGCGGCCGTTGAATCCATCAAACTGGGACAATTTGACCTGGCGCGTGCCAGCTGGATTGCAGATTTTGATGAGACATCCAGCATGCTGTCAATTTTTGTCAGCGATCACAGCAGCAATAAAGCCCGGTTCCATCATCCCGAATATGATCGGTTAATGGCAATGGCGCTGACAACGCTGGATATTCACAAGCGAGAAAAAATCTACGAGAAACTGGAAGGGATTCTGAATCAGGAGATGCCGGTGATTCCCTTGTATCACTATGTGACAGCACGCCTGGTATCACCCAGGGTGGGCAACTACTATTCAAGCCCGCAGGATCAGGTCTATACCCGGCATTTATACCTTAAGCAATAATCACTTGTGTGCAGCGGAGTCAGCGGCAGACTCTGACTCCGCGGAGAATTACCAGGTCAAAGCCGCAATGACAGCCAATACGGCCACAACCAGCACGCCATGAATGACATCCTTGCGATCTTCAGTCTGAACCTCCTGGAGAAACGCTCTGCCCGCATCCATTTCAAGCCGTTGCATATCACTCAGGTCCAGCGCCAGGCTGCCTGTTGTGTTTGAAAAAAGGTAGTGCTCTTCATGGGTTTTCTCATCTTCCACCCGCTCCAGCGTGGAGAGAATCGCATTATCAATCGCCTGATCCTTTGGCATTCTTCCGTGCAGCACCGCCATAGTGGCATGATGGGCAATCCGCTGAACCAGCGACTGCATCTGGATATCAGTAATCATGACAACTCCCCCCTGAATGATTGGGAAAATGTGCAAAACTGAAACACCGCAGAACACAGTCTGAACTTCGCCGCCAACAGATAAATGGCATCCCGAACAGAAAAATACCGCCCAGGCATGCAAAGGCAACATTGCATGAAATAAGACCGTAAAGCCGGTCATGCCCCTGCCGACAATCAGGGTATAACAGTCTGGAGATGGATAGTCATGAGCGGCGAACAGTTTACTTTGACCATCAGTCAGAGCGCGTCCGATAACGGGGATTTTGCTATCCATTTCTCTGAGCAGGGCAAGAAAAAGAAGGAAACTCAGCTGGTCCAGATCCAGTTCAGCGACATGCCCTGGTTCGACGAAGCGTTCATGGATGAACTGGTGGCGTCCGTGGCCCGCAAGCTGGCAACCCGCATCATCGACAGCAAAAGCCAGTCAGAAAACAAGAACAGCAAGGCCACCGAGGCCAATGCCCGCCGCATCGTCAAGGATGTCCTCGAGAAGATGCGAAAGTATCAGTAAGCACCTGCTTTCACGCCAGTGCCGGCCACAGGCCGGCAGCCATCTCCCAAAGCCTCCAATAAACTGATCAGCAAAAACACGGATAGTGGCAGGCACGCTGATCACGTATTGTGCCAACCATCCAGTCTCCCCCTTTCCAATCACTGCAGAGGCCAACCGACAGGTTTCTGACAACCCGTCATCACGCGCTTATGGATCTGACCCGTTACGTCAACACCTTTGGCAATTATCTCCGGCAAAAATACGGAGAACCGATTCACAAACTGTCCGTCAACGCTGACTTCACCTGCCCCAACCGTGACGGCACCAAAGGCATTGGCGGCTGCAGTTTCTGTAACAACAACTCGTTCAGCCCGGCTTCGACCAAAGCGGGTTCCGTGACTGCACAATTGAATGCTGCAAGAACACGTGTGGAACAGGTGCGAAAGGCGCGCCGCTTCATCGCCTATTTCCAGTCTTATTCGAACACCTACGGCGAGATTGAGCGCCTGAAAGCGCTCTACGATGAAGCACTGGCGGCTGACGAGATTATCGGTCTGGCCATCGGCACCCGTCCCGATTGCGTCCCTGACCCTGTGCTGGCTCTGCTTGCTGACTATCAACAACAGGGCCACGAAATCTGGCTGGAACTCGGTCTGCAATCCAGCTTTGATGCCTCGCTGGAACGCATCAACCGCGGCCATACATTCGCCGATTACGAGGATGCCGTACAGCGTGTGCACCAATTCGGCCTGAACCTGTGCACCCACCTGATCATGGGTATTCCGGGGGAAACCGCAAAAGACACCCTGACCAGTTACCAGCGTGTGCTGGACCTGGGCGTAAAAGCCATCAAGATTCACCCCCTCCACATAGTAAAAGGCACACAATTGGCCCGGGAGTGGAAACAAGGCCTGGTACCAGAGCTGACCATGAACGATTATGTGGATACTGTGGTCGAAATCATCAGAACCGCTCCGAAAGAGCTGCTTTTCCATCGACTGACCGGCTCTGGCGCCCATCAGTACCTTCTCGCACCTGAGTGGGTGAAATTTAAATGGGATATACTTGGCGGGATTTATGAGCTGCTTGAAAAACAGTGATAGAAAATTAAGTAGGGTATTTATATTGATAATTGATCAGGACTTTGACCCCTCCCTGATTTTTAAGTGCAATATATCTCTGCCCCAAAACTAGTATTTTTGGAAAGTTAATGGCTCTCACCTGCTAGGAAGAGCCATTACCAATAACAACATTTCAGTCCGATCAGGACTTTTTCGGCAGGTAGGGGCCGTTAGGCAGCTTGGTAGGATCAATATAGAGAACCTGGTAATTCGCCTGCCGAGTCAATGGCAAGTAGTTCGGTGCTGCACGGGTAATTGCCGCAGAAACAGCCATAGCCACAAGGTCTACCATAGGATTTCCGGAAGAATTATTCTGTTGAGGTGTGTACTGCATAACCTTGTTCGCTGTCCACAGCTGCTCACCGGTCTTACCACTTACGATTTTATACGTAAATCCAACTGTTACAGTGGTACTCAGTAAGATATATTGTGCATCCCACTTATTGATGGTGACATAAAGAATCGAGTCCGCGCCAAACATTTCACCCAGTTTCGTTGGGTCTGCAGAATGCACAAGGTTCGCATCATATAACCCCTCACCTTCCAACACTGTTTTTACTGTGTTGACAGGAAAGACATAGTAGCCCTTCTCTGCCAAGGGTGTAGAAATGGTGGAAAGGAAGTAATTGGGTGCATCAACATCAACAGACTCATTAACCACAGGAACTACGAGTATTGAAGTTGGGCTCTCCTGTTGAAAAGCTGTAAAATCAACCTGAGGTGCCTGAGTTGCACAGCCGGTCAGAAGACTAATCCCAAAAGCAATCAGCCATAGTTTCGTTTTGCGAATCATTTATACATCCTTTTGGCTGTCAGATTTTTGTTTGCGTTTCAGGTTACTGATCATGGCATCCATCAACTGTCGACTCTCAGGCCAAAGCTCTCTTTCCTTGGTGTAGTAAATGATTGCCTCGTCTGTTTTGCCCTGATGCAACATCAGCGTTGCATATTCAGCATACATACCCGGAGCCACTCGCCCATTTGCTTCATCTATTGCCAGCCGAATCTGCTCAGACAAGGCACTCAACTCTGCCGGGTCTTTGTAGTAACTATAAAGTCCTGACTCGTAGTCACCCCAGTAATAGAGTCCCTGGTTTGTTTGACACCCAGACAAAAGGATTGAGACTGCAACAAAGGTCAGTGCAACAAACTTTCTCATCATTATTCAGCACCAATTGCAAAGGTTTTACTTACGCCATCAGCAACATAAAACTTCTGATTTAGGACGTTGACACCTTCTCTTTGGATTTGCAGATAGTGCGTACCTGGTTCAATGCGAAGGGCTGTATCCCCGTCTTTGAAATCGGAGGCACTGCCCATTTGTATTCCATCTATAACCACCACGTCATCGGACTTAGCGCCAGTGAACATAATCAAAGGTCTGTCATCTTTCGCTTGTACCTTTGCAGTGGGCGTGTTTACACACCCTGAAAGGGTGAAAAAAGCCAAAACAAGTGCTGCAAGAGCCGGGATTTTAAGCATAATATTCGATCCTTGATTTATTCGACAATTTCCAGCTGATCTAAGCTATGGCCTTTAATTGCCCCACTGGTCACCTTTACTAGGCTACCTTCATTGCTTTCACTGTCACCGAAGGTAGAGACGACTTCAACCTTGGCAACCTCTCTTCCTGGCAGAGTGACCATGAAACCAGTTTGTTTTGATTTCACCGTTTTACCTTTGGTCATCACGCTAAGCTGCTTGCCCGCAGTCAGTCCTTGACTCTGCCCACCACTAATGAATATTTGCCCATCAACAACGTCCAGGATAGAAGTCTTCCATGGACGCTCCATCATTTTCTGTATCATTTCATCAATCACATCGCTGATGGCAGCTGCAATCGCCTTGTCGGTCAGCGTACCGTCATATGCAGCCCTGGAACCAAAACCTGCTACAGAAGCACTCTCCTGCGTGGCTTCACCAGCTCCGCTGGCAGAAAAAAATGCTTGACCGGTTTTGACATCCACAAGTCTCAGCTCAACTTTCGCATGCGCTAATTGTGTTTTTGTACTGCTCAGAAAGCCACTTTCACCAGTAACGCTTCGGCCAAATTCAGTGAGAGAGCCTACGATCAGAGTGTCCACTCCAACCAGTTCGCCATTAACTCCAAAAGCCTGCCGTTCCTGCTTTATGCGGGAAATATCCGGGCGCTCAAAAACCAGAAAATTTCCTGAGTTGATCAGACGGGCGGAAAGCATATCGCTCACCTGCTTACCCAAAGGATCCAAATGCTCGTCACGAAGAAGGGAGCGTCCATAAGTGGTTTCATTTGTCATTCTACCTATGGCGATCTTTCGCTTGAGAGATAAGGCCTGCTCGCGCGCATTTTTGATAGCATCATTTTGTGCAGATCTTTGCTCACTTTGGCTTACAGGTGCGTCCTGTATTGCAATATGAGGTGACTGTGTTGCACAACCCGTAAGCATCACAGCCATGGCCATGGATGTTAGTTTTTTCATATCAGAATTATTTACAAAGGCGAAATTATGTATAACTAAACGTCAAGAATCATACACAAAACTCAGAAGCTGTTACACTGGCAATCTCGCTCATCCAACTACAACATTGTCGAAAATCAAACTTAGTGAGCAGGGTGTCCCGCTGTGGCAGGATAGATGTCGCCTCTTTTGATTCATAACTCTCAAAGTTGGGTCGTGTATCACATCTGTTGATAGTGAAGCCACCTTTAACATCTCATCTGTTACTACTCCCTCGGTATTGGATATCCTCTCCAGTCTCTGTCAACGGTTTGAAACATCACCCAAAATTGAGAGCTGCTGAAATAGGGTTCTAATAGCTCGTGCTCTGAACTGATCCCCACTCTTCATGCAGCCTGATTGGCAAATCCGATTATTACAGTTCCATCATACGTTCAAGATCTGACATTGAATATCCCTTTAATTCAACGGAATAACCTTTCAACTTCTGGCGTAGCCGAAAGGACTTTTCCTCCAGTCTGGATAGGCGGATATTGGCAGGATTTCGTTTGACCTCTGCAATTATGGCGCTTTTATCCAGCTCATTCAGCGCAACGATATCAATCTCGTTCTGGTTACCACGCTCCCAGTAGCTACCAATAACATTGAAATTGCCACTATCAGCCAGGCATTCACGGATAATTTGTTCCAGCCATGCACCGCTCCAGGTCGAGTAGTCGCGCTCAATCGCCTGACAGATAAACGCATAATTACCAATTTCAACCGCGCTTCGATAGCGATAAATAAACCGGAACCAGAAGGCCAGAAACGCATCCCGAATCCGGTAACGCACCAGCCTGGTCCCCGGATTGGACAATACGGGTGTATGACGACTGAGGATATCGAATTCGTTTTCCAGCCGCTCAAGATGAGGTCCAACCGATGCTTCCAGAACCGACTCAATCTCAGGCCGACTGGTCTTGCCGGCTGCAATAGCGCCCATGATGGAAAAATAGATGCCGTGTTCAGGACCAAATTCTTCCGCAAGCCGGTAATGCCCTTCTTCCAGAATCAGGCTGTGCTCGTTAATCAGGCTGGGCCAGAGTTCGGTGCCTTTATCTGATTGAGACAACCATTCCAGGTACTTTGGCACACCGCCGCTAAGCATGTACCAGCTCAGCAGCCGTTCCGGAGAGAAGCGCCCGGTATCCCGGAGTAATTCAGCAATGTACCGGGGATTTAATGGCTGAAGGTTAATCCGGTGATCTGCTCGACCAAATAACGGTTCACGTTGATCCTGGAAAATACGTGTCATCAGGCTGTAGAGTGAACCGCAGCAAATCAAGTGCATGCGGGATTTTGGTTTGTAGCGATCCCAAAGATCCTGCAACTCAGAAAAAAATCCCTTGTTTACCCGGTAGAGATCCTGGAATTCATCCAAAATTACTGTCAGCGGCGTTGACTGACTGTACTGGAGCAGGATTTCCATGATCTCCCGTAACCGGGTAGGCTTTCCAAACACGGGAATATCGAGTGCGGCCCGTATTTGATCGGTAAATTCTTCGCATAGCAGGGATTCCTGTTTGCGAGAAACAAACAGATACAAGCAGGGCGCGCCACTGAACGCCCGGTTTAGCAGAGCAGTCTTTCCTACCCGCCGCCGACCTACTACCAGTGACATATGCCCTGTATTTTGACTGGCGGCCGCCTCGCTCCAATCTCGTAACAGAGAAATTTCGCTTTCACGTTTATAAAATTTCATATTATTACTGTAGCCCAAATTACAGTAACACTTTAGCAATTACTGGTTTTCAAATACGGCGTAGTAGACTTATTTACACTGTCATCCACAAAAATGGGATACGGCGTGTAAAAGAAGCCATCCATGACTCCTTTACGCACCCTATTCTAAGCAGGGCTACCTTACTATCCAGCCTGATGCTGTCAGTCCTGGCAACAAGGGGATTTCCCTCATTGCATCTAATTCTCAACCATTGCACGACTGGTTTATGAGATCAGGAAATCTATTTACCGACTTAATTATTACCATGCAATTCAAACACATATTTGAATTCCATATCTTTCAGCATGTTATAGACAGGCTCGTTTACCGACACAATTGCCTATGTCACACAGCCTCACAGTTAGGCAACAGAGCCGGCAAACAGGTTCCAGAAAATTAACGGCACTGCCTGGCCGTACTATGATCAGGCAGTGTTTTATTCAGCCTCCAGACTTGGACTTTATCAGCCAGCAAGCCCACGCACCGTGGGCTCCGGGTGGCAAAATATGCGATGAATTCTGCCCAGGCACTCACTAAAGCTCCATCAGGAGCGCAGGCTGACCAAAACCCACCAGGTCCGCATTGGATTCGGCAAAATAGAGACGCCAGAAGTGTTTGATTTGCCTCATGGTTTTCCCGCCCCTGTAGCCACGGGAATCATCCGCCAGCCATCCTGCGCCAATGATATAGACACTGGCTCCGGAAAAGTCGGCCAGCATCTGGGCCTGGACCACCTTGGCCAGCTCACTGTCAGGGTTCAGCTCCCTGACCCCACCGGCTTTGTAAAAACTGGTGATGTCTGAGTTTTCCAGCATGTCCGAGACCAGCAGCAACTTTTTATCAGACGCCGGATCTGCAGCCACGATCGGGGCAACAAGGTCGGATATGTTGCTGATCAACTCTGTTTTGGGGACAGACACGTCATCGGATTTGAACGATGACTTGATCGCCTCATCAATCTTTTTCCGAACAAAGGCACGCTGCTTACCGATGCAGGCATCGAACTTCTGCAGTGCTTTTTTGCTGATACTGTCCCGGTCGGCAATGCGTCCATCCAGTTGGCCACTGAACTTGATCTCCGTGTAGTTGTCGCCAACATAGGCGGAAAAGCCAAGGACAGTAATCCGGTCGCCGGGTTTCAGGTAGTCATGCACTTTTTCATGGACAGATCGCTTGAGCTTTACATCCGGAGAAAAAGTGCCATCGACAGCGACCGTCAGGCTGCGGGACGCATCAGCCTGGGCGAGCTTTCTGTCCACGCCGGCATATTCATAACAGCCGGGGATATCATTGCGCTCGGCGGCATGACCAAACGATGAAAGCAAAATGGCAGCGAACGCGGTTACCGTGTGAAATCTCATGCCTGCTGTTCCTCCTGTATCTCGCGCTCCAGGCGTGCTCTCATTTCTTCTTCGGTTTCCCGTTTGGCATCCTGCGCCTTTTTCTTTGCCATTTTTTCCAGTATTTCAGCCTTTATCCGCGCCTCCATCTCTTCAGGTGTCTCTTCCCTGGTCTCGGATTGGGAAAGCGGATCAACAGGCTGCTGGGCGATAGACTCTATACGGGAATCCCGCTCAATATCCTTGGCGGCACTTTGCACATAATGTTCGGATTCCTGTTGTTCCGCATGGTCGATATAGGCGAGGAAAGTACGCTTGCCCGAATCATTGAGAACCCGGGTCTGTTCAGCGTCACAGCTTTCGTTCTCGGCCCGGGCATACATTTTCTGCTGCAGGTCCGTCAGCTGTTTCTGCGCTGTTCGGGCAAGCTGCTGCTTCAGCCGGGTGTAATGGTTTTTAAACTCCCTTTCACTTTTAAAGTTGCCTATTTCCTTTCTGGCTTTTTTGGATTCTTTACCAGCAAACCCTGTTTTGTAACCGATCAGGACACCAAAAATCTGCAGAAACACAAACAAAAATGCCAGGAAGATAAAGGTTCCCCAGCCGCCTTTTTTCTCCCGCTCCCAGGCATCCTCTTTCGCCTTTGTATCCGCTTCAGACTGTTCAGCCAGCAAATCTGCGGGTATTGCATCGGCATAAGGGTCATCGGACAGCGTCTGTGAAGCAGTGGCCTGCCCCATCATGGCAACTTCTTCTATGTGCTGTTTTTCCAGCACCTGTCCCCGTACAAACGTTGCCAGCACAGCAATAACCAGAATGGCGATGGCTGTTATCGTGGTAACGGTATAATTCGCATTGACAGTATGATTTGTCGTCAGACGATTCACCAGCTGTTGCCACTGGGGCGCGGCGTCGTCATTCAATGTCTTATCCAGCGTAATCTTGGTATCCGGCCTGAGCGGCGCGATATTCTTGTCCCGCTGACGATCCTGTTTCCACCAGGATTTGGCCTTTTTGACCAGAGAGTTGAAATGAAGTTCGTGCCCGGTCCAGTGGGTCAGTCCCACCAGAAGCACGGATATGATAAAGGCAATGCCCAGCGCCCCTTGTTTCTGCAGGTTTTCAGAGGCGCCCGGGATGGTATATCCGGAAAGGACATAACTGAAACCCATGGCCTCGACAAACACCAGCGCGGCAATCAGTAGCCACCCCATAAAGTGGAGATTGTTCCGTCCGATCTCATCGGCCTTGGCAAGGTAGTCCTGACTTTTCCTGAAAAGCTCTTCGTCCTTGTCGATCTTGCTGTAGTGTTTGGCAAAATCGGCACACAGGGTATCCTCACTGGCGAGCCAGTCTGCGCCATCGCGGGCAGTAGACGACTGGTAATCACGGGAAAGCCGTTTTGTCTTGCCGATCAGCGGGAATTTGTACCAGGTGTTCAACCACCAGAAAGAAACCTTGTCCCACCACAGCATGATCATTACCGCAGTGGTCATGATGCTTAGCAGCAAACCAACCAGCAGCCGGTACTCGTTAAGCATTGAAAAAATAGCGTCCATGAAAATCCTTATTGTTCTGGGTATTGTCCTGAAAAGCTCACAGTAAAAATGTGAACGTCCGTTTATTGTTTTTTATTTGATGCGTTTTGGCTGGTAAGAGGCTACCAGCGTTTCCTGGCCGCTTGAATAGAACAGCTCCCCGGCCCTGGCAACCGTCTGCCCTGATTTTGGCAATACAATATCCATACACTGGAAAGGCGCCTTGTTGTCTTTGGCAAAGACCCGGTAGAGCAGGGCATCTTCACCGTCATAGACATTGACACGGGTTGGGACCTGGTAATCCGGCTTACTGTTAGTCCCATAACCGCTTTTATACAATTTCACCCTGGGCGATTGACTCACGCTGGAGGCATCCGCAAGCACGGCAACAGGAGACAACGCAACCATGTGGCCATTGACTTTGTTAAACCAGACAGCGTTATTCATCCCCCGCATGTAATCGCCTGTGGAATAGTGGATGGCGGAATCATCCGTCAAACGCTTGAGGTTACCACTGATTCTTGGCTCATCCTGCAGGCAGTTACCGCGACGCCGCAGGTCCTCATCGGCGTACGCCGTTTCAAACAGGCTGAAGCTGAGTCCCTTTTTGGGTTCACCCAGCAGCGCGTAAAGACTGGAATTCCGGTCAGCCGGCTTGCCGCCAAAGTCGACCGCCGCCTTGCCAGAGGCAGCCGGTTTTGTTGCTGAGGTCGCCGGTTTGCCATAGGCGATAATGTTTCTCTGGTCAGCCTTCTGTTTCCGGCTATAGCTGGCCAGCATCTGCTCCTGTTGAACCGGTGTGGCTTTATCACCGGCCTTGAGTTCGACGATCTCAACGCGGCGGTTAAGCGTGCGTCCATGGGCCGTACTGTTGTCAGCCACCGGCCGCGATTCACCGGCGCCCTGGTAGTACAGCCGGTCTTCAGCAATCCCTTCAGACATGAGGAATCCGGCAACGGATTTCGCCCTTTTTTCAGAAAGTCGCTGGTTATAGGTGGCGGAGCCGGACGCGTCAGCATGGCCAATAATCAGCAGCTTGTTACCATCCGCCTGGTAGGTTTTTGCCAATTCCCGATAGAATTTTTTCCCTTTTTGAGTCAACCGGGCTGATGAAGAGGCAAACACTTCTTCTTTGGCGTAGCTCGCAGACATGACTTCAGCCTTTAACGGGGTGTTATCCCCGGAGGCTGATGTTATCGAAACCTTGTCAATCTCCGTGGCCTGGGCGGCTTCATGGGCCGCCGCGATTTCCCGAATCTTTGCCTGCCGCTTATCCCAGAGGAAACCGGCAGCACAACCAACAGCCGCACCGACGTAGGCGCCTTTTTCACCATCGGCGAGATAGCCAAGGGCTGCGCCGCTCAGGCAACCGGTTATTGTGCCGCTATAGTTCGTATAATTTTCAAGAGACGCACAACCAGACAAGCCAACTGCAGCCGCTATAGAAAGCGACAGCACTGTTTTCTTTTTATTCAACATCAACCTTTTCCCTGGGTATTGCAATTAAACGAGCCATGTCGTCCAACCGCAACTTTTACAGTAAATGCCCTTCCCATTCAAGGCAGGTTCAGGTTCATGTCATCCCGGAAGAGACGGCTATTAGCGTTTTTCATAAAAGCCACTACGCTTGTTGTCACCGGTAAAATGCTTCAACAACGCGACGGTAAGGATTATGGCGAAAAATCTCTTCAACGAACTCACGCGCCTCGGCATTGATGCGGAACTGGCAAACCAGCTCGACAAAAGTCTCTCCCCCGAGCATGTCGCCACAAAATCAGACCTGCTGGTGATGCAGGAAACCCTGCTTCAGATGCAGTTTCGCACCGAGGCCGCCATCACGGGCCTGGGGGAAGAAGTGCGGAAGGATATCCATTCCATGAAAAAGGAAATTCAGGAAACCCGGGGAGAGATTCAGGAGGTCAAGGGTGAGGTCAATGACATCAGGGGCGAAATCAAGGACATCAGGGGAGAAATCAAGGACATCAGGGGGGAGATCAAGCTGGTGGAAGCAGGCCTGAAACTGGAGTTATCCACTTTCTCCCGCCAGTTCTGGATCACGTTCGGTGGGATTATTGTGACGTTCCTGAGTGTCTGGGGAGTGAACTGGTATTTACATGCGCTGGGTTAGGCGTAAACCCGACCCACACAAGCGTCATATCAGCCCACGTTGGCAAATGCCTCAACCTTCTTCGGAAACATTCATCATCCGGACTTGGTTTCCACACATTAGCGGCAGGTGTTGTTCACTGACTTCATCAGCGCCAGCACCCCGGATACCATGACCACATCCATGCTGGTGCCGGTTCGATAGACATAGCTATCGAACCGGCCACCGAAGCGTATACGTTTGCCCGATAAGCTCGGGACATTCACTAATCTTCTTGCGATCACATTGGATAGCAGTCGTTGCTTGTTAAGTCCGGCTTAGCCATTCACCAGGAAATGCATACCAATGCTGGCAGCATAACCAAGGGCAATCGCCCACGACCAGCGCAGATGCCCCATGAAGGTATAGTTGCCCCTGGCTGCCCCCATCAAGGCCACACCCGCAGCAGAGCCGATCGACAACATGCTGCCGCCGACACCGGCCGTCAAGGTGACCAGCAACCACTGGAATTCACTCATTTCCGGACTCATGCTGATAATGGCGAACATGACCGGAATGTTATCCACCACCGCAGACACCACACCCGCCAGGATATTCGTGATCGAAGGTCCCAGATCGGTATACATGGTAGCGGAGGCAAGCTCCAGGTAACCCAGGTATCCCAGACCGCCCACGGAAAAAAGGATACCGAAGAAGAACAACAGGGTATCCCATTCCGCCCTGGCGACTTTCAGGAAGAAATCCAGCTCGCCCCGTATCGCATCTTTGGCGACTCTCTTTCCCCACAACCGGTGGCCGTTCTTCAGCATCCAGGTATAAAACATCAGTAATGACATGCCGGTCATCATGCCCATGAAGGGCGGTAACCCAAGCAGTTTCTCAAAGCTCACCGCCAGGATGATCGTCAACATAAACAGGCCACAGATCACTAATCCGCCCTGCTTGATTTCCGTATTGTCATCCACACTGACCGGTTTTTCTGCCGGTATGAACAGGCTCATGATTAACGCAGGCACCAAAAACGTCGTCAGCGACGGAAGGAACAGTGCGAAGAAACCGAAGAAATCGACTTTTCCGGCCTGCCAGACCATCAGGGTAGTGATATCACCGAAGGGACTGAATGCGCCACCCGCGTTGGCCGCTACCACGACATTGATCATCGCCATGGTGATAAAGCGACTATTGCCAGCGCCCACGGCCATGATGACTGAGCCCATCAGCAATGCAGTGGTCAGGTTATCCGCCACCGGGGATATGCAGAATGCCAGTCCGCCGGTTACCCAGAACAGTTGCCGGAAGCTCAATCCCCGCTGAATCAGTTTTGCGCGTAATGCAGCAAATACCTGCCGCTCTTCCATGGTGTTGATATAAGTCATCGCCACCAGTAGGAACAGGAACAGGGCACTGTATTCCACCAATACATGGATCAATGCCGCATGAACTTCATCCTTACTGACACCATGATCCCGGGCGATAATGGCGATCAGCGCCCAGATGATCCCAGCCGCCATAATCACAGGCTTGGACTTCCGCAGATGCAACACTTCCTCACCAATGACGGCAATATAAGCCACCACAAAAACCGCGATACACAGGTACGCCAACGGTTCCCCCGTGGCGCCAAGCACCGCACCATTGCCGCCAGCGGCCTGTGCCAGCCCTGCTCCCGTCAGCAGGAATAAAGACATTAACGCTTTTACCCAAATACTCATGATATGGACTCATCCAATCCGGCCCGAAGCAGGCCATGTCAAACCACGAACACATTAAAAGGTCACCGCATAGCCAATGTGGCCATACGATGAAAATCTCTGCCCGTTAACAGGCAAATCAGGGGGGTTGGAATCAAGCGCCGGACAATTGATCCTCAACCGGCGCCTGTCTGTCGTTCATCCCTTTCATCAGGATGTTGCCATTGACGTGATAATGAGGCTTGTGCAGGCCGACAATCGCAGAATGATTCTGTCCTGAAAAGACTCGCTCTCTGGTTGTTTCGTTCCTGGACAGGGCTTCATTAATAAAGCTACGGGGATCTCCCTTAATCTTCATCGCCAGCGGATTGAGATTGGCCGTCCCTCTGGTGGTGAATTTTGTGACCGGAAAAACCGCTGTCTCATGGATAAACACGGCATCGGTAATGCCTACGTTGCAGTGCCCCCCAAGACTCAACCTTTCCAGTTTGCTGGTTCCCCTTGCCGTCACTTGTACTTTCTTAAAGCCAGATTCCGAATAGTTGGACATAAAGTAACGCCACACACTGACCTGTTGTTCGATGGTCATTCTGTTCACTCTACAATCGAAAAGGCGGCTCCCTCTGAGCCGCCTTGTTGACTGCCTGCTTATCCCGCGACAGGGCGCAGATTGTAAGCTAATTGTGTTGTTTTTTGTTGCTGAATGTCATGAAATCCAGCAGGGATGCGATTACTGTGACAAGAACCAGCAGACGCGTCAGCGCCACGGAAGAACAGGTCGAGAATAACTTTCCTTTAAGCAAATCAGCTTGATAGCCGTCTGATTTTCTCCCCTGCCTGTTTTTTGAATCAGCGGAATGTCAGCTGCCAGTGATTCAATGTCCCTTCCTCGCCAAAGGGGCTAGCGACCTGCAACTTCCAGACGCCCTGGATTGTTTCGGGTTGAAGCGCTACCGGCCCCGCATAATGAAGATTGGCGCCGACGTCCTGCGAATCAACATCCCTGACCCGCCAGGATTGACCATCCGGACTGACCAGGGTCACCTGAAGATCCCCACGGTGCGGATGCGTGATGTCCAGTCCCAGCTCCGGCGCGCCCCTGCCCTCACCGGCAATATAGAGGCTGCCAGTCACACCGCGGGGGGTGTGGCCGGGAATCGTCATCCGGACCTGGTTGCCAACGATTAACGGCGGGTGCTGCTCTTCCCCATCGTAATCAGCCACCAGGGATAACCCTCTCACCGACCCGTGCTGACCATAAGGCATCACCATGACATGCCATATCCCTGCGCCCGCCTCATCGAACCGGCACTGTAATTTCAGGGTCTTGCAGTCAAAATCATTCACTGTTGGCCGCTGGCCATGACGTACGTACAGTTCGGGCTCATACTCGGTATCAAACGTCTTTGCCAGGCTGACAGTCAGGTTGGTGACCGGCTCAATCAGCTCAAGCGTGAAATACCTCGGTTCACGCGCGGTCACCACGATATCACGCTGCGCTTCTCCTTTACGTAATGTATCCCTGTGACCGGTATAGGCTCCGTATGCGGCGTTGACAGCTTTTTCAGCCTGCAAAATACCAGCACCGCACACACCGACTCTGCACTCGTTTAAATAATAAATCCTGCCTTCGGGGTAAAGGTGAACTGACCCGGTGAGCAGACTGGTCAGTTCATCGGGCGTCAGGGTGGTGTTCACGGACTTCATCAGCGCCAGTACACCGGATACTTCAGCTGCCGCCATACTGGTGCCGGTTCGATAGGCATAGCTATCGATTCCCGGGCGCAAGGTACCGGCATTCGAGGTGGAATAGATGCCGCGCGCCTGCGGCGGAGGGTCATCCTCTCGGGGCACGGATATTTCACCAGCGGGCGCGGACAAATCAACAGCCGTGCCAAAATTGGAATACGATGCCCGAATCAGGGTTGATTCTTGCATAGCAGCAACCGTTATCACCCCGTCACAGGCTGCCGGAATCACCTGACTGGCATCCTGTCCCTGGTTGCCTGCGGCAGTCACGATAATCGCCCCAGTCTCCCGAACCTTTTCGATTGTCTCGGCCAATACTCCCGAGCAGGCACCAACCCCTGCCAGCCCGAGGTTCAGTATGTCTGCCGGCGTGGTGCTGCCGGGTAGATCCGCCACAGGGAGCCCCACTGACCACAGCATGGCGTCTGTCACATCCGAGGTATAGCCGCCACAGGCGCCCAGCACCCGCACCGGCAGTATGCGGCTCTTCCAGCCGATACCGGCAATCCCGTTTCCACGTCCATCGCCCGCCGAGCCAATGATGCCGGCCACATGGGTGCCATGCCAGCTGCTGGTACGGTCTTCCGGCGGAACAGGCCTTCCCTGGAGATCCTCACCGCAGAGGCCTGATCGGGCGTAATCACCGGGATCATAGGCACGGCTGAAATCGTTATCCCGCTTTGACGGGGAATAACGGCTGGCTCCGGCAGACTCCGGGACGACTGGCAGTCCTGGCGGATTGCGGATGAAATCATGGCCAGGCAACAGGTTTGGCACCAGGTCCTGATGAGGCATCACTCCGGTATCAATGACGGCAACAGTCACGCCCTGCCCCTGTGTCATAAACCAGGACAGGTTAATACCACTCTCCCACTCCCAGTTATAATGCCACTGCTGGCTGACCCGAATCGGCAATTGTTCATCGTCTGACCAGGACTGATGCTGCAAGATATAATCCGGTTCAGCGGACAGGATGCCTGGCTGCCGCTCAAGCTCACGGCACAGCGCCTCCGCTTCAGACACCGGTAACCGTTCGGACAGCTGCACAACACTGGCCCCTGCAGCCGTTGTCCGATGGGCGCTGGCTGACGCCAGTAACTGCGCATCCGCACCGGGATACTGTGGTAGCGCCCCGACGCCTCCATCCACCTGGTAAAGGACAGGGCTGGCATATCGCACAATCAACCTGTCGGTTCCGATATTCTGCTGTCGGGCAAACAGTATCACGGGCCAGAGAACCAGGATCCCGAACCTGCATAACCACAACACCTTCCCTACCCGCCCTTTGACTGACAACATGGCTGAAACCTCTTTCTGACAGGTCGTGAAACGTACGACCTAACGCGTCCCCCTTGCCTTTATGACGCAATAAAAATAGGCGATTTCTCCTGACCAGCCCAACAACATGAATGACATTACGACGCAAGGCAGTACAACCACTGCAGAATCACAGCATCCGGCCATAAACTGAATCCAGCGACTGCCGATATTCCCCTTGATAACGATTCTGTATCCAGGAGGTATCAGCTGTATGGACATCCAGCTCACCGACGACGTCTCACTCCGCAGCCTGCTGTATGGCGATGCATCCGGACTGGCCAAACACGGGGACAATCCCAATATCGCGGTCAACCAGCGCGAAAGTTTCCCGGTGCCCTACACCATTGAGCATGCCCGTCACTGGATTCAACACGCCAAGGAGCATGAAGCAGAAAGCCGCTTTGCCATTGCCACCCAAAAAGAGGCTATCGGAGAAATTGGCTTCCTTGTGCAGGGCGATGTGCACCGGAACAGCGCCGAGATAAGCTTCTGGATCAGTGAGGAATACTGGGGACAGGGCATCGTCACCAGGGCGGTTAACAGTGTGGCGGAATATGCGTTCAAAAAGCGTGGCATCAAGCGGCTGTTCGCAGATGTTATTGAATACAACATCGGTTCCCAGAAAGTGCTGGTGAAATGTGGTTTTCAGCTGGAAGGCGTATTGCGTAAAAACATCTGCAAGAATGGCAAATATTACGACCAGTATGTCTATGCACGGTTGGATGAGGACAACTATCCAACGATTCACTAGAAAAGCCTGAACCCCCACTCCACGAACTCTGAATGACGCCAGACCTGATCAGGTCAGGGAAATTCTGCCCAGTGGTTGTACCGTCACTTCTTCCGTCAATTCCTGGTGGGACAGAACCGCCAGTTCATAGACTTCCGCTTCCAGCAGCTTTCTCACATAACGACGGATATCCATGGAAGTAATCAGCACCGGCTTGTTGTCCAGGTGGCCGATACGGCCAATGGTCTGCTTTACCACTTCCACAAAGCGTGCTGTTACCGTTGGATCGAGAGCCAGGTAGGCGCCGGCTGATGTCTGCCGGATACCGCTGCGAATGGTATCTTCCAGATCCTGATCCAGCAGATAGACGGGCAGAATATTCTGTCCATTGCTGTACTTGAAACTGATATAGCGTTTCAGGCTACCCCGGACATACTCCGTCAACTGCACGACTTCTTTTTCCTTATGCCCCCAGACCACCAGCGATTGCAGGATGGTTCGAAGGTTCCGGATGGAAATATCCTCGGAAACCAGTCGCTGGAAGATTTCCGCGATCTTATTGACCGGGATGAGACGCTGCACTTCCTTGATCAATTCGCCAAAGGTATCTTCCATTTTTTCCAGCAGGTAGCGGGTTTCCTGGATTCCAATAAAGTCTTCCGCATATTTCTTGAGGACGAAGGCCAGGTGATGGGTGAGGATCTTCGAATCACTCATGTAATTAACGCCAGCGTTATCCAGCGCGTCTATTTTAGAGTCAGGTACCCAGAGACTATCCAGTAACGGAATAAAAGGTTCACCCATTTCATAGGGAATTTTGAGCATATCCAGATGTTCAGCCTGCTCCCGGGCAAACACAAAGCCCTGCCGGAAATGGCCGTTGGCAACCGGTACTTCGTTGAGCAGAATCTTGTAATGCTCATCCTCGATGGCATCATTGAAGCGAAGGTGAATACCCGGGAAAGGCACGCCCAGATCCATATAAAGTGCCTTCCGGACCTTCAGCAGTTCTTCGTTGAGCTCTGACGTATTGAGGCGATTCTGCAACGACGTCGGCACATCAATAATCAAAGGCAGGGTTTGAGAAAATTCTTCCTGCTTGTCCAGACGCTGCTTTTTGTCAGGCTTGCCATCCGCCGCCGCGGCCATGGCGGGAATACCGCCCTCATCTTCCTGGAGCTCTTCACGGCGCAACTTGCGCAGTTTCATCAATCCGCCACCGCCTACCAGCGCCGCAAGGAACAAAAACGTCAGCGTAGGAAAACCGGGTACCGTGGCAAAACCCAGCAGCAGGCCGCCACCTACCAGCAGCGCCTTGGGTTTGTTCATCAGCTGGCTGCCGATCTCGTTACCCAGATCCGTGGCATCTTCATTGGCCACCCGGGTGACGATAATACCGGCCGTTATCGAGATCAGCAGTGCTGGAATCTGTGCGATCAGTCCGTCCCCGATGGTCAGGATCGAGAATAGCTGCAGGGCTTCACCGGAGGTCATGCCCATCTGGAACACACCGATGCTGACGCCCGCACCGATGTTGATAAAGATAATGATCAGGCCGGCAATGGCGTCACCCTTGACGAACTTCATGGCACCGTCCATGGAGCCGTAAAGCTGGGATTCTTTCTCTACCCTGCCACGACGCGCCTGGGCTTCATCCATATCGATGGAACCGGCACGCATGTCAGCGTCGATACTCATCTGCTTTCCGGGCATACCATCGAGAGAGAAACGGGCGCTGACTTCCGCCACCCGTTCAGACCCCTTGGTGATAACCAGAAACTGGACAATGGTAATAATCAGGAAGATAACCATCCCGACAATGAGGTTCCCCCCGACCACGAAATTACCGAAGGTGTATACAATCTGGCCGGCATCCGCCTGCAGCAGGATCAGACGGGTGGTGGTAATGGACAGCGCCAGTCGGAACAGCGTCGTTACAAGCAAAACCGATGGGAAGGTCGAAAACTCAAGCGGAGACTTCAGGTAAATCGCCGTCATCAACAGGATGGCGGATATGCCCATATTGGTGGCAATCAGCACATCCACCAGCACCGTCGGCACGGGCAGGATAATCAGGACGATAATGGATACCAGCAGAATCGCCAGCATCACATCCTTGCGGGCACCTATACCCTGTAGAATTGAATTGATCCTGAGGCTGCTCATGGTCCCCTGCCGGTCGACTACGGCGGTTAATCGGAAGTTTCGCCTTGCTGGGCTCCGTTCGCAGTTTTATCCAGCCGCAACCTGGCTCTGGCCTCTATCCAGCGGATCTCTTCATCGTCCGCAGCTGAAGGCAGATATTGCAGGTATTTATCGACCATCTGCAGGCATTCTTCAGGCTGGTCCGCCTGCAGGAGGGTGTAGGACAACATACGGTAAACTTCAGGATGATCCGGCGCCAGAACGCGCAATCCCTGGAGCAGCGCCAGGCTGCTTTTATACTGACGGTGACGCATCTTGGTGTAGGCCTGGGTCAACAGCCAGTCGATCTTCGCCTGATCAATCTCTGTCGCCATGCGTTACACCGCTATCAGCACAAGACCGCGCATCTGTGCATCCTGGAAGAGCAGTTCATCCTGTTCGATTTCCGTCAGCATTGCCTTGAGCACAGCCTTGTCATCATCAGGAATATCGCTGTTCAACACATCGCTAATGAATTCTTTTGTCGCCTTCAGGTTGTCCTTATGCTCAGACACATTGTATTGGTGCCTCACCGCATTACGGGCGAAATCTGCGAGCTTTTTATCCTGGTTGTCATAGCCCAGGGCATCACCCACGTTATCGGCGACGGAATAACTGTTGGCAGTGGAAACGGTGGTTTTTCGGGAAGCACCAAGTTCAGGCAGTTCAGACGTATCCGTCAGGTAGCTGATCCCGGTCAGACCGCGGTTGATGTCCAGATTCATTGCCATCCGTAGCGTCGTCCTGCATCCATACAAGAAACGGGCAGTTATGCCTTCTTAAAAGTTTAGAAGCCCCGTGAAAATCCCCGCTGTCCGGAACCGCTGAAATCCAGCCTTTTTGCTATTTGCGATCAACAATCTGGCGGAGAAACCCCATAAGCGATCAACCGTCCCGCCAAATGACAGTTAATTGTGCAGACTGGCTATTCGTTGTATAAACTTGTGATATTGAAGTCGTTTTTTATTGCATAAATGAATCAGTAGTCAAAGCAATAAGACATCTAAGGGGGATACCCTGAAGGTTTCCCAAGGTTATAAAACCGTACTAAAGTTGTCCGATTCTTTTTAACACCTGTCATACGGACATGATCAACGGAATGAGGCCGTATCCTGTGCTCAGACCTTAGCGGCGGGGTTCTGTTGGAGTTTTGGCCAGACTTCAGCAAGGAGGCGTTAAAGCAATGCGAATTGTGACGGCACTGTCACTCGCCGGTTCGATACTCATGTTCAGCCTGTCGCCAGTGAGTCTGGCACAGCAGGGCTATGGGTACGACAACGGTTATTCCTCAGCCAACCACACTCAGAAGCATATCGTCCAGCCAGGGGAATCCCTCTCCCAGATTGCCCAGATGTATGGCTACCCGGTCGCCCTCCTGTCCCATCACAACAGCATCAGTGATCCCGATGAAGTGATGGTCGGCCAGATCATCTACATGCCAGGCAATGAATACCCTGAAGAGTTGCTCCTGCCGGAAGACGCACCGGCGACCGGGAAGGAAGCTGCAGGGGTTCCGATGGATAACCGTTTCTACCAGTCCGAAATCAACCAGAATCAGGCCATTACCTCGCCACCACAGCCCCGGAACAACCCTGCCCCTTATCCGGCCCATCAAACCAATGCAAACCAGGCGAATATAAGTGAGCCGTTTCCCTCGCAACAACCACGGCAAGCCTTTAATACCACCAAACCTTACGCCTATTTCGGTAACGGAGAACCCGTCGCCGATGTGCTACGAAACTTCGCCAGTAATTATGGTATTCCGATTGTACTCAGCGAATTTGTCGAAGGTGTCGTCAATGGCCGTTTCGGGCCACTGACCCCGGTCGAATTCCTCGACAAGATGGCCCACATCAATAACCTGATCTGGTACTTCGACGGCAATACCCTTTACATCTACAACAGCCAGGAAATTGAAAAAGAAATTATCAGCCTGCAATACATGAGTGCCGAGGAATTCCGTCAGACGCTGATTGATATCGGTATCTGGGATAACCGTTTCTACTGGCGCGCCAAACCAGCCGAAGGGATTATTTACCTGTCGGGTCCTCCCCGGTACATGGAACTGGTCACCCAAACTGCGTCACTTCTTGATTCCAAGGCTGGCACCCGGCAAAAGAGCCAGATGACCGTCAAGGTATTTCCCCTGAAGTACGCGTGGGCCGACGACCGAACGTTTAATTTCAGAAGTCAGCAGGTCACGATTCCCGGTGTTGCCAGTATTCTTCGTGAGATTGTACAGGGTGGCGGTATGTCCATGAGTGGCGGTGTCACCCACCAGGCCATGCAGAGTGTGCAGAAAGCGACGCCTGCCGGTGGCGGTGCACAACAATCGTCGGATCCCAACCCGAATGTGAAAGCAGAGAATGTCTATATCAACGCCGATCGTCGTTTGAATGCCGTCATCGTGCATGACCTCACCACCAAAATGGCGATGTACGCCAGCCTGATCAATACACTCGACAAACCGCTTGCCCAGGTTGAAATCAACGTTTCCATTATTGATATCAACACCGATAGCCTGGATCGCCTCGGCGTGAACTGGAAACTGGATCTCAACAGCAGCGGCAGCGATTTTATTGAGTTCAATCCTTTCAGCAGCGATACCAATACCAGTGACACCTTCAGTACGATCATCCAGAACACCAGTGGCCGGCTGTTCACGCAAGTCAATCTCCTTTCATCAGAAGGTAAAGCCAAGGTTCTGGCCCGCCCCTCTGTACTGACGCTGGACAACATGGAAGCCGTATTGGACAACAGTCAGACATTCTATGTGGAAGTGGCCAGCACCGAAGATGCCCAGCTGTTTCCTGTCACCTACGGCTCAGTGCTCAAGGTAACCCCCCGCATCGTGGAAGAAGTCACTGGTCGTAAGATTCATCTCAGTGTGAACATTCAGGATGGCGCACGGGGGGATACCACAGAGAATGTCAAAGAGCTGCCCACCATCAAGAACAGCACCATCAGCACACAGGCGGTCATCGATGAAAATGAGAGTCTGTTGATTGGTGGTTATTATTACGAATCCAATAACCAAAGTGTCAGCAAGGTACCGGTACTGGGCGATATTCCACTTGTCGGCGCTATGTTCCGGTCGAAGTCTGATACTTACGTCAAAACCGTCCGGTTATTTCTTATAACACCGCGTATTGTGAATGTGATGTAACAGTCGATATAAGCTGCATAAAAAAGGGTACTGCAAGTACCCTTTTTTATTGCCTGTGACTTCACACGTGCAAAGAACTACTGCGTCACAGGTTCAACTAACAGCTCAGACCCATTTTTTCGGATGGAGCGAGAAACGGGAATTTTACTGCGCCCCAAGCGCCCCATAAATACCACCCGTTCAGCTTTATCACTGAATAATTGATCAAATCGGTGCTTTACCTTTATGGCATGATTCAAGACATGCTTACTGTCCGTAAACTTTATAGATAAGTTGAGATAGCGATTGAATATGACTGGCGTCTGTTCAGGTTGAAAACCCAAATTCAGCTTTGATGCCGTTAACCAGAAACGTTGCATTGCACGTCCTGCTGACAGGTAGTCATTGTGGTTTTCAGGCACCTTCCCGGCAAGCAAAGCAAAATGCGCTGCGCTATTCTTTGCTGGCAGCCAGTCCAACTGGATACGTGGCAACCAGGTACCGGCCAAAAAGGTATTCATGAAGTTAACTCTTCGCCAACTGGCCATTGTCCACTTGAAGACTGCTGCCGTAAATGGATCGACCCCAACCGCTTTAATGGGAATTTTATTGGGACTTTTAACAGGGTTTTCCCAATCAATGACGTCCCTGTGTGTCGGGTAGGCTTCTTTCATGGTCAGCCGGGTTTTGCCATTGGCAAACAACAACCTTGCCACTTTGTTTTTTTGCGGCTGAGATTCCAGCCATATGACTTCCACCCCCTCAGGTAACGCACGCTCCATCATCGACTTTTCATGCGCAGCCAGTGGTCGCGTACCCATACTGCGTCGTTGAACAGTACGATGCTTAATGTAAGGCGCCAAAGGCGACTCTTTAGCAGTATCATCTGGAATCAGTTTGACATGAAAAACAGGACTGCGCGTTTTATCAGGCCTCAACTGCGCAATGGTTGCCCGATGGGTAAACAGCGTTGCCGCAATTTCTATGGTTTCCAGTAACCCGCCAATGGCCAAGAGCGTCGACCAGCCATTCAGATCATAAACAACCGTATCACCCGTATCGGCGATATGTATGGTGAATGCAGTGTCACCTTTAAGTTCAAACCTCCAGGGCTGGGCGTTATCGCCACTGGGCGCCCAACGCGCGTGATCAATCACTTTTTGCGCAACCGTTTCGGGTTCATCAAACCGTTTTACGGGTATTTTCTGGCTAAGAAATGCTTTTCTACCAAAGTGGATTGCTAATCGCTGTAATGGATTCCGGTTCCCCCATGGACGCCAGGTGACTTTTAATTGATTGGTATAGCCATCCATTTGCAAGCCTCGTGGCGCCGCAATGACATCACCGCGGTTTAACAGGAGTTTCACCACCTGTGAGGCCGCCAGCGCGCCGGCCATTTCGCAACCAATAATGGTTGATGGACCGCGTTTTTCCGACAGATTGATGGTAGTTGGATCCACCAGATAACCGGTATGTAAACGCGCCGGTGCCAGCCCCACCAGAAAGCGCAAATACTGCTCTTGCTCCGAATGGCCTTCAAAACAGAAATAATCCTCAAATGACATATGGCCCGGAAGAAAATTCAACACGGCAGCGCCCATGCCCAAAGGTGCAACCGTTGTCGCAGGAATACCTCGTTCTGCACACCGTTTGAAAAGTGAGCGTCGTATATTCAGCACAAAAAAATCCAGTGCATCGAGATAGCAATCCACATCTTCCAAAAAAGCATCCAGATTGTTTTCGTTGATTCCCTCAGGAAAGAGTTTTATATCGGCATCCGGGTTGATTTTTTTCAGCTGGTCAACCATGACCTGCAATTTACTGCTGCCCAGGGTCGACATATCGGCCCCCACCTGGCGATTCATATTTTCCATTTCAAACGTATCAAAATCTGACAAATGGAATTGACTAATACCAAGGCGAGCCAGGGTTAGAATATGAATACCACCGACACCACCCGCGCCAGCAATCGCCACACGTTTGTATTTTAATAACGCTTGTTCCTCTTGAGTAAACCAGCCAATATTTCTGGAAAATGCACGACCGTAGTCAAAGGAAACATTCATAACCACACCCTTCAGAAAAATTCATTATTATTTTTACACGCAGGCAATTGATGAATTACTCTTCGCATTAACACTGGAAAAATTCACCATACGAATCTTGGACTGTGACATTGACCGTATCAAATTAAAGGTTGCCACCATCGTCTTTGCATCTGAGGTTTTCATATAATAAATTTCCGGGCAAGTACCAGATTGCCAATAACCATCATTCGGTATCTTTTCCGACTTATAGAATGAGGCGGTAGCATTGTGTACAAAATGATACCGGTATTTATTTTCGAGCTTATCAACAAGTCGTCTTCGTTGTATGGTTGAAACCAGCGATATTCCCCTATCCATAGCAGCCATAAGCGCAAACGATATAATGCCCGCAATAATATATTCACGATCCTCACCCCTGACCTCCGAATCAACCGATAAACCCGTCAATTCGCAGAGCGTATCAGACGCAGAAAAACCGGCATTGAGCCAATGCTCCGGATAATAAAAATATTCACTGGGTAACCGTGTCTGTGGTTTCCTGATAACAACATTCACATTACCAATCGTAGCGCCATCACTATTGAGAGCAACAACCCCAAGATCAACATCATCATTAAATTGCGATGTTCCCCAGGTATCTGAATAGACCTTACGGACTAGCCCTCTACCCTGATCAAAGATATCATTACCCTTTTCACAGATATAAAACACATATCCTTCCAAGGCATCACTTTTCATTGGCATGCTATTTTACTCCCTGTTTAAAACGACAACGGGTTACATAGAACAACCCTGAAAAAGAGAGTATCGGGACGAGGAATATATTTTAATCGCCGGGGTAATAAAAATTTAAATCACCCGGCGATTACAAACAGAAAGAAAAAACAATAAGAGAAAAACAACACAGGTGTGAATACGCAAAGATCAGAGATCAGCTTCAGAACGTTTAATAGCGCCCATAGTTTCTGCCGAAATACTTTCAAACCGTCGTTTCAGGGCTTCAAGTTGAATATCAATACTGGCATCCACCACACCAATCTGACTTTCCAAAATACAACTGCCTGAATCCAGTCGTGGATCAGACACCGGATTAATGAAACCTACGCCTTTATAATCCGCGAGAATCTCGGCAATGCGCTCTTTGACAAACGTATAATGCCCCGGCGGAATGCGAACACTAACCTGCCGTTCATTTCTGACATGCTGAAGCGCACTGCGTATCAACCCAACCGTCAACTCCCGATCATCAAAACCGTCAATGATCTTCTTGACCGCATTCATCAGGATATCCGCCATTTCACCTTCGACTTCCGCCAGGTAGTTGATGCTGCGACCCACCATTTTCAGCATTTGTTCAGACTGCTCGATCTTGCTTTCCATAATGCCTTCATCAAAACCGCGCAGTTTTTCCTGTTCGAAGGTTTTTCGGGCCTGCTCAATGATGGAATCAGCCCTTTCCCTGGCAATATCCAGCATGGATGCCAACTGGGCAATGGTCTGGTATTCCGCTGCCTTGAGTACCTTGGTTCCCGGCGGCAACTGAATCGCATTGTGGTTAATGCCAACGACACGAATAGTCATCCTGAAAACTCTTTCATCAGTTTTTTCAACATGATGCCGCCCTGGCGGATCACCTCATCACTGCTTTGCATGGCAGATGCCGAATAAAAATATTCCTTACTCGCCACGGGAAACTTGAATAACAAACGACGTTTAAAACATTCCGGTTCTTTCTTCAGCACGGTGCCCAGAAGTTTTACGCCGGAACGGAACAGGTGTTTTTTCATTTCATCCGGATTATTCCAGTCAATCTGGAAATCGCAGGGAAAGTTTTCCGGCAAGGCGCCTGCGATGTAGGGCGCTTTCTTGATCGCAAACATAAAGGCATCCGCACCGATACAGGCCTCTATGGCGCTACGCTCCTGTCGTTTGACAATCCCTCGCAGCATGGCTGAATTTAACGACAATCCGGCATGGTAAACGGTTTGGGCCAACTGGGGACGTTCCAGCAGTGCAATTCGCTTCACTTCATTTTCAAAGTTGAAGTCCACATCATCGGCCAGGTTGAACGTGCGAAGGATAAACTTCGACATCCAGGGCTGAGCAACAGGATTACCCAATATGGCAGCCGCTACATCACCATGGTCAAGCGGTTGCAACCAGCTGGCATCGATATACGTCGCCGGGGCGTAATTGAAATCCAGTAACTGCACCAGCTGCTGCATGCCCATGACAGGTTAGGGTTCCCGATCCAGCTCAACGGGCGTCATGAAGCTCCCATCATCTTCATCGCCGCCCTGACGTTTGCGCTGCATTTTTTGCCAGATGATCCAGCCGCAGAAGGCAGAAACCCCCACCAGCAATATCAAGAGGCTGCCCAGCAACAGGTAGAGACGAGACTTGCTTTCCGGGCTGACCCGAATGGAAAGAAACGTCGATAATTCCGGACTGACGACTTCCGTCGGTTTCCCCTCGATACGTGCGGACGGGAACAGTGACACCGTGATTTTATCCAGGCTCAGTCCTTCGATACTGTTTGCAACCAGTGTTTTGACCTTGGGCACAAATCCACCCAGTTCAAGCTCCGGGGTGTATTTGATAAATACCGAGGCAGACGACGGGAAAGCATCCTCAGGCATACCAGCGGAATCCTGGGGCAAGACGACATGCACCCGGGCTGTCAGTACGCCATCAATCATCGACAACGTGGCGGCCAGTTCCTGTGACATGGCATAGGTATAACGGGCGCGCTCCTCGGTAGGCGACGAGATCAGACCATCTTTGGGGAAAATATCTCTGACAGACGAGAATCGATCCTTCGGGAAGCCATTGTTCCGAAGCATCCGGATGGCCCGGGAGACCTGGTCCTGCCCCACATAGAGCGTCAGGTTCTTATCCTTATCCAATTCCTTGCGGGCGTTGATACCGCCTTCCAGCAGGATGGCCAGCATGTCATTGCCTTCCCGCTCGGTCAGCCCCGTATACAGTTTCACCTCACATCCCGACAACAGCAGTATAAATGCCAGGCAGGCTAGTATTCTGGATTTTTGCACCGCTCTGTACCTGTAAAAGCGTCCTTGTTTTTACCGGTCGCCCTGCTGGTTTACTGCTGTTTCATCAGGGTATCGATATTCTGGGTGGCTTTACCCACAATCTTGGCGATCAGGTCTTCTGTCATGGTCAGGTTGGTGATCGCCCGCTGGGAATTGATCATATCCTTCATGGACATAAACCCTTCGCCGCCCAGCATTTTATTAATATCACTGTGCCGTGTTTCGATATTGTCCTTCATGCCCATGAAAGCATTAAGGATCTTGTCGCCGGCATTGGCAGGCGCTTCCTTGAAAACAACCGGTTCACCTGCCACATTCGTTTCACTTTCACTCTTGATACCGCCTTCATTCATCAAGGCATCGAATTGCGCAGTATCCTCAGAATCCGCCTGTTCCTGGAGTTTCTCAAGATCCTGTTCGTCGGACTTCTGTAAGCCTTTCTCAGTAACGCCGCCAACGCCATTAATATTATTGGTTGCCATAACCACTGCCTCGACTTTTAATGGCTACTGTTACTAGGAAAGTTTAGTCAATAAGACTTACGTCCAGAAAAAATATCCGACTCACTGCCTGATTCGAAATAAAAAAACGACGATAATCGCATTCAACCCTGAATACGATCATGCATCTGAACAAGATGCTGCAAAACGGCCTCTACTTCGGGTCCCGTGACCTGTTCCTGCGCCAGATAAGCCAGCAGAATCATCTGATTGCCATCCTTGATCGCCATCTGGGTGTCATATTTCCGGCTGTTTTTGTAATGACAGAGTTGAAAGGCGCTGGCGGCCTTCTCGGCCGCATCATACTCCGGGACTTCCCTGGCAAGACACAGATAAAGACCCAGATCGTCGTATTCAATGAAAAACTGTCCGGCAGCGTCAAAGGCAAAACAGACGGCATCGCCATTATCTGGCAGATCCAGGTTATCCACATCCATGGTGCGGGCAAAATCTGCGACAGCACTGGCCACAATATCCTTCATGACGCCTCCTGGTCAGAAATCAAAATCCAGATCATCATCGTCGTCTTCATCATCATCATCGTAATCATCACCAATCTCTTCGGCTTCTTCCTGTTCGATCAGGTCGTCCAAAGCTTCCTGGACGGCTTCAAGCACATTTTCGCGGTGATCACTTTCCTTGAAATATTGATCCGGAATCTTTCGGTAGGCTTCCAGCACCTGGTTGAGCACATAGATACGAATGGCAAGCAGATCTTCCGGTACGCCCATTTTTTCAGGAATCACTTCCGTATCAGCCACAGACACCCAACGCTGATCCAGCAACTTCAGCACTTCCTGGGCTATTACACCTTCCTTCAGCTGTGGCCTGGGCAGTGTGTCAGATTCCTTCAGGAATTTATCAACAACCTGCTCTTCATCCTGAAACCTGCGGATAAAGGTGTTTAAGCCAAACAGGACTTCCAGCCGTTTTCTGATATGTATTAACTGTGTGGCATCCATGGCTGGTTAGCAGATCTCCTTTCGTAGAAATAACTGCAATAGCAGTCCAGGTATCAACAATTTGCTTTTAACCTTTTCGGGCTGAGCGTCCCGAAGAGTCCTTGTCTTTATCCGGCTGTAGCAGATTCAGCCGTTTCTCGATCAATGTCTGAACGGTTGACAGGTGCGGAGTATTAGGTGACACCTGCTTGATTTTATCCTGCAACTGCAGCAACTCACCCTTGTCAGACATTCTGTGAATAACGGATAACGCACCATCGGTATTTCCTGAAAGATAGAGTTTTTCAGCAGCCTGAGCGGTCGCTTTACCGGAATCACTACTCGATGCTGCGGCCCCTGCCCCCTCCATCATGGCCATTTCAACCACCAGCCCGGAGCGAAGCCAGTCGATACCGGCCAGCACTGTCTCATAAAAGCCACCGGACGTTTTCATTTCTTCATGAATGTAGGACATGGCTTCCGCCAAAGTCGTGAAATCGGCCACACGGCTCATCGAGCCCTGTAAACCATTACGCATTTCAGAGAAGGTGACCGACTGTCCGTTATGATCGATGACGGGCGTATTGGCCAGATGATTAGCCAACGCTTCACTGTCCGACTCCCGGAGAGTTTCGATGATCAATCCCAGGGCTTCGTACTGATCCTGCCCTGACATTCCGCCAAGTGCCCGCTTGATGGCACTTTCGTTAAGTTCACCGCTCTCATGCAGGGTCTGAAGTTGCTTCAGCAACGCACCCAGCTGTTCCGGATCCAGATGTGACTGTCCGGTTTCCTGAACCTTTTTGAGGGCTTGCAGCTTTTTATGGAGTGTTTCAAGGAAGTCGTCGCCAGTGTCTTCCGTTTTCTTCGACGTCGCCATCAGTTTTTTCAGGTTTGCCCCACCTTCCAGGGCATCCTGAATATCACTGGCATCCACAAAAAGACTTGGGTTAAGAAGCACTTTTCCGCTGCCCAACTGGGAATGGCTGAAGGGGCTGACCGGACGGCCTGCCCCTGCTTTATCAGAACCATCCAGGCCCGCCGTATTGACCGAACCACTGTTCAGCGCATCGATAGACATGTCGCGTATCCATTCCGCTATCGGTGATCAGATATTCCCACTGATCTTTAACTGTGCCTGCAGGAACGAGTTCCAGACCTGCATAAAGGTGTCCCGGGCCTTGCTGGTCAGTTCCTTCGCGACTTCCATCTGATCCTGCTCGGTCTGTTTGGTGAACCGGGCCTGTTCTTCCTCGGCGCGCAACAGGGTGATTTCTGACTCCGTGATACCGGCCTGGTAACGGGCCACGGAAGCGCCCGCTTCGCCCAATCCATCAAACAGTCCGGAAATACCGCGATAACGTGTGGATATCGCTTCTGCCATACCACCATCACCCCGTCGCGCCGCTGCCATGGCCTTCGTCGCACCACCCATCTGGATCAAGCCGGACGCCACCTTGGTTGACGCACTGACCATACCCGCGACAAACTGCTGCATGGCGGCCTTACGTTGCTTTTCAGCCTGCATCTGGATCTTTTCGACCACCATTTCCTGGGACGCATTGCGACCTTCCCGGTGCATTCTGCGCATCGCCACGCCCATCTCATGGAACAGGGACATGATCTGGAAAAAATCGGTCATGATCCGGGTTTCATGCAGGTCAAATTCCACGGCCTTGCCATCAATGGTGGCTCGGAACGTATCCTTCGGACCAAAGCTGTATTCCACTTTGCGACCATCCATATTGATCGCCATCTTGCCATTGGTGAAATCCGTTGAGACGGATGTCTTCTTATCGATATTGGCGCTGAAACCCTGGTCCGTGGTCTTCAGGTTGATTTCTTTCGCACTGGGCGGGGTAAAGGGGTCTAACTGCTTCATGAGACGATCCAGGTGCGCTCGCTTGGATGCATCAAAGGTAAAGCCATCCTCCAGGCTTTGTTGAATATTTTTTAACAACTCCGCCGCTTCCCCAACCTCCAGCTGACCATTCGCCAATGCCTGCTGGAATCGCGCAATCGCATTTTTGGTTTGCTGAAAGGCTTCAGGACTGGCGGACTTGACCGTATTGAGTTCCCGCTCAATATTGCGCAGCTGGTTCGCCAGGTCCCTGGCCTGCTCAGGCGTCGTATTTTTCAAACGGACTTCCCGGGCCAACACATTCTGCCGACGCACGCGCCCCCCTTTATGGCCAATCAGGACACCTCCTTCACCATCATCCCCACCGGCCTCCATCTCTTCCGCCAAAGCCGCCATCACGCCTGCCAGCTGTTCAGCTTCCAGCTGCATCGCGACGCTGTTGAACACCGTCATGGTATTCTGGTAAGTCTTCATGGAAGGTTCAGCGGAAGGACTCTGCAACAACGGCTTGGGAAGTCCCGTTGACACCTTGGCCTGGGAAGTGACAGGCTCGCCAAACTGCAGGTTATCGCCTTTCAGGTTGCCAGAAGTCACCGATTTGCCTGCCTGCAGATTCTCAAGATCAACCGGTGCTTTTTCGGGAGGGATTCCCCCCTGCCCTGGTGTGACGCCGTCAATACTACTCATCCCTGAACTCCTTCAACTGATCAAATCAGATATGACTGATAATGGAACTTTTGGTATCCAGTGCCGATTTCAGGGTGTTTGAGGCAATTTCCTGACCCGACGTCAACTGCTCATAAATCTCCCTGATATTTTCCATTAACGTCTCCATGAAAAACTGCAACCGCGTCAGGCGCGCCATATCCTCTTTGGCATCGGCGGCAAAATCTGCCGCTTCCTTTTTCACGACGGTCGATTTAACCTCGACGCCTCCCTGAGCCGTCATCGTTGCTCCCTGAACAAACTGGGCAGTGTGACGACCGTAAATGGCAATCTTGTTCATCGCCCCCAACTTGACCTCACGGAGTGCCTCCTGGGAGGCCGTCTTGGCCATTTTATCAATTGCCGAGGGCTTCAGCGTTTTTTCAGCCCCATTGGCAATATTGGTTGCGATATCATCCATTTGCTGCTGGGAAGCATTTTTCAAGGCATTCCGAGTTGTTGATTTGGCAGCTTCCCTGGCGGCGGCTTTAGCCACTTTTTCAGCGGCTTGTTCTGCTGTTTTCTGGGCAGCCCTGTGAATGATCTGCTGGGTCATGGGTTTCATGCCTTCCGTGATGGCTTCTTTTGCAGCTTTTTCTGCAACTTCTTCAACCACTTCCTTGGCAGCCGTTTTGGCGGCTTCTTTAATGACATCATCCGCAACCCCTTTAGCAGCCTCTCGAACAGCGACTTTGGCAGCTTCCTTCGCGGCGGTTTTAACTGCGGTCTCAGCGGCTGTTTTTGCGGCCTGGGAAGCGACGGTTGACGCACCTGAGCCTGCCGTTGTGGCCAGGCCGGCCCCCAGCGACAGAATGGCGGCAAGCACCGTCAGCGTAATGCTGACAGCCATGGCGGCTTTCTCATCCTTGATGGCATTGGTCTCGCTGATAACCATGGCTGCCGTCATGACAGCGGCAGCCGCAAATAACAGTGCACCGGCCCCTTGAGCGCCGGGTGTGATGATAGTGACCGTGGCGATGATGTAAGTGACCAGCAGTGCAACAATACTTAATGCCTGGATCAGCGGCCCCAGTTTCTTGGCCTCTTTCAGCTTTTCCATCTGTTTAAACAGCTTGTCCATACGGCTTTCATGCACTTGCTGCTGACGTTGTTTGTTGGCCTGAATGGCCTCGGAATCAAACTTGATGCGGTTATCCTGCAACTTGGTCTGTACTTCCATCAGCCACCGGGCCGCATCTTCAACATTACCCGTTAACACGGCATTGAGCGCTTTTGTCGCCGTCGTCCTGATATCATCCAGCAACTCTGGTGGAGCACTTTCAATCGCTCCCACGTGCGCCATGACATCCATCGCTGTATCTGACAATGCCTCAACACTTTTGGGCTCAATGGCCTGGAAACGCTGAATATCTTCCTGCCTGAGTTCACCCTTTGCAGACAGGGCAGACTGTCCCGGATTGGCAATTTGCTGCCGAACCGCTTCAGCTAATGCATTCTGACGCCGAATGCGCGATCCCGTATGCTGCCTGCCCACAAGGGCCTCGCCGTCACTCTCTGCTGACGGATCACCTTCTTCGATATCCCCCTGAAGTTCGGTGAACACATCGCCCAGCGCTTCATAAGGATTAATATTTTTCAGACTGCCATCCACTTCCTGCAGGATGCGCGGTGTGGCATCAGCCGCGGTCAGCCTGGGTTGGGGCAGGATAATCTTTCTGTCACCTTTGCCTTTATCCGCAGCCTGTCGTCCCTGGTGAGAAACCGAGTTACTGTCAGCAAACCCTCGCCCTACCACCTCTTTGGAAGCATCAACCCCCTCAAGCGGCACACTATTGGTCGGCTGGGACGACGCACCGGAATCAATCCTGAAACCATCACCCATGATAACTACTCTCCATCACCACGCTTGAGACTGTTCAGCATGCCCTGGGCACGCTGCTTTTCAGACGCCCACTCGGAAGTATCACCTGCCCACTCAACGGCAGCCTGGTACGCCACACAGGCCGCTTCCGGATCACCGGCCGCCAGGTGACAGTCACCGATATAGAGCATGCCCTGGGGATCCGATGTATCCAGTGCACAGACATAACCAAACGTTTCAATGGCCTTGTCGTATTCTTTTTGCATTAACAGACAAGCGCCCAGGCCAAGGAAATATTTCTTGCAGTAGTGGTCGTAGAAACAGAGAAACTGGAAAACCTTGATAGCATCCTCGTACTTCCCGCCTTCATACAGGTTAAAGGCAACGCTATAAATCGCTTCCATGGAATCGTCACTCATTTCCTTCAAGTCTTTGAAGGTGCCACCCCGGCTCAGGAAATCCGACAGCATTCCCTCATAATCATCTGCACTAAAACCCTGTTGTTCTGTTTCCACGGCATGTCCTCCATAACAAAACCACGATCAGATATTTCGAATAAGATTGTCTCCGGTCCGGTAATACTTGGCGACAAACTGGGACATCATTTCAAAGGTTTGATTAAATTTCCCGGATGTTGACTGTAATTTGGTCATGTCCAGTTGAGAGGTACTGGTCAGGCTTTCGGTAAAGCCTTTCATGTTTTCAATCGCAAGATCCCATTGCGCTGAATTCAGCTCATAGGTTTTATTGGGGTCTATTTTTCCACCATCTTTTTCCCAGGCAATATCATTGTCATGAAAAAATTTCTTTACTTCATCCGGCATCTGCGTCTTGACGCTTTCCTTCGCACCCGTTTTAGCGGCACGTGCCTTGGCAAGTATCTGATTGGATTCTTTCAGCTTGTCATTCTTTCGTCGCACTTCCTGCACCTGCTCCCGAAGGGTTTCCTCGAGAATTTCAGCACGCTCACTCATGATCGCGAGCATCAGGGCATCCAGGCTGGCTTTACTCAGGAAATTCACATTCTTGGACGCACCGGCTGCCTGGTTAATCAACTGCACAGATTTCTTCATCATCTGCTTGCCCGTCAAAGGGCGTTTGTTATTCGCTGCCTGAACGATCTGATCCTGTTGGTTCAACTGGGATGCGGAAACTAGCTTGCCCGTCACGGTTCTATCCCTCTTTTTTTACTCTGTAAGAAATAATGGTGATTTAATTACCACCCGGATTTAATAATCCACCGGATTTCCAACCATCAATTGCTACAACAAGATTTTATATCCAACAAAAAATCAGGGCACTCAAGATCTCATATCGACCCCTATTTCCCTGAGTGCTTTCCATACATGCCGGTGGTCATCCAGCTGATTTTGTTTAAGTATTTTACTCTCAGGATATCGTTCCAATAACAACGCTCTTATCCTTCCGCAGACTTTTTCCTGTTCTGAAAAACCACCATTCGAGGTATCTTTTAATTTGTCTTTTCTATAGTTTCCATCTGAAGCCTCTCGCCCCAATTTGAAAATTTGTTTTTCAATAGTCGTTAACGGTAATTGTTCCATTATTTCATCGACGATTTCATTCTCAGACAACAAGTTCTCCATTGAACCATACCCTGAACTTGTCGCTGACATAGTCGACACATCTCTTTTTAGCGAATCATCATCTTCATGCATTCCATCTTGACGCGGTACAAAAGGAATTTCGCCGCCCTGAGAAAGGTTCGACACTACATCAGCGGCCTTTAACAACAGAGTTTCAGTATCCAGCACTAAACGGTTCTGCTCACTCTTTGTTGGCTTTTCTGTTATATGAGGATGACTTACTTCGTTGTGTTCTGCATCATTGATTTCCTGCACCGTTTGATCGTCAACGGCGTCGGGCAACCTGTCCACAGCAAGTTCATTATTTTTATTAAACCAGTGATCGTCTTTTTTCCAAGCCTCTTTAAACCTCTCTAATAAGGCATTGGCTTCATTCTGGACATTAATGACCTCTTTTTGTTCTACCGTTTTCTGTGACCCTCGCACATATTTATCTTTTCTGTTTCCGATAACAGGTGCTTCTGCCTCTTCTACATGAGGCTCGTGCTGTTCCATGGCCTTTTCGATGATACCTTTCGCCTGGCTAAGAGTGTTTTTGATATCTGTACGTAAATCATCCCCTCCCACCGGCTCTGGCTCTTTCACAGGGGCTCTGTTTTCATGCCTTTTGGCTATCAACGGGTCAACATTCCCATCTTTCAACCTGTCACCCCAGGCGTTATGAAACTTAGTCGCCAGATCTTTTAACTCTTTGACAGCCTGGTCAGTGCCTGGCGCTAAAGGCGGTTGTTTTCTCCGGGTATTGAGCTTTTTGCCTCTTGTGGTTTCAGAATTCTGATTATCCTCACCATCCCGGGATACATGCCTCAGCGCTGGTGGTGTGAAGAGACCACGCTCTCCCGTACCTGCACGAGAGCCGTCAGCTGGTGTTACAGGATTCAAAGATGGGCGTCTGCCCCCCTGCCCTTCCGAACCCGCATGAGAGCCTTCTGCCGGGGGAACAGATCTCCGTGTTGGAGGAGTAGAGTGACTAGCACCTGAATCACCAGGTCTATTAGGACGAGTTACATTTGCTCGTGGAGTATGATACGAGTCTTCAGATCCGTCATCAGAATCTCCATCGCCGGCCTGCGACCCATTTGAGGGAGTGGGTTTAGGCTTGGGCTTGGCTTCAGAAGCTTTCGTTTCTTTCTTTTTGCCTTCCGGTACGACTACGGCAGAATCATCCGGCAACATTAAAATCAGGCCGATACCCACCAATGATATAAACAGGATGGGAACAACAAATGGCTGTGCGCCTGGAACAAAACTGAAAATGACACCAACCGTTATCACCAGACCAAAACCGAAAATACTTTTAGGATTTTCTTTAATCCAATCACCCAACCTATCCAATAAGCCTTTGGCTTTATTTTTATCGTCTTCGTTTAATTTACTGTCATTAATTTTGCCTTTGGCTCCATTTAGCATTTCATCTGTCTTCTTCTTATCATGCCCCCCCTCTATTTTTATTGAATCCAGGGGTTCATATCTCATATGAGGCTGGCCATGGGTAACCCTTCGTTCCCCCACAGGCTTTGCACGAGGCCCTCCCAATCCAGAACCTGCCGGAGACGGTACTGAAGCTGGCGCAACACGGTAAGCCGCATCCTGGGAAGATACGGGTGTTACTCTTCGATTCTCGCCATTTGTAACAGCGGTCGACGGTGGATTACCACTAGCCGAAACGCCACCTGTGGTAGCGCCACCCGCACCAGACGATATTGAAGCCCTTGGATCCATGTGGTAATTCCCTTACAACCTGAATAGCAATCCTTTAAAAAAATATAAAAGCGGCTGATACAAAGTAGCTTAGTTGATTAAGACCGATGAATTGCCACGAGCGAAACAACATAAACTTCCGCTATAAATAAAAACCAAAACAGCACAAACTATTATCAATCACTGAATATTTTTTTTGTTTTCAACACTATAAATCCGCTATAAGCCTATTGTTATTGCACAATAGGCGTATTGATCATTTTTTTCCTGCAGGTTTTTCATAGTATTCCAGCACCGCTCGCATCAAATCCTTGGGGCTGAGAATACCGACCAATCGATCACTATCATCCAGTACCGGCACCCGTACCGCCCGTTGTTTCATAAAGCGCTCATAAACATCAAGTACGCTATCTTCTTCCCTGGCACTCAGCACACTCTCCGTCATATATTCTGAAACCAGTCCGAAATCCTGGGAGTAATAACTGCTGGTCAACGTCGCCGACAGGCAATCCGATTCCGACAAAATACCGACCAGTTTATGCCCGGAATCCACAACCGGGGCAGCGGTTATCTTGTGTTTTAACAGTATTCTTATTGCCTCAACCACCTCCATATCTGGTGCCAGAGCAACAACCCTTCGGGTCATACAGTCAGCCACGGTAATTGATCGCATGGTATCATCCTCATCTTGGAATACTTTTTTCCCCTTTAGTTCCGTATAGCTGCCTCCGGCGTGATTAGCAAACTGCACGGCGCCATAGGACTGGCCTGCAGCCCCTTCAGCCCTTATAATTGCCGGCTTTATTGGTACTGCGCATTAAGGTAAGCACATGAGCTTTGAGCAGATTCCTGCGGGTAAAGATATCCCCAACGATTTCAACGTTATCATTGAAATCCCGGCTAACAGCGATCCGGTCAAGTACGAGATTGACAAGGATTCCGACGCGGTGTTTGTTGACCGCTTCATGGCTACCCCCATGTTCTACCCGGCCAACTACGGCTACATTCCCCAGACTCTGGCGGATGACGGCGACCCCATCGATGTTCTGGTTGTGACCCCTTACCCGGTTATCCACGGTTCAGTTATTCGCTGCCGCGCAGTTGGCGTACTGAACATGACCGACGAGAAAGGCGAAGACGTCAAACTGCTGGCGGTTCCCCATGACAAACTGACCTCCCTGTACAAAGATGTGAAGGATTACCGTGATCTGCCCGAGCTGCTGGTCCGTCAGATCCAGCACTTCTTTGAGAACTACAAGGATCTGGAAGAAGGCAAGTGGGTTAAAGTGGAATCCTGGGAAGGCCCTGATGCTGCCAGGGAATCTATCGTCAAGTCGGTAGAAGCCTACAAGAACGCCTGATCATCGCTTGAGCCGGCGTTTTGTCGGCTCACTCCCCCTGCAATACCGCACCGCACGACCTGTAGATTAAAACCACTTATCCCGTTGGGATTGCCATTCTCTCCCTTTCCGGACGACAATTGTAAAATCTGGCTCATCAGTTAAATACCAATAATGTCTGTCCAAACCATGCAAACGCTTTTTCGACCGTTTATTTTACTGCTCATCCTCATGTCCCAGCCTGTCATGGCAACGGGACTGCAAACGCTTCTTGGACAGACAAACGGCAACGATTTTTTGCCGGTAGAAGAGGCGTTTCAGCTGAATGGCTACCACACGGGTGAGGAGGCTGTGCTCCAGTTCACCGTCACGCCGGGGCATTATCTATACCGGCACATGTTCCGGTTCCAGACGGTTGACAGCAATACCCAGCTGGGAACACCAGTGCTGCCTGACGGTATTGTCAAATTCGACCCCTACCAGCAGGCCGAACTGGAAACGTATCCCGAAGACATAGAGATTCGGATACCAATAGAAACCAGTGAAAACCTGCCTGAAATCGCCGTTACCTTTCAGGGCTGCGCCGATGCAGGATTGTGTTATCCGCCCCATACGACCAACTTAATACTGATCAACGAAAACACGCCAGTCGGTGAGACAAAACCCTCTACGACCACACCACCCGTTATTACAACAGAAACCCGACAAGACACCTTTCTGGCGTCATTATTGAGCGGGAACAGCCTCTGGTCCCTGGTCACACTGTTCTTTCTTGGTGGTCTGGCGCTAACGTTCACCCCCTGTGTATTGCCGATGATCCCCATTCTCTCGACCGTTGTTATTGGGAAAACCAGCAACCGTCTGCGAATCATTCTGCTGACTATCTGCTACGTACTCAGCATGTCAGTCACCTTCGCACTGGCCGGTATGCTGATGGGCTACTTTGGCGCCAGCCTTAATCTGCAGGCGAAATTGCAATCCCCCTGGATTCTCGTGCCCTTCGCACTGTTGTTTGCGGTACTGGCACTGTCCATGTTCGGCCTGTTTGAACTGCAGCTACCGGAAAAACTGCGTGACAAGTTGCTCAAGGCTGACCAGTCCACTGGCGAGAAACGGGGTGGTACGTACCTGGGCGCAGTATCGATGGGTGTTTTTGCCACCCTGCTGGTATCGCCGTGTGTTTCAGCCCCGCTGGCCGGAGCCCTGATTTACATCAGCAGCACCTCCGACATCACTCTGGGCGGTACTGCGCTGTTCAGCCTGGGCCTTGGCATGGGAACACCGTTACTGCTGCTGGGCATCGGTGGCAGCACCCTCCTTCCGAAAAGCGGGGCATGGATGAACGGTGTCAAAGCCGTATTTGGCGTTTTGATGCTGGGTGTCTCGGTATGGCTGCTGGAACGCGTCATCCCGGCGCCTGTAACCCTGCTGCTATGGGGAAGCCTGCTGATTGGCTCTGCGGTTTACCTTGGCGCCCTGGATTTCAACCAACGCAAAGGCTGGAACGCCTTGCAGCAGGCCATTGGCATACTGCTGCTGATTTACGGCTCTGCACTCTTTATTGGTGGTATAAAAGGCAATACGGATCCACTTCGCCCACTCGCGCCAGCAATGATTACGCTATCCGCTGGGACAACATCCAGCAGTACAATGCATTCCAGCTTTCAAACCATTAGCACGCTGAGCGAACTGGAATCGGCAAAAGCTCAGGCTATTCTCGACAACCGCCCCCTTCTGCTGGACTTTTACGCCGACTGGTGTATCTCCTGCAAAGTGATTGAGCGTGAAGTACTGGCCAATCCCGAGATTGCCAAGCGGCTTCAAGAATTCCGCACCATCCGGATGGATATTACCCGAAACACACCAGAACAAACCCAGTTACTAAACCAATATCAACTGTTTGGCCCGCCGGCTTTCCTCTTTTTTGACCGGAACGGCCAGGAAATCACCCCGCTGCGTTTACAGGGCGAGGTTACCGTTGAGGAAATGGCCGCACTGCTTGATCAAGCCCTTTCTTCATCCTGAGAGCAAGATCCCAAGAATCTGGTAACTGACACGAAATCCACTGTAACTTGCGGTTAACTTCCTGTAACACGCACAAACTGGACACCCTTACCCCCATGCGGCAGAATGCTGTAATCAATTGTGATGCCAGCCATTACTTTGGTTCATTTCTTGACTGGCATCATTAATCAATGACAAGTGCAGTGCGATAGTACGCCCCCTGGAGCTTATGGCTAACACAAGGGCATCACGCATTGCCAAACAGGGGCGTCGAATGGCCAGCATACTAGTGCTCAACGGACCCAACCTGAACCTGCTGGGAACCCGGGAACCGGATGTCTATGGCGCTGTCACCCTCGACGGCATCATTCATACCCTGACAGAACAGGCCGTGGCAGCAGGTCATCACCTGCAGGCCCTGCAGAGCAACGCCGAATACGAACTGATTGACCGCATCCACGATGCCAGCCGCCAGGGGATTGATTACATCCTCTTCAACCCTGCGGCATTTACTCATACCAGCGTGGCACTCCGAGATGCATTATTAGCGGTTAACATCCCGTTTATTGAGATTCATCTGTCCAATATTCATCAGCGTGAACCCTTCCGCCACCACTCGTATTTTTCCGACATCGCCGAAGGCGTAATCTGCGGACTCGGGGCGATGGGGTATGAACTGGCCCTGAACGCCGCCATTGACCGACTGAACCGATAAAACCGTTGTTAAAGAATACCCACATTGAATCCCAACCGGATTGAATGTCCTGAACGAGCAGACAGGCAGACCGGATTCCATCAGCATGCTTCACAGGCAATGGAATTCACCCTGTTTACCGTTTACCCCATTCGACAGCCAACGACCGAATACAGAGACTGAGCATGGATATCCGAAAAGTAAAAAAACTGATTGAGCTTCTCGAAGAGTCCGGTATTGATGAGCTGGAAATTCAGGAAGGCGAAGAGTCCGTCCGCATCAGCCGTTACTCTCACCGCACAGCGCCCGTGCAACAGGCTGCCGTAGTCCAGCAGCCTGTAGTGGCACCCGCCCAGCCTGCGGCGCCGGAGGCGACACCCGCCGCCCCGCAGAGCAGCACACAGAAGCCCGCCGAAGACACCATGCGTGGCCATCAGGTGTTGTCCCCCATGGTAGGCTCCTTCTACCGGTCTCCGTCGCCCAGCTCCGCACCGTTCGTGGAACCGGGCCAGCACGTCAAAGAAGGCGACGTCCTGTGCATTGTTGAAGCCATGAAGATGATGAACCAGATCAAGGCGGACAAATCCGGCGTGATTGAGGCCATCCTGGTTGAAAACGGACAACCGGTAGAATACGACCAGCCGTTGTTTACCATCGTCTGACAACGGAGAGCGTATTCATGCTGGAAAAAGTCCTTATCGCCAACCGTGGTGAGATCGCCCTCCGCATCCTGCGAGCCTGTAAGGAACTGGGCATCAAGACCGTTGCGGTACATTCCAAGGCCGATGCCAACCTAATGCATGTCCGGCTGGCTGATGAAACCGTCTGTATCGGCCCTAACAGCCCGACAGAAAGTTACCTGAACATCCCTGCCATCATCAGTGCAGCGGAAGTCACAGACGCTAACGCCATTCATCCCGGCTATGGTTTCCTGGCTGAAAATGCCGACTTTGCCGAGCAGGTTGAACGCAGCGGCTTCACCTTTATCGGACCAAGCCCTGACGTGATTCGCCTGATGGGCGACAAAGTGTCAGCCATACGCGCGATGCAAAAGGCAGGGGTTCCCACCGTGCCAGGTTCTGACGGCCCACTCACTGACGACCATGCACGCACCCTTCAGATTGCCCGAAACATCGGCTATCCGGTCATTATCAAGGCGTCCGGCGGCGGCGGCGGACGCGGCATGCGCGTCGTACATCGTGAACAGGCGCTGATCAATGCTATAGGTTTAACCCAGTCTGAAGCCCAGGCGGCCTTCAACAATGGCACGGTTTATCTGGAAAAATTCCTGGAAAACCCTCGCCATGTCGAAATCCAGGTATTGGCTGATGGCCAGGGCAACGCTATTCATCTGGGTGACCGTGACTGCTCCCTGCAGCGCCGCCATCAGAAAATCATTGAAGAAGCACCAGCGCCAGGCATTCCTGAAGAGCAACGCCAGCATATTGCCAATTGCTGCGTCAAAGCCTGTATCGACATTGGTTACAGCGGCGCCGGTACGTTTGAATTCCTGTACGAAAACGGTGAATTCTACTTTATCGAGATGAACACCCGGGTTCAGGTGGAGCACCCTGTATCCGAGTACATCACCGGTATCGATATTGTGAAAGAACAGTTGCTGATTGCTGGCGGCGAACCGCTCTCCATCAAGCAAAGCGACATCCGTTTCACCGGCCATTCCTTTGAATGCCGGATTAACGCCGAAGACCCCAAGACCTTCATGCCATCACCGGGCCAAATCAAGCAATTCCACGTTCCGGGTGGTAATGGCGTACGCATGGATTCCCACTTGTACAATGGCTACACCATCCCGCCCTTCTATGATTCGCTGATCGCCAAGCTGATCACCTGGGGGCCGGACCGGGATACCGCCATGGCAAGAATGCGTAACGCGCTGGATGAGTTTGTGATTGAGGGCATTCGCACCAACATCCCTCTCCACCATGACCTGATGCGGGACTCGGCGTTCCAGGAAGGAGGCGTCAGCATTCATTACCTGGAAAAGAAACTCGCGGATTAACAAACGCTTACAGGACAGTCTTAAGAAAGACTGTCCTCCCCCCCCAACACAAATAGCTATCTCTACATGCTACTTTGACAGTCCAGGGCAAACACTCTACCCTGCCGCCACTTCCCCAACCGGGGCCCATCATTCCCTTCAGGTAGTTAGCACACCATGTCCTGGATACAAATCAAACTGGACTCTACCGCTGAGCAGGCCGAACCTCTCGAAGACTGTCTGCTTGAACTGGGCGCCTGCGCCGTCACCCTGCAGGATGCCTGCGACCAACCCCTCTATGAACCCGAGCTGGGCACCACCCCTCTCTGGAATCAGACCCGCATCATCGGTCTGTTTGATGCCGCCACCGATATGGACCGCGTGGTTGAAGCGCTTAACGCGTCAGCCGCGGACCACTTCAGCGCCCATCGCGTAGAAATTGTGGAAGACAAGGACTGGGAGCGGGAATGGATGGTGCATTTCCACCCCATGAAATTCGGCCAGCGACTGTGGATCTGCCCCAGCTGGAAAGATGTTCCTGATCCTGATGGCGTCAACCTGATGCTGGATCCCGGACTGGCCTTTGGCACCGGCACCCATCCGACCACAGCACTCTGCCTGGAGTGGCTGGAAAGTCTCGATATCGAAAACCAGCTGGTTGTGGATTATGGCTGTGGCTCAGGCATCCTCGGCATCGCGTCCCTGCTGCTTGGCGCCAGCCGCTTTGTAGGCGTCGATACCGACCCCCAGGCACTGGAAGCCTCTACCATCAATGCCGAGCGAAACCATATCAGCCATGACCGGTTTGATGTGCATTACCCGGATGCGACTCCGGCCATCAAGGCCGATGTCATGGTCGCCAACATTCTGGCCGGCCCCCTGACCAGCCTTGCGCCGACACTGGCCGAACTCACCCGCCCCGGTGGCCAACTGGCATTATCCGGTATTCTTGCCGAGCAGGCCGAAGCGGTCAGCGAGGCCTATAGCGAGTGGTTTACCATGTCTCCAGCGGTTAATAAGGAAGGCTGGGTACGCCTCGACGGCATTCGCAAATAAGCCAAATCAGGTGCGATAGTCATTCCCGGGGCAAGCTGGCAAAATAGCGCCTACAGCCACAACAACAATTTGATTGTCATGGAAAGCATGCAGGCCGCCAGAAACACCTGGGTCACCCGATGCCCCAACTGTCAGACCGCGTTCCGAGTCAGCCTGAAGCACCTTCAGGCCGCTCGGGGTTCTGTCCGCTGCGGTTCCTGCCTGCAGGTATTCAAGGCGCCCGACCACCTGGCATCGGGTGAACTGCCAGATGACATTCTGAAATCCCTGACGACCAAAGAACCCGCCAAGCCTGAAGCTGCCACCCGGCAACCTGATCCTGAACCCGAATCGACCGAAGACGAATTGATCCATGATCACGCCAGTGACCAGGATGAGCTTGAACTCAATGAAGAGTTTATGAACCTGTCGCCAGATACTACGGGGCCGTCCGGTAATGACATTTACCCTCACGATGACAATGAACAACCCGACGAATCCTGGGCTCGCAATATTCTCAGCGAACTGGAAAAAGAGACGGGGTTACTGAACGAGGCGCCATCAAAGCCATCGAAAACCAGTAATGAATCCCCGGAATCCGCGCAGCCTGAAGCGCAATCTGAACACGAAAAGCCAACGGAAAAGCTTCAGGCACTGGAAGATACCCCCGTTTCCCTGCACTACGGGGAACGCAGACAATGGAAACCTCTACTTCTCTGGGGCAGCCTGACATTCGTCGCCATTATGACTCTCGCCGGGCAATTGCTGTTTTTTAATTTCGACACACTGGCGCGTCAGGACAACTGGCGACCCTTCTTTGCGGCGACCTGCAATATTCTGAACTGCGAACTTCCCGGCAAGTCTGATGTCAGCCAGATACAGACCAGCCACCTGGTCGTCCGCAGTACCAGCGACTACGAGAATGCACTGTCAGTCGACGCCATCATCAACAACCGGGCCAGTTTCAGCCAGCCCTTTCCACTGATTGAGCTGACATTTACGAATGATCAGGGCAAGGTGATCGCAAGCCGCCAGTTTGCCCCCGACGAATACTTGGCAGGTGAACTCGCCGGCAGCACCCTGATCCCCCCAGGACAGCCGGTCCACCTCTCTTTACAAATCGTTGACCCTGGTCAAGAAGCAACCAATTACCAGTTGTTTTTTCACCCCAATCCTTCACCATAAACAGAAACCCTCATCATATCGCTGTATAAATGGTGACCTGCCAGCCATCCCGTCAAGGGGTCAAACCAGTGCGCTGGCATCGCTGACCAAATGGCAGTTTTGGCTTTAATCCGGTCAGCTGAACAGTTATGATAGCGCCCCCGTTTACCGTTGCTTTTTTGAGCAGCCAACGCCCATGAATACAGAGTGAAGACCCAGCCTTGCTGACAATTGGCCCTTACGACATTGAAACCCCGGTTATCCTTGCGCCCATGGCAGGTGTTACCGACCGCCCCTTTCGCAGGCTGTGCCTGAGGCTGGGCGCCGGCATGGTGGTGTCGGAGATGGTCACCTGCGACACTCGCCTGTGGAAAACCCGGAAAACCCGGCTGCGTCTGGTGCATGATGGCGAAGCTGAACCCCGCTCCGTCCAGATTGCCGGTGGTGATCCCGAGATGATGGCTGAGGCCGCCCGCCAGAATGAGGCAATGGGCGCCCAGATCATCGACATCAACATGGGCTGCCCGGCCAAGAAAGTCTGCAGCAAGGCCGCCGGCTCTGCCCTGTTGAAAGATGAAGCACTGGTTCGCGCGATTCTTGAGCGTGTCACCGCATCGGTGTCTATTCCGGTCACCCTGAAAATCCGCACCGGCTGGAGCCCCGAACACCGCAATGGCGTCACCATCGCGCGTATTGCCGAAGACTGTGGCATCCAGGCGCTGGCTGTCCATGGCCGTACGCGCAGCTGCATGTACCGGGGTGAGGCGGAATACGACACGATTGCTGAAATCTGCGAGGCGATCTCCATACCGGTGATTGCCAATGGGGATATCACTTCGGCAGAAAAAGCCCGGGCAGTGCTGGATCATACCGGCGCCCAGGCCGTGATGGTCGGCCGAGCCGCCCAGGGACGCCCCTGGATATTCCGGGAAATCGACCATTTCCTGAAGCAAGGTACTCACCTGCCCGCTCCCAAGCTGGAAGTCATTCGGGATATCCTGCTGGACCACCTGGCCCAGCTTTATGAATTCTACGGTGAACTACCCGGCGCCCGTATCGCCCGGAAACATGTTGGCTGGTATCTACAGGCCAACGACTGCGGCCAGTCTTTCCGCAGTGTATTCAACCGTCTGGAGTGCAGTGCTGCCCAATGCGACGGTATCAGGGAGCATTTTGAGAGATTAATTAATGGAGAGGAAATCGCGGCATGACGGCATCTGAAGCCTTAGGTCAGGACACTGCCGGCACTGACCACCGACGCCATCTGGCCAGTCCGGTGGCGCAGGAAACCCAGACCCTGCGGGATAGTGTTGAGAAAGCCATGAACAACTATTTCGCCCACCTGGATGGACAGGATGTCACTGATGTCTACAACATGGTGCTTTCCGAAGTGGAAGCGCCACTGCTTGAAACCGTCATGACCTATGTCAAAAGCAACCAGACCCGGGCAGCCAACCTGCTGGGTCTGAATCGCGGCACACTGCGCAAGAAGCTCAAGCAGTACGGATTACTGTAAGGATCACATCAGAAAAAGGCGGACGTATTCCGCCTTTTTCTTTATGTCAGGGACGGACAGCAATAAAGACAAGACAGACTGAGTGCATGTAATGGTTAGGGCTCCTTTCCTGAAGGACTGAAGCATTCACGGTAAAACAGCAATGAGCGAAGCAACAATGGCACAAACAACCGATATCCGTCCTGTCCGTCGTGCGCTGATCAGCGTTTCCGACAAGACCGGTATTGTTGAGTTTGCCCGGGGACTGCACGGGCTGGGCGTCGAGATTCTTTCTACTGGGGGCACCTGGCAACTGCTGAGGGACAATGATATTCCCGCCGTTGAGGTGTCTGACTACACCGGTTTTCCGGAAATGATGGATGGCCGGGTCAAAACCCTGCACCCGAAAATCCACGGCGGCATTCTGGCCCGTCGTGGACAGGATGATGCTGTCATGGAAGCCCATGGCATCCAGCCGATCGATATGGTGGTGGTCAACTTGTACCCCTTCGAAGCCACTATTGCACGGCCGGACTGCGATCTGGCGACAGCTATCGAGAATATCGATATTGGCGGCCCGACCATGGTTCGTTCTACCGCCAAAAACCACGCCTACACAGCGATTGTCGTCAACAACAACGACTATGACAGTCTGCTGACCGAACTGAAGACTGAGAATGGTCTGTCCCAACAGCGCCGCTTTGAACTGGCCGTAAAAGCCTTTGAGCATACCGCTGGTTATGATGCCGCCATCGCCAACTACCTGGGCTGCCTGAATCCGGAACAACCAGAGCAGAAGCAGGATTTCCCCAACACCTTCAATCTGCAAATGGTGAAGGCGCAGGACATGCGCTACGGTGAGAATCCGCATCAGAAAGCGGCGTTCTATGTAGATAAAAACGCCAAAGAGGCCAGCGTCTCCACTGCCCACCAGCTGCAGGGGAAAGCGCTCTCCTTCAACAATGTCGCTGATACCGATGCCGCACTGGAATGCGTGAAAAGCTTCACCACGCCGGCCTGTGTCATCGTCAAGCACGCCAATCCCTGTGGTGTGGCCACAGGGGCAGACTGCTTTGAAGCCTACAATCGCGCCTATGCGACCGATCCCACCTCAGCCTTTGGTGGCATCATCGCCTTCAACCGGACGCTGGATGCCCAAACGGCCAAGGCGATTCTTGACCGCCAGTTTGTCGAGGTCATCATTGCGCCTTCTGTCCAGGAAGATGCCCTGACGGTTCTGGCTGCCAAGCCAAACATCCGGGTTTTGACCTGCGGGGAACTGCCTCAAACCGCTACGCCCTGGCTGGACTTCAAGCGCGTCAACGGCGGCCTGCTGGTGCAGGATGCCGATCTGGGTCGCGTCACCGAGGAAGAACTGAAGATTGTCACCGAACGCCAGCCCAGCGAAGAAGAACTCCGCGACCTGGTGTTTGCCTGGAAAGTTGGCAAATTCGTCAAGTCCAATGCCATTGTCTATGCCCGTAACCAGCAGACAATCGGTATTGGCGCCGGTCAGATGAGCCGCGTTTACAGTGCCCGCATTGCCGGTATCAAGGCTGCCGATGAAGGGCTGGAAGTCAAGGGGTCCGTCATGGCCTCCGATGCCTTCTTCCCATTCCGTGATGGCATTGATGCGGCTGCCGGCGCGGGTATCACCGCGGTTATTCAGCCCGGTGGTTCCATGCGTGACGAGGAAGTCATTGAAGCAGCTAACGAGGCTGGCATGGCGATGGTCTTTACCGGCATGCGTCATTTCCGTCACTAAGATCTGCCACGGGCGACCATGAACCACCCATGAGGTATTTGATTGCATGACGCATGGGTGACATCGGTTCCTGGAAATAACATCAGGCAAAGCCTCCGGCGTACCCGGAGGCCTACAACAAGGGAAACAGGACATGAACATACTGATCATCGGCAATGGCGGTCGCGAACATGCACTGGCCTGGAAAGCAGCAGCCTCCCAAGGCGTTAACGAAGTCTATGTTGCGCCAGGCAATGCCGGTACCGCTTTGGAGCCTGGTGTCAGTAACGTCGCCATCGACGTACTCGATTTTGACCGACTGGTTGATTTCGCCAAGGACAAGGGGATTGACCTGACTATCGTCGGTCCGGAAGCACCGCTGGTCGCCGGCATTGTGGATCGTTTCCGTCAGGAAGGCCTGGCTATCTTCGGCCCGGACAAAGGTTCTGCACAACTCGAAGGCTCCAAGGCCTTTACCAAGGATTTCCTGGCCCGGCACAACATCCCCACCGCCGCCTATGCCAATTTCACTGAGATTGAACCTGCCAAGACGTATATCCGGGAACAGGGCGCACCTATCGTCGTTAAGGCTGATGGCCTGGCTGCAGGGAAAGGCGTGATACTGGCCCAGACAGAAGAAGAAGCTATCGCCGCCGTTGAGGACATGCTCGCGGGCAATGCGTTTGGTGATGCAGGCCACCGTGTCGTTGTCGAAGAGTTCCTGACCGGCGAGGAAGCCAGCTTTATCGTCATGGTGGACGGTGAAAACATCCTGCCACTGGCCACCAGCCAGGATCACAAGGCCCGTGATGACGGTGATACCGGTCCCAATACCGGCGGTATGGGTGCTTATTCGCCAGCACCGGTCGTAACACCGGAACTGCACAAACGCGCCATGGAGGAAGTCATCATTCCTACCGTCAAAGGCATGGCATCTGAAGGCCACCGCTATAGCGGGTTCCTGTATGCCGGTCTGATGATTGCTGCAGATGGCACGCCCAAGGTGCTGGAATACAACTGCCGCTTTGGTGATCCGGAAACCCAGCCGATCCTGATGCGCCTGAAATCTGATCTTATCGAACTCTGTCTGGCCGGAGCGGAAGGCCGTCTCAATGAAGTCACTGCCGAGTGGGACTCAAAAGTTGCCCTTGGGGTCGTGATGGCCGCCGGTGGATATCCTGAGACCTACCGCAAGGGTGATACCATCAACGGCCTGGAAAACGCGGGTGACGCCAAGGTATTCCACGCGGGCACACGCCTGGAAGGCGATCAGGTCACGACCAATGGCGGTCGGGTACTGTGCGTTACAGCCCTGGGAGACACTGTCGCCCAGGCACAGGAAAATGCCTATAAAGGGGTTAAAGCCATTGACTGGCAGGACTGCTATTACCGGAACGACATTGGCCACCGTGCCATAGCCCGGGAACAACAGGACGCTTAATCCTTCGGGGGCGTCCACCTTTTCTGGTCGCCCCTCCCGCCCTGACTGCATGGGATTTTTGTGCGGCACGGGTATAATGGAATGCCGGACGTAAACGGAAGTCGCTGTGAAGAAGCAAAAACAACAACCGCAGCACCCTCAGCTAATACGCCTGCTATTGCTTCTGCTGTGTGTGATCAGTCCACTACAGGCAATGGGTCATGCGCTCTCTGAATATGCCCTTGAGAAAGCGGATGTCCTGTTCGACCGCTCTGGCAGCCTGACACCTCAGCAATTGACCTCCAACCAGTACCGTCACCGTTTTATTCCATGGGATCGCACCAACTTTTACTTCACGCAGGATAGTACGGTCTGGTTACGATTTGCCCTGCCCATCAGTGCAACCGAGGCCCAGACGTTCGAAATCCGGGCCCTCACCTTTGGTGATGATGACATTACCTATTACCTGCACCATGACAGGCCATCAAAAGATAATGATGAACTCACTGAACTGTCCTCCTATCCACAGTTCAGCAACAACCAGCACCTGATCCCTTTTGAATACCATCCGGGCGAACAGCTGACACTGTATGTCAGGATGCACTCCCCCTTTCACAAGCGCATATCAGCCTGGCTCAGCAAGCCAGACCACGAACACCACACCATCCAGCAAACCCATTGGTTTTTTGGCATTTGGGCAGGCATCAATATCGCGCTGATACTGGTCACTGCGTCACTGTTCGTCACCCGAAAGCGCACAGATTACCTGCAACTCTTTGCTATCAGCCTTGTCAGCCTGGTATTCCTGTTAAGCTGGCAGGGTATTCCTGCATCACTATGGAACCTGTACCCGGACGCACAGAATCGCATTCATTTTGCCAGCATTTCTGCAGGCTATGGACTGCTATGCCTGTTATCAAGAACACTCCTTCAAACGAGAAACAGCCGATCTGCAGACCGATTACTGCTATTAATGAGTACCGGCAGCTTTGTCACCGCACTGGTCATGTTATTTCCGGGTTACGTTTTGCCGGAAAACGCTGTCGTCATACTCTCTCTCATGAGCTGTGCCAGCAGTATCCTTACCGGGGTGATCCGGCTGTATGAGGGCTACATTGCCGCCTGGCGCTGGCTGCTGGTTGTCGTGCCCTATACCGTGATTTTCATCACCTTTATCATGTGCCAGTTCGGCATTCTGCCGTTTGACATTTGGATGATGCAATCCATCCTGGTGTCCAGCTTTCTGTTACTGGTCACCGCCCTGTCGTTGCGCTTTCTGATCCGTTCAGCAGTCCCGGCTCCTCACCATGGCAACATAATGCCGGAATCCGGCCAGCACTCCACTGAAAAACCAAACCGCCCCCTGTGGAGCTATATAGGCCACGACATCAGAACGCCAATGAATGGTATTCTGGGCATGTCGGAATTACTGCAGAACACCTCACTGACACCTCGGCAGAAGGATTACGTCAATACCATTCAGTTATCCGGACGGGAAATGCTGAACCTGGTCAACCAGGTCGTTGATAACGTCAAGACAGAGCTGGAACCACCACAGACAGACGCCTTCCCTTTCGAAATCACGGAACTGGTTCAGGCCTGCATGGATCGCTACCGTTATAAGTCAGAACAGCTGGGGGTTGAACTGATCAGCTTCATCCAGCCCGATATGCCAGAATTCCTGGCCGGGGATACGGAGCGGATTCGCCAGATTTTGCTGGCGCTTCTGGCCTATAACTTTAATCACATTGCCGAAGGCGAAATACTCCTGACGGTCAGCCCGCAAACACTCAGTGTGACTGATGAACCAGATAACACAACAGACCAGAAAACCCTGGCAAGATTCACCCTGAAATGCTCAGACAATGGCATTGGCTATCGTGCCTTGCGGCCCTATGCAGACAGCATGACAGACACCCTGAGCGAGAATGGCACCCATCCGCCGGTCGGCATACTGCTTGCCCGAAACATGGTCAAAACACTGGGTGGCAGCTTTAACCTGATGACCGACAACCAGAACACGATTTACTGGTTCACGCTGCCTCTGACAATTCTCCCTGAGCTGACACCAGACAGCTCAGATGACCCAAAGGCCATCCAACTACTCAGCAATCGCAGGGTATTGGTTGTGGACGACAATGACACCTGCCGAAAAGTACTGGTCCGACAATGCATGCATTTGGGACTGGATGTCTATCAAACCCGCAACGCGACCGAAGCACTGGCACTGTTGCGAACAGAAGCCAGCCTGTCCAACCCCTTTGACCTGGCGATTCTTGATCAAAACATGCCCGGCACCAGCGGTATGCAGCTGGCTTCCCGGATTGCGGAAGACCCCATACTGAAAGATAAGCTACTCGTCATCATGCTGACCGGTAGCTCAATCCCGACGACACAGCAGACTCAGACATCAGGCATTCGCTGCATTCTCACCAAACCGGTCAGCAGTAAACGCCTGGGCAGGGTATTGGTCAGGGAGCTAAGCCAGAAGGCCGGGGAAAGGGCGCAGGCTGTCATCCACTAATGACAGCCTGCTCAAGGACTTAGCCCGCTTCGTGCCAGGCCGGTGACAGTTCATGGACTGCTTCAATAAAGGCACCTGCATGGGCCGGATCAACAAACGGGTGGATACCATGCCCCAGGTTGAAGACATGCCCGGAACCCGAACCAAATGATGCGAGGATTCTACTCACTTCCTCCCGGATTCGGCCCGGTGAAGCATACAACACACAGGGATCCATGTTCCCCTGCAGGGCTACCCGGTCACCGACCCGGCGGCGGGCATCGCCAATATCCGTTGTCCAGTCCAATCCCAGGGCATCAGCGCCGGTATCAGCCATAGCTTCCAGCCATTGCCCGCCATTCTTGGTGAACAGGATCACGGGCACTCGACGCCCTTCATGCTCACGGATCAGGCCGTTCACAATTCTTTGCATGTATTGCAGTGAGAACTCCCGGTAAGCACCGGATTCCAGTACGCCACCCCAGGTATCAAAAATCTGGACAGCCTGTGCGCCATGACGAATCTGGGCGTTCAGGTAGGCTGTCACGGTATCCGCGAGTCTTGCCAGCAACTCATGAAGCAGTGCAGGCTGATCGTAGAGCATTGCCTTGATGATCCTGAAATCACGGGTACTGCCGCCTTCCACCATATAGGTCGCCAGCGTCCACGGACTGCCAGAGAAACCAATCAGCGGCACCCGGCCATCCAGCGCCTGCCGGATGGTGCGGACTGCGCCCATGACATAATCCAGTGACTGTTCAACATCCGCAATCTCCAGACGATCAACATCCTCGGCGGTGCGTACCGGATGACGGAAACGTGGCCCTTCCCCGGTTTCAAAGTAGAGTCCAAGCCCCATGGCATCGGGAATCGTCAGAATATCGGAAAACAGGATGGCAGCATCCAGAGGGTAGCGCTCCAGTGGCTGCAGGGTGACCTCACAGGCCAGCTCGGGATTCTTGCACAGGGACAGGAAATCCCCCGCCCGGCTGCGACTTTCCCGGTATTCCGGCAGGTAGCGCCCGGCCTGTCGCATCATCCATACCGGTGTCCGGTCAACCGGTTCTCTCAGCAGCGCCCGCAGCAGACGATCATTCTTGAGTGCTGTCATGTCCAATCCATACGGCAGTAACAAGACAGCAACTATACCAACAAACCCGTACGATGCTACGTTCTCTCTGCTATAAACAGGTGGCACCGGCAAAATGATTGAACGTTAAACTCCACTCCCTTGACCAGAATCAAAAATACTTGAAAAACCCGCTCTAAAATTCAACCACTCTCCGACAGGCTGATGTAAGACAGCTCCGTCCAGATTAATCGAATAAGGTATACAGACCACCATGAAACAAGTCATCGAAACCAATGATGCACCGCCCGCTATTGGCCCTTACTCCCAGGCCATGCGTTTCAACGGCGTGATCATGACCTCCGGCCAGCTGCCGATCAACGCTGAAACCGGCGAAATGCCCGAAGACATCAAGGCCCAGGCGCGTCAGTCCCTGGAAAACGTCAAAGCCATCCTGGAAGCTGCCGGCTCCAGCATGGATCGCGTCATGAAAACCACGGTTTTCCTGAAAGATATGAATGACTTTTCTGACGTTAACGAAGTCTACAAGCAGTATTTCTCCCTGCCGTTTCCTGCCCGCAGCTGCGTTGAAGTGGCCCGTCTGCCCAAGGATGCCCGCGTCGAGATCGAAGTGATCGCCGACTGCTGATAAAAAAAGAGAGCCAATGCTCTCTTTTTTTATCGCTTACTGATTCCGTACGGGGCTAATCCAGCAGGAAGTCCCGTGCCCCTTCTATCGGGCCCAGCGGATTTTTCCTGGTGCCATGCTCCAGGAAAATCGGCACGCCACTCCAGATTTTGTAGACCACCACGTCATCGACCAGCACCACCACCGCGCGGAATTCCCAACCACTGACTTCGGTTTCTTTCCTGAAGTTCAGCAAATCCAACGCAGCGTTACCATAACGACGCTTTTTGCGGTAACGGGGATTGGCCTCAATCGCATAACAATCATCTCGCTGCTCAATACAGCGTTTTACACCTTGATCCAGGCGTTCAATCCCGATTGTCGGGTTTGGCATGAAAATTTTGATGACATCGAGATAAGTGAGGCGACGTACATTCGGTGTTCGGAAGGGGTCAAACCCGAGCTTGGTCAGCGCTTTGAAATCTGTCCGACCAATGATGATACTGTCATACGCCTTCTTGGCTTCTTCGAACGTCTTCCACGCAGTGAACGTTCTGTTCTGGTTACTGGGCAAGACAGACGCACACCCCGCAATGAACAGTATGCTTAACGCCCCCAGTGTAATACCAATTTTCCTGCCAACTGCCATAATTACATCCCTGTGCAAGCCGGGTCATTACCCTGAATATTCCGTTCCCGGTTCTTGAAGTATCGGCCATCCAGAGCCGCCCATAAGCGTAATCGGCACAAAGCATAAGAATAAAAAACCGGCATCAGCCGGTTTTTTATTTACTCAGGTCATAACTGTTTTCAGACTTCCAGGTAATCCAGTATCCCTTCCGCCGCCTGACGCCCTTCCCAGATGGCAGTGACCACCAGGTCAGAGCCCCGCACCATATCGCCGCCGGCAAAGATCTTCGGATTATCGGTCTGGAACTTATAGCGTCCGTTTTCTGGCGCTATCACGCGACCAGAGTCGTCCATCGCAACACCTTGTGTTTCAAACCATGGCGCAGGACTCGGTCTGAAGCCAAAGGCAATCAGCACCGCATCCGCTGGCAGAATTTCTTCGCTGCCAGGCACTGGCTCTGGACGACGGCGACCGCGCTCATCAGGCTCGCCCATCCGGGTAGTGATAACCTTGACGCCTTCCACACGATCCGTACCAACAATCTCGACCGGCTGCCGGTTAAACAGGAACTCAACGCCTTCCTGCCGGGCGTTTTCCACTTCGCGCCGGGATCCCGGCATATTCTCTTCATCCCGACGGTACGCACAGGTGACTTTCGCTGCCTGCTGACGGATCGCCGTACGGTTACAATCCATGGCCGTATCACCACCACCGAGGACGACAACTTTCTTGCCCTTCATATCAATAAAATCGTCCGGGGATTGTTCAAACTCCAGGCAACGATTCACATTGGATACCAGGTAAGGCAGCGCCTCATGGACACCCGGCAGACTTTCCCCGGGGAAGCCCCCTTTCATATAGGTGTACGTGCCCATCCCCATAAAGACCGCATCATACTCATCCAGCAGGGCTTCGATGGTGATATCACGACCAATTTCGGTATTCAGGCGGAATTCAATCCCCATTTCGGTGAAGAGTTCACGCCGACGCTGCAAAACGGTCTTTTCCAGCTTGAATTCCGGAATACCGAACGTCAGCAATCCGCCGATTTCCGGGTTACGATCAAACACAACCGGCTTGACGCCATTTCTCACCAGGACATCGGCGCATCCCAGCCCGGCGGGGCCAGCTCCAATCACCGCCACCCGGCGATCAGTCCATTCCACTTTCGACATATCCGGCTTCCAGCCAAGCGCCAGCGCCGTATCCGTAATATATTTTTCCGTCGAGCCAATCGTGACTGCGCCGAACCCGTCATTCAGCGTACATGCGCCCTCACAGAGCCGATCCTGGGGGCAAACCCTGCCGCAGACTTCCGGCAAGGTATTGGTCTGGTGAGACAGCTCGGCAGCTTCAATGATATTGCCTTCAGCAACCAGCTTGAGCCAGTCCGGAATATAGTTATGAACCGGACACTTCCACTCACAATAGGGGTTGCCACACGCCAGACAGCGATGGGACTGAGCCGCCACCTGCTTCTGCGAGAACGGCTTGTAGATTTCCTCAAACGCCTGCTTGCGAATCCGGAGCGGCTTTTTATCAGGATCCTTACGGCCGACTTCCACAAACTGGAAGTCATTGTTCAGTCTTTCAGCCATATACACCTCATGAAACTTGTCGTCCTTCTCCGGTGTATGAGCATTGGGTTGCGTATAGTATCATTTTCTTGGTCATGCTTCGCAGTGCCCGGGTAACGCTTGCTCACACCCTTTTCTTATTCAACCGGCTGCCTATAGCAGCCGGCTCGACGATCACGGTTATTCAGGACGGCCTCTTACCGTGGCCAGAAGACTGTTCATGCTGGCCGCCTTGGGCTTCACCAGCCAGAAACGGCCCACATAATCCTCGAAGTCCTCCAGTAGCGTGCGTCCCCACTCGCTGCCGGTTTCCGCCACGAACTCGGCAATAATGCCGTGCAGGTGAGTCTGGTGGTCTTCCATGGATTCGGCGTCAATCCGGTGGATATCCACCAGTTCGTGGTTGTAGCGGTCAACAAACTGGCGGTCCATATCCAGCACATACGCGAAACCACCGGTCATTCCAGCGCCAAAGTTGTGGCCGGTCTTTCCGAGAACAGTCACCAGTCCGCCTGTCATATATTCGCAACAGTGGTCACCGGCACCCTCAACTACGGCATGGGCGCCGGAGTTACGCACAGCCAGTCGCTCACCGGCCCGACCAGAAGCAAACAGTTTGCCGCCGGTGGCGCCGTAGAGGCAGGTATTACCGATAATGGCACTTTCATTAGATGGGAATGCACTGCCCTGAGGTGGACAAATAACCAGCTTGCCGCCCGCCATGCCTTTTCCGACATAATCGTTGGCATCGCCTTCAAGATGGAGATTCAAACCACCCGCATTCCAGACCCCAAAACTCTGTCCGGCACTGCCGTTCAGGCGCACCGTGAGCGGCGAGTCAGACATGCCAAGATTACCGTGTCGACGGGCAATTTCACCGGACAGGCGTGCACCGATCGAGCGATCACAGTTACCTACTGCATAACTGAACTCACCGCCACTCGCGGATTCAATCGCCGACAGCATATCGCTGACCATACGCTCTGCCAGTTCCCCCTGGTCAAACGGCGGATTACGCTCCTGCAGGCAGGTATTGGGTTTATCCGCCGCGACATTGCTGTTACCCAGAATTGGGGAAAGATCGAGCTGGGACTGCTTATCCGTCTGCCCTTCCTTCACTTTCAAAATGTCAGTACGACCGATCACCTCTTCCAGGCTGTGATAACCGAGGCTTGCCAGCCACTCACGCACTTCCTCTGCCACAAACGTGAAGAAGTTCATGACCATTTCAACCGTACCGATGAAATGCTCATCCCGCAGGTTCTGGTTCTGGGTCGCCACACCAGTCGCACAGTTGTTCAGGTGACAGATCCGCAGGTATTTACAGCCCATCGCCACCATCGGTGTGGTACCGAAACCATAGCTTTCCGCGCCCAGCATGGCGGCCTTAATGACATCCAGACCGGTTTTCAGACCACCATCAGTCTGCAGCCGCACCTTTCCGCGGAGATCATTGGAACGCAGCGCCTGCTGCGCTTCACTCAGACCCAGCTCCCAGGGGGATCCGGCATAGCGAATGGAGGTCAATGGACTGGCAGCCGTGCCACCGTCATAGCCAGAAATCGTGATCAAATCCGCATAAGCCTTGGCCACACCGGCGGCAACAGTGCCGACTCCCGGTTCAGAGACCAGTTTGACGGAAACCAACGCATCAGGGTTGACCTGCTTGAGATCGAAGATCAGCTGGGCCAGGTCCTCAATGGAGTAGATATCATGGTGCGGTGGCGGTGAAATCAGGGTAACGCCCGGTACTGAATACCGTAAGCGGGCAATTAAGCTGTTTACCTTGCCACCCGGCAACTGACCACCTTCACCCGGCTTGGCGCCTTGCGCGACCTTGATCTGCAGTACTTCTGCATTCACCAGGTAATGGGGTGTTACACCGAATCGTCCCGAGGCAATCTGTTTGATCTTTGAAACACGATGAGTGCCAAACCGGGCCGGATCTTCGCCACCTTCACCCGAGTTGGAACGTCCGCCCAGTCGGTTCATGGCTTCAGCCAGCGCTTCATGGGCTTCGGGAGACAGCGCACCAAGGCTCATGGCTGCAGAATCAAACCGCCGCAAAATCGCTTCGACGGGCTCAACGTCATCCAAAGGAATCGGTTTTCTGTCACTTTCCAGAGCAAACAAGTCACGGATCACAGAAACAGGGCGCTGGTTGATCATCCCGGCATAATCCCGGTACTTGGCCCTGTCACCGGTTTTCACGGCAGCCTGAATTGTCTGCACCACATCCGGATTGAAGGTGTGGTATTCACCCCCATGGACATATTTCAGTAACCCGCCCTGCTGAATGGGCTTCCGCGCTTTCCAGGCGTCATCAGCCAGCAACTGCTGTTCTTCCTGGAAATTCACAAAGCTGGCACCGCTGATACGACTGGTCACACCACAGAAACAGAGGTCGACAACTGGCTGACTCAGTCCAACCGCCTCAAACAGCTGGGCTCCGCGATAGGATGCAATGGTGGAAATGCCCATCTTGGACATAATCTTGAGCAGTCCCTTACCAATCCCTTTGCGGTAGGACTTGTAAGCGTCAATCGGATCGGCAATCAATTCACCGGTCTGGATCAGGTCATGAATGATTTCGTAGGCCAGGTAGGGATAAACGGCCGTGGCCCCGAAGCCGATCAGGACAGCAAAGTGGTGGGAATCCCGGGCAGTACCGGTTTCCACAATGATGTTGGCGTCACTACGCAATCCCACCTGAATCAGTCGATGGTGAACTGCACCTGTAGCCATTGCCGGATTGATCGGCAACCTGCCTTTTTCAATCGTGCGATCGGTCAGCTGCAGCAGCACCTTGCCTTCACGAACTGCCTGCTCAGCGGCATCACAGACCGCAACAATGGCCTGTTCCAAACCTGTCGCCGGATCATAGTTGAGTTCAATTCTGGCCACTTCCAGATTGCCCACCTCGTGGTGCGCATTAATCAGATTCAGGAACTTGGTGGTCGACAGCACCGGGGATTTCAGAATCACCCGCTCGGCATGTTCAGGGGTTTCCTGAAACATGTTCTTTTCAGCGCCCAGACAGGTTTCCAGCGACATGACAATCGCTTCCCGCAAGGGGTCGATAGGCGGGTTCGTGACCTGGGCAAACTGCTGGCGGAAATAGTCGTATACAGGACGCACCCGCTGGGACAAGACCGCCATCGGGGTATCATCGCCCATCGAGCCAACTGCTTCCTGACCATTTTCAGCCAGGGGGCGAATGACCTGATTACGCTCCTCAAAGGTGACCTGGAACATTTTCTGGTGCTCATTCAGCACCGCCTTGTCAAAATGTTCCACACGGTGTTCATTCTCAATGAACTTTGACTGAATCCGATAAGCCTTTTTCTTCAGCCACTGCTTATAGGGCTGACGTGACTTGAGGTGGTTATCAATATCGTGCGCTTCGAGAATCTCACCGGTTTGCGTATCAATCGCCAGCACTTCACCGGGGCCTACGCGTCCTTTGGCAATGACATCTTCAGGCTCGTAATCATAAACGCCAATTTCAGAAGCAACCGTCAAATAACCATTCCTGGTCTTAACCCAGCGCGACGGCCGCAAACCATTCCGGTCCAGCGCACAGACCGCATAACGACCGTCACTGAGTACAAGTCCCGCCGGGCCGTCCCAAGGCTCCATATGCATGGAGTTATATTCGTAGAATGCCCGCAGTTTGGGATCCATGGTGTCAACATTCTGCCAGGCCGGCGGCACCAGCATGCGTATCGCCCGATACAGATCAACGCCGCCTGTAACCAGAATTTCCAGCATATTATCCAGGCTGGAGGAATCGGAACCGGTCCGGTTAACCAGCGGCCGGACAGATTCGAGATCCGGCAACAATTCCGACTTGAACTTGCTGGCACGGGCTTCCGCCCAATTACGGTTACCCATGATGGTGTTGATCTCACCGTTATGGGCCAACATGCGGAACGGCTGAGCCAGTGGCCAGCGGGGCATGGTGTTGGTGGAGAATCGCTGATGGAAAACACAGATCGCCGTTTCAAAACGAGGATCACCAAGGTCCGGATAGAACTTGGGCAGATCCACCGGCATCATCAAACCTTTGTAGGTCACCACGCGGCTGGATAGTGAGCAGATATAAAATTCTTCATCGTCTGCCAGTGCGATTTCTATCCGGCGCCGTGCCATGAACAGCGATGCTGTCAGCTGAACCTCATCTTGTTCATTGTCAGGCGCAATAAACACCTGCTCAATACGAGGCAGCTGCTCAAGGGCAATCGGCCCAAGGCACTCACTGTTAACCGGCACGTCACGCCAGCCCAGCACCCGGATATTCTCAGCGGCCAGTTCCTGTTCAAAGCGCTGTCGGGTTGCCTGCGCAACCTGGTCATCACGGTTCATGAACACCATGCCGATCGCATACAGTGACGGCAGGGTGAGTCCCAGCTGCTCATTAACAATGGTTCGGAAAAAGTGATCCGGTATCTGGATCAACAGACCACAGCCATCCCCGGTTTTGCCATCGGCAGCGATACCGCCGCGGTGGGTCATACAGGTCAGCGCCTGGATAGCTGTCTGGAGAAGATGATGGCTTTTTATGCCTTCGGTGTGGGCAATGAGCCCGAAACCACAGTTATCCCTGAACTGCTCGGGATGATACAGACCTGCATTCATAGGCACACTCTCATCAGCCAATTCTGGTAATCATTATTCGGCAATCTGCGATCCTGTCAGGTGTTGGTACCGGCGACTCCCCTGCCGGCTTGCCCTGTTATGGTCCGCAAAAACTTCGCCCGATAGCATTCTGAGCCGTCAATGGCTGCCTGGCGATGGCATGGGCTGGACGCAATTGTATGCAATTGCTGCTCCCATGGGCGTCCATTATGCCAGTGATCGCGAAGTCAGCTGCCCCGGTACGTTTTTTTGTACGTTCATCGAAGACGATCGTACCTGGGGCAAACGGCGGCCATTTTACACTTCAAGTGGCAAGACCACAAACCGGCACCGCTTTCAATACGGGAAAAGTCGTACCCCCTCCCCTGTTGACTGTCGTGCACTGATTATGCGAAATCCCGGCGGACGCCACGGTACGCCATCATCGAAAAACAGGATTGGGCGACTCATCAATGACATGACCATGATGCCGTCGCATCAGTCGAACTGAATGATAGTTATCGGGGGGCACTATTAATGGCAACACTTCACCATGCGGTATCTGGCAGACATCAGAAGGGATCAAGCCATCGCTGAAGCAGAGTCGCCACCTTTTTTTTCAGGTTCATACAAAAGGTTATCAATAAATGGGAGAATCTCTTCGCTTGTGTCAGCCAACTCGTTACACACGTCCTTTTCCTTGTCAGAAAGCGCCCGCCCCCAATCAAAAGATTTCTTTCCAAAAGCATCCCGGGACGGCTCCCGAAATAAACCAACAATGGCTCCACCCAATCCAAATTCCACATCAAACCCTTTATCAACCAACTGTTTTTTAGCTTCCGTTAAATCAGTAACATCCGCCCCTACCGGTTTAATTCGAGCACCAATTCTATTACGAAACTCATCCTGTATATATGAATTCCCATCAAGAAGTCTGCGATAAATTACACTTTCAATTTTCGAATAAATAGATTGATGCGCAGTCAAAACAAACCCAAGAAAAGACTTCATTTTTTCAATACTGCAAATGTGCTTTTCCTTATCATCTTCAGAGCCACCGCCTTTCTCTCTCAGCTCTATCAACTCTTCAACCTTTTTTCACATAAAACGGCGCCCTTTAAAAAAGGATGCGAAATGATAAAACGTCTGATACTTCCTTCAATCTCTTCAACAATTTCACAAGCATAGAGCTCTTCCAGGAAAAAATATTTTCTTGCTTCGAAGGCTTTACAGTTGAATTCAAACTCAGTGAGTGTCGACAATAATACATTTCCCTCGCAAATTAACCAGAGGTAAGGATCACTATGACCAGAAATAACTCTTCCAACTTTTGCGTTGAGAGCTTTACCATTAACATCTTCCAGCAAAGGTGCGCTCAGCCATTTATTATGCAGCTCAAGACTTTCAGGATGATGTTCTTTCATCTTATCTTCCCACGACTCACCTTTACGCCAATCCGATATGACAATACCATGACCCAAATTATTGCGACCCAGAATGGAATAAATCTTACCGCTTTGGTAATAATAAAAACCTGACCTGGCTGTTGAATCTGCGGGTGGAAGATCTTTAAACCCACTTTGCATATATTGACCACTAGATTTCATTAAAAAGCTTTTTTTTCTTTTTTCATACTCCAAATCTGCCGCCAGGTATTTTTTAGCAGGTAATTTTTTCATGATAATCACCTTGTACTCTGACAATTTTCTTAAAAAAGCTTCCTCATAGTTTTTATCACTATCACTGATATATACCTTCACCCCTTCCCTCAATGCGCAGATATGACCAGCTACAGAAACAAGCATTATTTTTTTCTTATCAAGCTTACTTGATGTACGGCAATTTACAGTATTAGCCACGGTATGCATCTGATCTATTTCATCACCAGCACTGAGCATGATACCTGGCTTAACTATCGCACTCCAATTCTCATATAATAAACTCAAACCGCTAACCATATTTATATACATAACAGCCCTCCATACTATAAAATGCTGAAGCTAAACAATCCCTGCTTTTTCAAGCAGACAGTTAAATGAGTCTTACAACATATAGATGGAGTAAAATTTATCTTTCCGATTCAAAAAATGTTCGTCAAACCAACCATTTTGCCAGACTGGATATTTCACTCACAAAACCCACTGACAACCTTACTTCTTCAAAAAATGCGTCTGACAACGCCTGCCAGTCAAATCTTTCTAACCGCGATACAGGCCCAATATTAGCTTTACTGCAAGGCTTTCCCTGTCAAACGCGTAAGATACGAGATTGAATTGGTGCTGATTTCAAGGTTTATTGAACCAATGAGCAAATTCAGGGGAAAGGTCCGGATCAGGAAATCATGAGGCGCCGAATGCAGACAAGGCTGCCTGTTTCAGCAGCCCCGTCACGGGAAATCAACCGTTAATTGACAAATTCAGCCAGAGTTTCATCCAGGCAATCCGGTGAAAACCCGGACGTTACCACGGCCTCTCCCATCGCTTTCAGCAACACCAGCCGCAAGGTTCCATCCAGAACCTTTTTATCCACCCGCATCAAGGTGAGGAAATCGCCCGCGGTCATGCCTGAGGGGGGGCGCACGGGCAGCCTTGCTGATTCCAGCAACATGGCAAGTCGCTGCACCTCCCGACGGTCAATCCAGCCCTCCCGGGCCGACAGCGCCGCGGCCATGACCATGCCGGTCGCAACCGCTTCGCCATGCAACCACTTGCCATAGCCCTGGTGCGTTTCAATGGCATGACCAAAGGTATGTCCCAGGTTCAGGATGGCGCGACGTCCGGACTCTTTCTCGTCCCCGGAAACGACCAGCGCCTTGTTCTCGCAGGAGCGGACAACCGCTTCAATCAGCAACGTCGGTTGTCGTGCCAGCAGACCCGCTATATTGTCCTGAAGCCATTGATAGAAATCGCTGTCACAAATCAGGCCATACTTGATCACCTCGGCCAAACCGGCCGATAACTCGTTGTCCGGCAAGGTGTCCAGTGTTGAGATATCCGCAATCACGCAGTTGGGTTGATGAAAGGCGCCAATCATGTTCTTGCCCAGCGGATGATTCACGCCGGTCTTCCCCCCGACAGAAGAATCAACCTGTGACAACAGCGTGGTTGGCACCTGGATGAAATCCACACCACGCTGGTAACAGGCGGCGGCAAACCCGGTCATATCACCCACAACGCCACCACCGAGGGCAACCAGAGTTGTCGTTCTCGTGTGACGCGATTCCAGAAGGTGATCAAAGATACGGTTGACGGTATCCAGCGTTTTCCACTGTTCTCCATCCGGCAGGACAATATCAATCACATTGAAACCGGACAGCGCCTGCCTGACCTGTGACAAGTACAAAGGCGCCACGGTCTCGTTGGTCACAATGGCAACATCCCGCCCACGGATATGAGGGGTATAAAGTTCAGGACGGGAAATCAGGTCAGAACCGGTATAGATCGGGTAGGATCGATCCCCCAGGTCAACAGTCAGCGTTTTCATCCACAACCTCGATAATCACTGATTCAGGGCATCGACTATTTTGTTCACCACCTGGCGGGGATTACCGCGACTGGTCGAAACCACCACGTCCGCCAGATCGCGATAAACCGGCTCACGCTCGGCATAAAGATCCCGGATCACTTCGTCCCGGTTTGGCTTCTGCAGTAAAGGCCGACTCTTGTCTTTTTCCATACGCCGAACCAGCGTATCGACCGCCGCGTCGAGAAAAACCACGAAACCGGTGGCACTGATAATCTTCCGGTTCTCAGCATACATCACGGTTCCACCGCCCGTGGCAATAATCTGCGCGGGCTGCTGACTGAGATCCCGCAGCACCTCGGTTTCACGTTTCCTGAACCCGTCCTCACCTTCCACATCGAAAATCCAGGCGATTTCCGCCCCACAACGAGCCTCAATCTCCTGATCCGTGTCCGTGAACGAGAGCCTGAGTTCGTTGGCGAGCAGGCGGCCGATGGTGCTTTTGCCTGCCCCCATCGGTCCGACCAGGTAGATAATCCGTGACTGCATATAACCCATCAGCGTAGTGCTAGAGTGTCAGAAATAATCTTGGGCGTGATAAAAATCAATACTTCTTTCTTGGTATTGGTATTTGTCGTGCTGCGAAAAAGTGCACCAACACCCGGCAGGTCTCCAAGCATAGGAAATTTAGAAACCCCCTCGGTCTGTATATTATTGAATATACCGCCAATAACCAATGTTTCCCCATCATTGACGAGCACTTTTGTCTGTACTTCGTTCTTATCAATAGAGGGTACTGAGCTAGTACTGCCACCAGAACTTTTCACCGAATCATTTGTCACTTTGATATCCATGATAACCCGACCATCTGGCGTAATCTGGGGCGTAACTTCGAGGGACAAAACGGCTTCCTTGAAGGAAGTGCTGGTAGCCCCACTGGACGAAGCTTCCTGGTAAGGAATTTCTGTACCATTCTTGATAACAGCTTTTTGCTTGTCGGATGTAACGATTTTTGGCTGGGAAATCACCTCCCCGCCACCGTCGGTCTCCAGGGCATTCAACTCCAGATTCAAGAGAAAATTACTTTTTACGAAACCCCACGAAAAACCTGTTTGACCACCATCACTAAAATCAACAAACATTTCCTGTAAACGGTTTTTATTGCCATCAACGTTATCGAACTCATTATCAACCGTCCAGCTAACCCCCAAATTTTTGGTAAAACTGGCGTCAGCCGTCACAATACGCGCCTCGATCTGAACCTGTTTTACCGGTACATCAATTTTCTCCACCAGGTCCATAATAGCATCCAGCTTCTCCCGGGTTTCCTGGATCAAAAGACTGTTGGTGCGCTCGACAACCTGTACACTCCCTCGATCTGACAGCGTACGATTGCCTTCTCCCCCCAACAGGACGGAGGCGACTTCATCGGCACTGGCATAATTGATTTGCAATATCTGACTGACCAACGGCGCCAATTCATCAATCTGCTGTTTGGATTCCAGTTCCTGACGCTCTCTGGCAGCCAATTCTTCAGCGGGAGCCACAGTCAGTACATTACTTTCCAGACGCTTATCAAGCCCCTTTGACTTCAGGACAATATCCAGCGCCTGATCCCAGGGCACATTTTTAAGACGTAAGGTAACATTACCACCAACCGTATCACTGGCAACCAGGTTGAGATCCTTGAAGTCGGCAATCAGCTGCAGTACAGAGCGAACCTCAATATCCTGGAAATTCAGGGAGAGCTTTTCACCTTCATAAGCAAAGCGTTCTTTCTTGAGCTCTTCAGACTCAGCCTTGGTCAACGGTTTAACACTGACCGTCAGTTTGTTTTCAGCCTGCCAGGCAAGGTAGTCGTATTCCCCCTCCGGCTCAATCACAACTAAGGCATTGCCGTCACGAACCCTGGCGTCAATAAACTTTACCGGCGTTGCAAAATCGACCACATCCAGACGATTATTCAACCCTTCCGGCAAACTTACGCCCGGAAAGGACAGCTCAAGCCGCCCACCCTTTTCATCCAGATCCATCGTTGCATCCGACGATGCCAGCGTAATGACAATATTGCCCTCACCGGCCTCACCGCGATGGAAATTGATATCAGCGATTTCCTTGACACCATAGCGTCCCCTGGCTCCCTCCAGGCCTGACGCCGGTTCCGGGAAGCTTTCAGCCACCCCCTCTCGGCCATCACCGATCATGATATAGAGGTTTTTACCTTCAGTGCGCGTGCTGTAGCCGGCAGGATTATTGAGGCTGACAATCAGGCGGGTACGCTCATTGGTTTCCAGTACCGCGACATTCCGGGCGTTTGCAAAACCAATTTCGTTATACTTGGGCACATTGCTCAGTGTACCCATAAGATCAATGGCAATCCGGGCAGGTTGCTCAATGGTATACCCCTTGATTTCAGGCGGCCTGCCATCGAACTCCAGCTTGAGTTCAACCCTGTCCCCCGGCAAGGAAGCAGCATCAATCCCCTCAAGGATGGCGGCAACGGCTGATGTCACCCCGGCCAGCCCAAGAACCAGAAAAAGAGCCGCTGCCTTTGCAGCAGAACCCAGTATCGTTTTCATCAGCCCCACCCACACACTTGTCATTTATCGTAATTCTGTTTTTGTTATCGGCATGTCTTGAGCAGGCCGTAGTTATTGCTCAGTCAAGGTCAAGGTTTTCGGACGTTCCACCCAGCTTTCCGGACCATTTGGCATTATCTCAAGAAGCTGAATGCCTGTTTCCGTAATGCCGATAATGCGCCCATGGTTGCGACCGATATAGTCACCCACCCGAATCCGGTAGACACTTCCTTCAGTACGAACGAGCCCCCAAATGCCCTCACTATTGCTGAGCGTTCCCACCATTGAAAAGCTGTCAACCGGAAAGTTCTCCAGAAACTGCTTCACCCGGTTAGCATCCGGTTTGATATCACTTTTGACGCGCTGCTTGATCGCCTGAATTTTGATAGGGGGTTCAAAAGGGCTTCTCAGACCACCCGCACTGTAAGTAAAACTTTCATAAGGCGTAAACGTTGGCAGCGGTTTGATCTGCCCTTTTGGCTTTGCCCTGACGTCGTCCATAAATCGCGACAGGTCATCATGATGCGCTCCGCCCGAACAACCACTGAGCAGAAAAACCAGTCCGGAGACAAATGCAAGTCCAGTAAACGTCCCTTTCATCACTGGCCTCCCTTGTCGTTATAGCGATAAGTCTTGGCCAGAATCTGCATGGTCAGAACACTGCCAGACCGATCCGGAGTCAGCTTGAAATCATGCAGCGTAACGATACGGGGAAGATTGGCCACACCACTGACAAAACTGCCAATGTCATGGTACCCCCCTTTCACACTGATGCTGATCGGTAATTCAATATAAAAGGCATTGACTACCTCGGGCTGGAGATTGATGTAGTTAAACTCCAGGCCTGATCCCACGCCAAGATAGGTAATATCCTCCAGCAAACCGGGTACCTCTGTGTCACTGGGCAACTGTCTTAGCAATGCGCCAAAGGACGTTTCCATCTCTACCATTTGCTGTTTGTAGGCTTCAACGTTGGCAGCCTGAAACGCCTTGGTCTGGAACTCTTCACGCAACTGTCGTTCCTTCCGCTCCACCTGGTCCAGGCTGGATTGCATATCACTTAAATACAGTGGATACCCAAGTCCAACGACAGCGACAACCACCAGGATACAGGCAGCAATCTTGACCCCTGCCGGCCATGAACCAACATTCTCAAAGTCCAGGTCATTGATATCGAATTCATTGATTTTCTGTAATGTTTCCCCAAGGCTCATGACTCGTCCTCCTGCTTGGGGGTTACCTGTTGGACAGTGAGATCAAAGCTGCTGCCTTTCCCATCGCCCAACGCCTTGACGGCAGTGAGGTTGGGGCCGTCAAACCATTCCGATTCATCAAACTGTCTCATCAAGGCTGATATGCGATTATTCGATTCGGCAATCCCTTTAAGCGTGATGTTATTGCCCCGCATATCCAGGAAAGTGAAAAACACGCCATCCGGCGCCACGCGTACCAGTTCATCAAATACCCGAACGATAACCGGCCGGTTACCCTGCAAACTCTGAATAACGCCCATCCGCTCAAGAAGCTCTTCACGCCGTTTCTTCAGGTTCTTGATTTCGGCAATACGTGAATTCAGTCCATTGATTTCCTTCTGAATAAATTGATTTCTGGAGCGCTGGGTCTCAGCCTGACCATCAATATAAGCGCCCAGAAAAAACACCAGAACAAGCGACGCAACAGCGGATACCCCCAGCATGATGAGAAAACGCTGCTTCCGCTCCTGACGCAGTTCCTCACGCCAGGGCAACAGGTTAATCTTTGCCATCAGTCAAAGCTCCTCATGGCCAGACCGCAGGCGATCATCATCGCCGGGGCGTCATTGGTCAGTGCACTGGCGTTCACGCGACTGGCGACGGCCATATTGGCAAATGGATTGGCGACGACACAGGGCGTGCCAATTTTATCTTCTATCAATCGGGCAAGCCCTGTCGTAGACGCAGTCCCCCCCGCAAGCACTATGCAGTCGACATCGTTGTAATGACTGGCCGAATAAAAAAACTGGAGACTACGGGAAACCTGCTGTACCACGGCATCCTTAAAAGGCTCCAGCACTTCAGGGGCATAATCATCGGGCAAATCGTTGGTTTTCTTGGCCAGGCCTGCCTCTTCAGCACTCAGACCGTAACGACGTTGAATTTCTTCTGTCAGCTGTCGTCCACCGAACATTTGCTCCCGGGTATAAATGGTCTTGCCATCCTGCAACACGCTGAGCGTGGTCATCGTGGCGCCAATATCCATCACCGCGATCGTAGGATCAGCCGCACTCACATTCAGTTGCGGCAACACCATTTCAAACGCTCTTTCCATTGCATAGGCTTCGATATCCACGACTTTGGCCGCCAAACCCGCCAAATCCAGCACGGCCTCGCGCATTTCAACGTTCTCGCGTCGACAGGCAGCGATAAGCACTTCTGCAGTACCGGGATTCTTTTCGTGCGTGCCTTGCACCTCAAAGTCTATTGCGACTTCATCCAGTGGATAGGGAATATACTGATCGGCCTCAACCATGATCTGGCTTTCCATGTCATCGTCGTTGAGACTGGCGTCCATATCGATGGTCTTGGTGATAACGGCCGCACCGGAAACAGCGACCGCCGCGTTCTTGAGTGACGTCCGAGACTTGGATACGAGTTTCTTGATCGCCTCACCGACGGCTTCAAGATCATTAATATTCTTGTCGACAACCGCATTAGGCAACAGAGGCTCAACGGAATAAGCCTCAACCTTGTACTGTTTGCTGCCCCGACTCAGCTCCAGTAACTTCACGGATGTGGAACTGATATCAATCCCCAGCAGGGAGTTCGATTTCTTATTCAGCAGCCCCAGCACTGTTTTTATCCCGTAAGTGTTAGTATATCTTTTTATATCATTATCTTATGTTACCTTTTTCATTAAATAACAGACTGCACATGAGCGCAATTGTGCTATCGGGGTGCCACGGGCTTATAATGTCCTCTCTTTCACACCCGACGACATTTGAAAGAAGCGTAACCCCCTAATTTAACTGAAGAAATTATGAAGACAGCGGTAAAACTGGCGAAATTTGGCTTATGGTGCGGCATTGCTGCATTTTGTGGTGCACTACTCATTTCCGCCAGCGTCTTTCTCTATCTGAGTCCGGCGCTCCCTTCGGTCGACAGTTTGAGAGATATCCGCCTGCAAACCCCTCTACGCGTATTTTCAGCAGACAACAAGCTGATTGCCGAGTTTGGTGAAAAGCGCCGGACCCCGATCCAATATGAAGACCTGCCAAGACCGCTGATCAAAGCGTTCCTGGCTGCGGAAGATGACCGTTTCTATTCCCATAACGGCGTCGATGTCATGGGCCTCCTGCGCGCCACTGTCCAGCTGGTTTCCACTGGCAAGATCCAGTCAGGCGGCAGTACGATCACCATGCAGGTCGCCAAAAACTTCTTTCTAAGCCATGAACGCGTCTTCTCCCGTAAGTTCAATGAAATCCTGCTGGCACTGGAAATCGAAAGAAAACTCAGCAAGAACGAGATTCTTGAGCTTTACCTGAACAAGATTTACCTCGGTAACAGAGCGTATGGTGTTGAAGCGGCTGCGCAGGTTTACTATGGCAAGCACTCCAGTGAACTCACGCTGGCCGAGATCGCCATGATTGCCGGCCTACCCAAAGCGCCATCCCGCTACAACCCGCTTGCCAATCCTCGTCGAGCCCTCATCCGGAGAGACTGGATTTTGTCCCGAATGCATGACCTGGGCTATATCACCGAGCAAGAAATGCAAGCGGCTATCGAACAACCGGTCACCGCCCAATACCATGGCCTGCCCATCGAGCTTGAGGCACCGTATGTAGCAGAAATGGTTCGTCAGGAAGTCGTGGAAGAGTTTGGACCGGAAGCCTATACCGACGGCTATGAAATCTATACCACCGTTAACAGTCAGGATCAGTTGGCCGCAAACAAGGCCATTGACCACGGTATTCAGGCCTATGACGAGCGTCATGGCTATCGCGGCCCGGAAGCTCAGCTTGGCGACTCGCCGGACAACTGGCATCAAGCGCTCATCAGCACCAGCCGCGTCGGCCCGCTCAAGCCTGCCATAGTTACCGGTTTTACTGGCGATACCACTGAGCTACTGTTCAAGAAAGACGAAACAGCACAACTACCCTGGACAGGTGTTGAGTGGGCCCGTTCCTATATCACCGTCAACCGACAGGGACCCAAACCCAAAAAACCGGAAGATGTCCTTTCCGTAGGCGATCTTGTCCGCGTCAGACAACAGCCAGATGGCAGCTACCGGCTGAGTCAGATTCCAGATGTGCAGGCAGCCCTGATTGCCATTTCCCCCAAAAACGGCGCCATTGAGGCACTGGTTGGTGGTTTCAACTTCTACGACAGTAAGTACAACCGAGTCACCCAGGCCAGCCGTCAGGCCGGTTCAGCTTTCAAACCCTTTGTCTACAGTGCCGCCATCGCCAATGGCATGACCGCAGCCACCCTGATCAACGATGCCCCCATCGTCTTCAGTGATGACAAGCTGGAAAGCCATTGGCGGCCACAGAACGACAACATGAAATTCTATGGCCCGACTCGGCTGCGCAAAGGACTTTATCGCTCCCGCAACCTGGTATCCATCCGCGTATTACAACGTACCGGTATCCAGCGCACGCTGGACTATTTGGATAAACTCGGTCTGCCGCTGGATAAACTGCCGCGAAATCTCTCTCTATCGCTGGGAAGTGCTGACGTCACCCCTCTGGAACTCACAACCAGCTACGCCATTCTTGCCAATGGCGGCTTCCGCGTTGAACCCCATTTGATCGAGAGAATCGACCGACTCGAAGACACCATCTACGTAGCGAATCCGCCGATAGCCTGCCGGGATTGCTCAGACATTCACAAAAGCCAGCCGGATGCAGAGCAGGCAATCACTGGCCTGATCCCCAATGAAACACTGTCACCCACCATTGCCAGCACCATTAACGACTTTGCGCTGATGTCAGCACTGCCTACCAGTGCCCCGTTCAATATCAACTACGCAGAACGGGTGATGGGAGAGCGCGTCAACTACATCATCAACAGCATCATGCAGGATGTTATTCGCAAGGGGACTGGACGCCGCGCCCTGGCGCTCAAGCGTGATGACCTGGCGGGCAAGACCGGAACAACCAATGACCAGAAAGATGTCTGGTTTGCCGGCTACAACCCCGATCTGCTGGCAACCGTCTGGCTTGGCTTTGACCAACCGCGCCCTCTGGGACGCTGGGAATACGGCGCCAATGCCGCACTGCCGATGTGGGTAGAATTCATGCGTACTGCTCTGAAAGACGTACCCGTATCCTATCTGCCACAACCGGCAGGCATAACGACCATCAAGATCAATCCGGAAACCGGCAAGCCTGCGCGCCCCGATGATCCAAATGCTATTTTTGAAATATTCCGTACAGAAAAGGCGCCCAAGGCAGACGTATCTGATGAGCAGATGCCAGCACTGGAGACCGAAACCTTCAATCCTGACGAAATATTCTGAAGCAGCAATTTTCCCAGACAATAAAAAACCCCGCTAAGCGGGGTTTTTTATTGGTGTGAATCAATCAGATCTCAACAATCAGATATCATCCACACTCTTCAGCGGATAGTTGGCCGGATAAGGCAGCTGAGCCACACCGGTATCCACAGCAGCCTTGGCAACCGCTGCAGCAACAACACCCAGCAGACGGGCATCCATCGGCTTGGGAATAATGTACTCCGTGCCGAATTCCAGAGTGTCTGCACCGTAAGCGTCCATCACCTCCTGAGGTACCGGCTCTTTTGCCAGCTCACGGATCGCATAAGCAGCGGCAACCTTCATTTCCTCATTAATCGCTTTGGCGCGAACATCAAGTGCACCACGGAAAATGAAGGGGAAGCCCAGAACATTATTAACCTGGTTCGGATAATCGGAGCGACCGGTTGCCATAATGACGTCGGGGCGAACTTCCCGAGCCACATCCGGGTTAATTTCCGGATCAGGGTTGGAGCAGGCGAAGACAATCGGATTTTCCGCCATCTTCAGCAGCTGTTCCGGTGCCAGCAGATTGGGGCCAGACAGTCCCAGGAATGCATCCGCGCCTTCAATCGCGTCATCCAGGGTGCGCTTTTCCGTATCAATGGCAAAGGCAGCCTTGTATTCATTCAGGTCAGTACGGCCGGAATGGATAACACCCTTACTGTCGAGCATGCTGACATTTTCAGGCTTAACACCACAACTGATCAGCAGCTTGGTACAGGCGATAGCTGCTGCACCGGCGCCCAGGCAGACCAGCTTGGCGGAAGCAATATCCTTGCCTGCCAGCTCAAGGGCATTCAACATGCCAGCTACAGTCACAATCGCAGTACCGTGCTGGTCATCGTGGAATACGGGAATTTCACACTGCTCAATCAGTGCGCGTTCAATCTCAAAGCACTCAGGTGCCTTGATATCTTCGAGGTTAATGCCACCAAAGGTGTTAGCAATACGCTTGACCGTATCAATAAAAGCCTGGGGACTTTCTGATTCAACTTCGATATCAATGGAATCAACACCGGCAAATCGCTTGAACAGCAGCGCCTTGCCTTCCATGACCGGTTTACTGGCCAGTGCGCCCAGATTACCCAGGCCAAGAATGGCGGAACCGTTACTGATAACAGCAACCAGGTTGCCTTTAGCGGTGTATTTGTAGGCGTTTTCAGGATCTTTGGCGATTTCCCTGACCGGCTCGGCAACGCCGGGACTGTAGGCCAGTGCCAGATCACGTGCGGTTTCAGCCGGCGTTGTCAGTTCAATGCTGATTTTTCCGGGTTTGGGTTTTGCGTGATAGTCAAGAGCGGCTTGCTTCATGTCCTCAGCCATTGTAATTGTTTCCGATGTTGTTGTACCTGCGCGGAGCCATGAGAATATAGGAAAGGGTAAGGGTGAACAACCGCAATAGCGGCCATTTCAGGGGTTTTGGCAAGGGGATACGCCCATACCGAAAGTAGCATTCAGAAGGGCAATACGTATCAGAAACAGAAAAGGCGCCATGAAGGCGCCTTTTCTGACAGAGTCCGAAAAACTCAGCGACGGGTGCTGAGCTTGCCGAAACGCTGCTGGAAACGCTCGATACGACCGCCGGTATCCATCACCTTCTGAGTGCCGGTGTAGAACGGATGGCACTTGGAGCATACGTCCAGCTGCAGGTCCTTGCACAGGGTGGAACGGACCTTGATTTCGTTACCGCAGCTGCAGGTAGCGGTAATTTCTTCGTATTGAGGATGGATATCCTGTTTCATGTGAACTCGCCTTTGTGTTTCGGCATGCCGCCACCGGTTAATGCATTGATCAACAGGCACCGCATGCAGGTTTCAGGTCCGGCCATCCACGATGAACCGCCGGATCCTGTCCGGAAAGAGCGCGAATACTACCAGAGAGCAAGCGGCAAGCAAAGACAGTTGAACCGGCAATCTGTTACCATTTTGTCCCAATCAGGGCCTGCCGGAACGCGATTTACCGAAACCATGCCAACACATTCTGACTGCTCTCCACGGATTCTCAGGCTTGCCCTGCCGGTTACCCTGCGGCGATTGTTCGATTATCTGCCGCCGGAGAACTGCGACCTGTCACTGTTAAGACCCGGCATGCGGCTGACAGTTCCGTTTGGCCGACGCAGGGTGACAGGCATACTGATCGACACTGCCAGCGACAGTGATTTTCCCATTGAGAAACTCAAGCGTGTAGACGATCCACATGATCAGGAAGCGGTGATAACGGATGACATTCTGCAACTGTGTCGATGGGCATCCACCTATTATCAGTATTCCCTTGGCGACACACTGAGTCAGGCTTTGCCGGTGATGCTCCGGCAGGGCTATGACCTCAGCAAGGAAGCGCACACCTGCTGGCGACCAGCGTCCGATATCGATCCGGGCACGCTTGGGAAACTCAGTCGCGCTCCCCGACAACAAGCGACATGGGAAATCGTAAAGACTCACTCCAAAGGCTCAACTGAAGTCGCCCTCAAAGCTCTCGGCGCCGAAACCGCCATGCTGAAAAAGCTGGCAGAAAAAGGTCTGGTGGAAACCTATTCCCATATACCGGAAAAACGTCCCTTCCACAGTTACGACCCGATACTGAAAACATCTGAACTGGTGTTAAACCATGAACAGCAGCAAGCGCTGGAAGCCATTACCTGTGATGCAAACCGATTCAGCACCACACTGCTGCATGGCGTAACCGGTAGCGGCAAAACCGAAGTCTATCTGCAGGCGATTCATAACACGCTGAAGCAGCAGCAACAGGCGTTAGTGCTGGTACCGGAAATTGGGCTGACACCTCAAACACTGGAGCGATTCCGCAATCGCTTTAATGTGCCTGTAACCGTTCTGCACTCAGGACTGAACGACAGAGAACGTTTGAATGGCTGGCTATCCGCCTTTCATGGGGAAGCCGGCATTATCATTGGTACCCGATCCAGCATATTCACGCCCATGCCTTATCTTGGGCTTATCATCGTCGACGAAGAGCACGATCTTTCCTATAAGCAGCAAGACAGCATCCGCTACTCAGCCCGGGACCTTGCCATTTACCGTGGAAAACTGCGGGATGTCCCTGTCGTGTTAGGCAGTGCCACCCCGTCGCTGGAATCACTGCACAATGCCAAAAACCATCGCTACCGCTATCAGAAACTGAACCAGCGGGCTGGCAACGCCAAACCACCCTATCTCGAACTGGTGGATATCCGTGGAAAACAGCTGAACGCGGGACTGAGTGAAACCGTCGAACAAGCTATCCATCAAACCCTGCAGCGTGGCGAGCAGGCATTGGTATTTCTGAATCAACGGGGTTATGCGCCAACATTGTCGTGCAATGAATGTGGCCATTTGATGGATTGTCCACAGTGCGATGCGCATCTGACCCTGCACCGCACGCCGCCTCATTTACATTGCCATCACTGTGATCTGCAGCGACCCATTCCTCTGCAATGCCCCCATTGCAATAGCCGTCACCTGGCGCCTGTCGGTCAGGGCACGGAACGCTCAGAAGAAGTGCTGGCCAGACAGTTTCGTAATACCAACGTGCTCCGCATTGACCGGGACAGCACGCGCCGCAAAACCGCGCTCAGCGATATGCTCACTATTATCCACAAGGGCGAACCCGCCATTCTTGTGGGTACCCAGATGCTGGCCAAGGGGCACCACTTCCCCAAAGTCACGCTGGTCGTCATCCTGAATGCCGACAGCGGTTTTTTCAGTGCGGATTTCCGTGGCCCCGAGAAAGTGGGCCAACTCCTGCTGCAGGTCGCCGGACGTGCAGGACGAAGCACAAGACCTGGGCACGTTATCATTCAGACCCAGTTCCCGGAAAACCAGCAACTCCAGCAACTGGTTACCCAAGGCTACGATGCCTTTGCAGAAAGCCTGCTTGTTCAGCGCCAATCAATCAGCCTGCCGCCATTCGGTTATATGACGCTACTGACGGCTGAAGCAACCCATGCGAACGACGCCCAGCAATTTCTGGAAACTGTTGCCAGCCATGCGCAACAGACAATCCAGACACAAAATCTCGCAGGACCGATGGGTGTTAAAGTTTTGGGCCCCATGCCCGCTGCGATGGAAAAACGTCAGGGCCGTTATCGTATGCAGCTGTTTCTGCAGGGTGCCAGTCGCGGACCACTTCACACACTACTCAACCATCTGGTTCCTGCGATGGAATCGTCACCGCTGGGCAGAAAAATTCGCTGGTCTGTAGATGTTGATCCTCAGGAAATGAGTTAACGCTGATTATCAACGGATAAGGTATCATCCCGGACATGTGCCAGGATCAACTGTCCTGTGAAGACGTTCTCTTCATCACACCTGTAAACAGGTTCATCATAATTTGCTCCATGCGAATAGCGTCTATCAATACTGCCTGAACTCACTCTTTTTCATTTCAACAATCTGATTCATGCGTATTCACACTTAAATCCTATAAAAGCAATCAAGTGTTGCAGTTAACTTATCGACATTAATTCTCATTTAACAATTCAGTCATACACTTTAGTTATTCTTCAAAAAACTGCTTAAACATATTTCAAATCAGATAAACAAAAAACCAAACAGAGCAAATAACTAACAGTATTTTTTAATTGAAAAATGCCTAATCGATCAGAAAACAAAAACTTTACAAAAAACTATCAACTGATTTTCAAAAAAGACACCCCGCTTTTTATCGCAAATATTATCCAGTGACAGTGTAAATTTCACAAAACGACTAAAAAAAACCGCGCTTATTCACTGCCCGATTCCCCTTTCGGCTATTACCTATCTAGTAGCCACACAATATTCATTGATATTCTCTTAACGACTAACGACTTGTATTTAAGTCAGGAGTAATACTGCCTGCATTTGCAAGGTCATAGAGACCGTTAATGATTTTAATCGTCATCAGAGGTAACAATGACCGCAGACACAGTGTTGGACGTGAAAAACCTGAACATCACGTTCAAAACCCATGACGGTGTCGTCCAGGCATTGAAAAATATTTCCTTCTCCGTCAAACGGGGAGAAGTGGTAGCCATTGTCGGTGAAAGCGGATCGGGTAAATCGGTCACGGCACTCTCCACCATGGGCCTCTTGCCTGGCATTGCCAGCATTAACCACGGTTCAGTGAATTATACCTGTTCCGATGGTCGCGTTATTGACGTCACCCGTCTGGATAAAACCGCTCACAGTGCCTTGTGTGGTCCCGAGATCGCCATGATCTTCCAGGAACCCATGACCAGCCTCAACCCGGTACTGAAAGTCGGTGACCAGCTCACCGAAGGTATTATCGAACACCAGGGTTCCAGCAAATCCCAAGCGTTTGCCATCGCCATGGACATGCTGGAAAAGGTGCATATTCCCCACCCTGACCGGGTTATGAAAAGTTATCCCGGTGAACTGTCCGGCGGTATGCGACAGCGTGTCATGATTGCCATGGCGCTCACCTGTAATCCCCGGTTACTTATTGCCGACGAACCCACCACTGCGCTGGATGTCACCGTCCAGGCCAAAATCCTGAAAATCATCACTGACCTCCAGAAAGAATTCCATATGGGTGTGATTTTCATCACACACGATATGGGCGTGGTCGCCGAAGTGGCCGACCGGGTTGTGGTCATGTACCAGGGTGAGGTGATGGAGGAAGGACCGGTCAATGATATCTTCGCCAATCCTCAGCATCCCTACACCCGCTCACTGCTGGCCGCCGTACCGAAACTGGGCGCAATGGAAGGCAGCCAGTGGCCGCGTCGCTTCCCGCTGATGCATGGGGAAAGTCAATCGGAAGCTGGCAAGGACCATAAGACCGTTGACTACGACCAACCGCCTCTGCTCGAAGTCAAATCCATGGTCACCCGTTTCCCGCTGCGCAGTGGTTTCTTCTCGCGAGTCACACGACAGGTGCACGCTGTCGAACACCTGAGTTTCAAACTCTGGCCCGGCGAAACCCTTGCGCTGGTCGGTGAAAGTGGCTGCGGTAAATCCACCACAGGACGCTCCATCCTGCGTCTGGTCGAGAGCCAGTCTGACAGCATCATGATGGATGGTCAGGATATTTCGACACTGGATAACAATGCATTCCGGGCAGCACGGCGTAACATGCAGATCATTTTTCAGGATCCCTACGCCTCCCTGAACCCTAGATTGACCGTTGGTTTTTCGATTGCCGAACCCCTGCTGATTCATGGCATCGTCCGAAACCTGGACGAAGCCCGTGACACGGTTTCCCGACTGCTGGTTAAAGTAGGCCTGAAGCCCGAGCATGCTCAACGTTATCCCCACGAGTTTTCCGGTGGACAACGCCAGCGAATTGCAATCGCTCGAGCACTGATTCTTCAACCCAAGATGATCATTGCGGACGAGGCCGTTTCAGCTCTTGATGTGTCGGTCCAGGCCCAGGTCATTAACCTGATGATGGATCTGCAGCAGGAAATGAAAATCAGCTGGTTGTTTATTTCCCATGATATGGCTGTTGTAGAGCGAATCGCTAACCGGGTTGCCGTTATGTATATGGGTCAGATTGTTGAAACCGGATTCCGGCATGAAATATTTAACAATCCACAACATCCCTATACCAAACGACTATTAAATTCCGTACCGATTGCAGATCCTCTACAACGAAAAGAACGTCACTTTGACAATATGGAATTACCTTCTCCGATTAAAGCACTCGGAGAAAAAATTGATCTGGCGCGCTTCCGTTCCATTTCTCCCAATCATTGGGTCGCAGAACAGGATTTTAATATACCGTCGGCATGACGCACATCAATAGCCAACAAACAGATCCAGAATATGAATTAGACCTAACAGCAAAAAATAATAAACAACAGACCGGTATTTTTTAGCCGGTCATTTTAACCATCAAATGAATTGCCACTGTCTTTTTGTGTGGTGGAGTGTGTATTGCGTTTTTATTGACGACTGAAAACTACTGCCCAGGGGGTTAAACATGCCATTCAAGCGTTCAAAGTCGTACAAATTGTTATTGGCGGCAGCCATGCTGTCGTCCAGCGTATGGGCACAGGACCTGCGGATCGCCACCTATACCGATATCACCGGTCTGGATCCCCATGACACGTCAGCAACACCGACCATGTCAGTTCAATCCGGTATTTTCGAGCGCCTGTTCCAGTTCGATCCCACCATGAAGGTGATACCGGTACTCGCCACCGGTTACACCCAGAATGAGAACGCCACCCAGTTCACCATCTCGCTGCGCGAAGGTGTCACATTCCACGACAAAACACCGTTCAATGCAGCCGCTGTCAAAGCCAACCTGGAGCGTCTGGCTAACCAGGAGAATCACCTCAAGCGTAACAGCCTGTTCCGCATGATCAGCAATGTTCGCGTGATTGACGATTACACCGTTGAGATCAACCTGAAGGAACCCTTCGGCGCCATGATCAATACCCTGGCGCACCCTTCCGCGGTGATGTGGAGCCCGAAATCCCTGCAGGAGAAAACCAAGAACGAACTGCGCCTGCAGCCGGTTGGCACAGGACCGTTCCAGTTTGTTGAATGGAAACCCGGTTCTTACATCGATCTGGACAAGAACCCCAACTACTGGAAGCAGGGCTGGCCCAAGGTAGACGGCGTTACGTTCTATCCCACACCGGAAGCCTCTACCCGTCAGGCCAAGCTGCAGGGTGGCGAAGTGGATGCCATTTACTTCCTGCCTTCTGACCTCGCTGAATCCGTCACCAAAAACGGCAAGCTTTCTGTTCAGCAGGACCGAGGCATCATGCTCTACTACGTTGCCATCAACAACCTGAAGGCGCCACTGGATAACAAGCTGGTGCGCCAAGCCATGAACTATGCCATCAACAAGGATATCTGGCTGAAAGTGGTCTTCGGCGGCATGGGCACCAAGGCGTCATCTGCCATTCCTGACCAGGTTCAGTTCTATAGCAAGCAGTCGTTTACTTACAGCTACGACCTGAAAAAAGCCAAGGCGTTAATGAAAGAAGCCGGCCTTGCGGATGGCTTCTCCATTGAACTCTGGACCGCCAACTCTACCGACGAAATCCGCTCTGCCCAGATCATCAAGCAACAGCTGTCGCAGATTGGCATCAAGGTGAAGGTCATCCCGATGGAAGCCGGCACCCGGAACCAGCGTCTCTGGGGCGTGCAGAATCCGAAGGATGCCAAGTTTGATATGTACCTGTCCGGCTGGTCCACCTCCACCGGTGATGCCGACTGGGCACTGCGTCCGCTGTTCGCAACAGAGTCATGGATTCCGACCGCGTTTAACGTGTCCTACTACTCGAACCCGGCAGTAGACAACTACATCAGTGCCGCTCTGGCCACTGCGGATCCGACTGTGCGCAGTGAAGCGTATAAACAGGCCCAGACACTGATCTGGAATGATGCGCCGGTCATCTTCCTGGGTGAACCGGACAACCTGGTCGGCAAGGTGAAAGCGCTGGAAGGCGTCTACATGCTGCCTGACCGTTCCCTGTCGTTTACCGACGCGGAATTCCGTCAATAACGATCTTCTCTGCCGGGCATCGTCCGGCAGAGTGCACACCTGCCTGGCAAGAGTTGGTTGAATTATGGTTGTGTACTTGCTGAAACGCTTGCTGGGAGTGATCCCGGTGCTATTTGTAGTTTCTCTACTTGTTTTCGCCTTTATCAAACTGATGCCGGGAGATCCTGCCCGCATCTATGCCGGTGAAGATGCACCGATTGAAGCGGTGGAAGCCGCCCGTGAAGAGCTGGGGTTGAATGCCTCATTACCCACGCAGTATTTCAACTGGGTGAACGGTGTGTTTCACGGTGATCTCGGTACCACCTACCGGACCCGTCAGCCTGTCGCCAATGAGCTGGCCGAAGCCTTTCCCGCCACCCTCTGGCTGGCGGTCACCGGTTTCACCTGGGCTGTCATCATTGGTGTTCTGATTGGGGTACTGTCAGCCCTGCGACGGGGTAAATGGCAGGACTGGACCTTCATGAGTTGTGCGGTCGCCGGTATCTCCATGCCTGCATTCTGGCTGGGTCTGCTGCTGATCCAGTTTGTTGCTGTCCCTTTCGAGTTCTTTGCGGTCAGCGGGTTTAACAAACCGTCGGACCTGATTCTGCCCTCCATCACCCTGGGCGCTACGGTCGCCGCCGTCATGGCGCGCTTTACCCGTTCGGCGGTGCTGGAAGTCCTGCAGGAAGATTACGTACGCACTGCCCATGCCAAGGGGCTGAAAAGCCGGGTCATTGTCTGGAAGCACATCATGCGCAACGCCATGATCCCGGTGCTGACCATGCTCGGTCTGCAGTTCGGCTTTCTGCTCAGTGGCTCCATTGTCGTTGAGACCGTGTTCAGCTGGCCCGGTATGGGCAACCTGCTGATCCAGTCCATCCTGCAGCAGGACCAGCCCATGATCCAGGCTTTGGTCATGCTGATGGTGCTTGAGTTTATCGTGATCAACCTGATCGTCGATCTGCTCTATGCAGTGATTAACCCCAACGTCCGGTTGAGCTGAGTGAGGTGTTCATGAGTACCACAACCTGCGCTGAAATTTCCGTGGCCAGTGAACACCACGTGATTCGCTCCCCTTTCCGGGAATTTGTTCGCCGCTTTGTCCGTAACCGGGTGGCCGTCTGCTCCAGCCTGTTCATCCTGCTGCTGGTGATGATGGCAGTGTTTGCCCCCTGGATCACCCCGTACGATCCGATGGAGCCGGACTGGTTTGCCCTTTCTGCCGAGCCGTCCGCCGCCCACTGGTTCGGTACCGATGAGTTTGGCCGGGACATCCTGAGCCGGATCATGGCCGGTACACGGATATCACTCTATGTGGGCGTTGTATCTGTTTCCATTGGCGCCTTCTTTGGCGTCATTCTGGGGCTGTTGTCCGGCTTCTATGGCGGTCGTCTGGATACACTCATCATGCGCGGCTGTGATGTGCTGTTTGCCTTCCCCGGCATGCTGTTGGCCATTGCCGTTGTGGCTATCCTGGGCCCGGGCCTGAACAACGTTATCGTGGCGGTTGCGGTTTTCAGTGTGCCGATCTTCGCCCGGATTGTGCGAGGCTCCGCCCTGACGCTGAAACATGCCACGTATGTGGATGCTGCCCGAAGTCTGGGCGCCGGCAACACCACATTGATGCTACGCCATATTCTGCCCGGCGCGACAGCCAGCATCATTGTGTTTTTCACCATGCGCATCGGCACCAGCATCCTGACTGCTGCAGCCCTGAGCTTCATTGGTCTTGGCCCTGAACCGGATATCCCAGAATGGGGCAACATCCTGGCCAACGGCCGCAGTCTGATGATGGCCGGCAAGTGGCATGTAACCCTGTTCCCAGGTTTGGCGATATTTGTCACAGTGCTGGCGTTCAACCTGCTGGGTGATGCCCTGCGTGACACGCTCGACCCGAAACTTAAAAACTAGGATTCTGCGGAGAACCCATGAAACTGCTGATCATTGCCGACATTGAGGGTATTGCAGGCGTCACTACCCGGGAACAATGCATCCAGGGCAATGCAGAGTACCAGACTGCCCGACAACTGATGCTCAAGGAAGTCAACGCTGTCGCCTCTGGGGCTACACAGGCTGGCGCCACCGATATCGTTGTTGTGGATAGCCATGGTCCCATGATCAACCTGGCCGCCGAAGGACTATCGCCCGAGATCCGGTTGCTGCAGGGCAAGCCTCGGGCGATGGGCATGATCGAAGGTATCCAGCATGAATCGTTCGATGCCCTGATCATGGTCGGCGCCCATATGCCGGCCGGGTGCTACGGCGTACTTGCGCATACCATCAACAGCCGGGCTTTTCGCCGCATAGACGTCAATGGACATGTTATGGGGGAAGTGGATCTCTATGGCAGCATTGCCGCGGAATACGGTGTGCCGCTGGTGCTGGCATCGGGCGATCATCTGTTAGCGACTCAAGTCGCTGAAGCCTTTCCCGGTTGCGAGTATGTCACCGTCAAACAGGCCCGGGGCTGTTACGCCGCTGACAACCTGTCGCCGACTCTCGCCCGGAAACACCTGACAGAATCCACCTGGAAAGCCCTGAGCGCCATCGGCCAGGTACAGACCAGCCATCAACTGAAGCCGCCCTATGCCATGACGGTTTCAGCCAGCAGTCAGGCGCTGGCCGACCTGTACGCCCTGGTTCCCGGTGTTGAGCGAATCAGTCCCGACCAGGTGAGCTACACCGCTGACAGTTTTGTCGAGCTGGTGCGCTTACTCAACAGTTTTTCTGCCATGAGCAGTTCGTTAACCTGATATTGCATTGAGAAGAAAATAATGGATAGGAAATATGCCATCGCCATTCACGCCGGCGCCGGCACAATTGATGTCTCCACCATGTCCGAGGAGCGTATTCAGGACATTCACCGGGCGCTAAGAGACGCGGTCCTTGCCGGTGAAACCGTACTGGCTGAAGGCGGTTCCGCCGTGGATGCCGTAGAAGCTTCTGTGGTGTCCCTGGAAAACTGTCCGCACTTCAATGCCGGCTATGGTGCCTGCCTGACATTTGAAGGTCACCACGAGCTGGACGCCGCGATTGCCGATGGCCGTACCGGTGAATCCGGCGCTGTTGCCAACGTTCGCTACCGCGCCAATCCCGTCAAGCTGGCCCGCGCTGTCATGGAACATACCGACCACATGCTGCTCGGCGGCGAAGGCGCAGAACGCTTCGGTGATGCCATGGGCTTCGAGCGAGTCGAGAACAGCTATTTCACCACCGAGCTCCGTCGCCACCACTGGGAAACACTGCAGGAAGACCGGGACAATGCCCTGCAGTTCACCAACGCTTTCCGCTTCGGTACCGTCGGCGCTGTCGCCATGGACCGTGAAGGCAACCTGGCCAGCGCCACCTCTACTGGCGGTATTACTAACAAGCGCTGGGGACGCATTGGGGATACGCCGGTCCATGGCGCCGGTAACTACGCCGCCAATGACAGCTGTGCGATTTCCTGTACCGGCAAAGGCGAGTATTTCATGAAACACGCCACCGGACACGATCTGGCCGCCCGTATGCGCTACCTCAAGCAGCCTCTGAAAGAAGCCATTCGTGAAGTGCTGGAAACAACCCTGAACTATCCCAATGGCGCCGGTGGCATGATCGGTGTTGATAATCAGGGTGAGTTAGTGCTGGATTACAACTCAACCGGCATGTATCGCGGATGGAAGTACGAAACCGGGGATACTGTTTATACCGGCATTGATGCCGAACTGGTTCATCATCACGCCCGGTGATGAACGAGGGGTGAAGCCTGCTTCACCCCAGCTTCATAATCTCCGGATACGCTGCTCCCCTCCCCACGTTATTACCCCGTCATGACATAAGCATGTCGTTATATTTGCCAATGGTGGTACGGGCCGGGGCAATCGCCTGGCCGCCAGCGTTTTTACCCGCGCCGATGTTTCCTGCTGTATCAATGTCATGGCATGTGTCTTCTCCGCAAGCCAGATTGACAAACTCGCAACCCGGACAGAACCAAATGATCATTGCTTTGCCTTACTACGAAAGGGATTTTCAATACAGCCATGCAGTGTAGATTCAGGCATTAAGCATTCATACAAGGGACACAGACCGTGCGACAACCCTCACCTCAAATCCAGACAGGTAAAGAAGCGCCAATACGCCCACAACCGCAGGCGCAAGGAAGTGATCCCGGTATACAGTCCTGGCAGGGATACCATCTTTTCCCACTGCAGCCTGTTGAACCGGCATCCGGCGAAATGACGCATCCTGCAAGCTTGTTGCCTACCCCCCTTGCATTAGCTTCGGGGGAAACGCTGTCGCCAACGTCCCATATTGATTCACGAACGACAATACAGCACCTACCTCTGCCTATTCCTATGCCAACGACAACAAGCCAAGAGAATAAAACCGAAGTTTATCTTACGGATTTTGTGCAATTGCTTGAGAATTTCGATAACCACGACAACTGGCCATTACCAATGAAGAACGATCTATCAATACAAAACTTTCGCTCTCATGTAATAGGCATTGACCCAATAAAAGGAGAAATCTTTTTCTCACCCCTTGTAAGTAAAACCCATAACAATAAAGAAAAATGTGCCATTGCGACGAGCCGGTTTAACGCACTAAAACAAAGAGTTAAAACATTGAACAATATTTACCAGGCCGGACAAAACATTGAAATGACGCCAGGAAATGTGTCCCACGATACATTTTCTCAGACTGAAACCCACCAAGCGGAAAAGCATCAAAAAATGACATTAGCGATGTTATCAGAAGAACTGAGAGATCTCAGAGATAAATTTGGATATTCACTTTACTGCGCTGAATTAAACTTTTTCATAAATGCGTCCAGCATTAAAACTGAAAACATTGAACTTTTTCTTAACCCTGTTTTTGATCACATGAAAAAAATGACATCGCAAGCAAGGTCGGCCTATCTTCAAAATTTCATCGTACAATGTAATACTGTGCTTACCGACATGCAAAGGCGGGATTTAATTGGTCCCATTATGCTGATCATTACTGAACGCTACCAACCCCACGAAAGAATGCCCCTCGAGATTAAGCAGTCCGCAATCACCCCGGCGCATAAATCAGACGAACAATCGCAAACTACACCCTCGTGGAAAACCAGCGGTTCTAGAACCCTATACAGAGACCCTTTTGTGGCTAACGTATCTTCCACATACGCCTCGCGGGGTGCCCGTCCAAAGGAAGATAGACACACGTCAGAAACACAACAGAAACACGGCGCTGACGACGGTATGCCTATAAAAACCCATCCTGTAAAATATGAAAAGAAATATTTCAGCGACATATTGCGATATAACGTATTTGATGAAACCAACAAAATCATAGAAAAACGAAAACACGATCATCAATCAGGAAAGCTTAAAGATGACAATGATCTCATTTGCCTAAACAAGTATTCAGACACATTTTATCCAGCCAGCATAAAAGATCTCAAAAACTATGAAAAAACTCTTGCCAACACCTTCACCAACCTGATTCTTTCCACACTGACGTTCATGGACAGGATCGAATTACGATTCAGTACAAAAACAGAACACTACAATAACTTATGTTTTAGAACAAAAGGCTCATTAGATTTCAAGGATCTACCCACCCTCATGCACAAAAACAAAAAACGAGGATTATCCATAAACGAAATAAATTCAAAAATAGATATCAAGAAAATACAAAAAATGACAACCTACACAATCTACCAAGAATCAATGATTTTATATAAACTCATGTACAAATCCACACTAAATGATAAAAACTTCCAAGCGATAATCAGGCAAACAAGACAACTTACGGCTACGACTAAAAACATATATATAGAAAGAAGGCTCTCTCCAAAACACCTCGTAAATATTCATTATTTTTTCCAGGAAATATATACTTGGTTTCACAACTTTTCATCTGCAACCGACCAGAACAAAGACAAATTTCGTATACAATTTGACAAGATCATCAAAACACATTTTGACTTCAGGCCAGATTTGCAATTAGTAGAGCCGAAGCCTTTGGTCAGTGGAGCTGGGTTAATACAATAAGTGCAACAGGCTGCAGTTACGCTGTGAAAAGGCTCCGCTACTGACATTTTTCAGGGCGCCCATCCTGCCTGATGCCGGATGGAAACCCGCCACCACCGGTCTACTACCCGTCGCGAACCTGTGGCATTTTCGCCCCGTATTGCTCAATCGAACAACTTGCTGATCAATACTGGAATGGCATTTTCTACTCTCAAAATTCGTGGCCCTAAGTGGATACGTTCAAAGCCACACGCTTCCAGTTTTTCCACCTCGTAGGGAATAAAACCGCCTTCAGGTCCGATGGCGAGGACAATATCTTCCGTGAGCTGTCGCGGGCAATAGCCGCCGCTATCACCGGGATGCGCAACAAGCCCCCGCTTACCCTGAAGCATCGCAGGCAGGCGATCTTCCACAAACGGTTTAAACCGCTTTTCAAAGATAACCTCAGGTAGCTGGGTATCCCGTGCCTGTTCCAGTCCCAGCACCAGCTGTTCCCGTAATTTCTCTTCCGCCAGCCAGGGCGATTGCCAGAAACTTTTTTCCACCCGGTAACTGTTCATCAGAACAATACGCTTGACGCCCATAGCTGTCATGGTCTGCAAGCTGCGCTTGAGCATTTTCGGGCGGGGGAGAGACAGCAGAACGGTTAACGGTAAAGGCGCCGGTGGAGCTTCCGTCAACGAAACATCCAGCACCAGCTGCTGGGCATCCAGCGCCTGAATGACGCCTGTTCCCATCAAGCCATTGACGCGCCCTACCCGCAGGGTATCGCCAATGTTAGCCTGGTGAATATCCGTCACGTGAGATAAACGACGACCGCTGATTACAACCCGGTTGTCCGAGACAAAATCACTCTCTTCCAGTAATAACAGATTCATGGTCTTTGGAATGTGGCAGGAAAAGGAGAAACAGCCTCAATCCTGAGGCTGTTCATCGGGGTTGTTATCGCGTTTCTGCACCAGGCCGGAAAAGAGTATCCCAACCTCAAACAGCATCCACATGGGTATCGCCAGCAGTGACTGGGAAATAACATCCGGCGGTGTCAGCAGCATACCCAGCACAAAGCAGATCACGACAACATAAGGACGTTTTGCTTTGAGTGACTGCACATCCGCCACGCCGGACCAGACCAGCAACACCGTGGCAATAGGAATCTCAAACGCCAGTCCGAAGGCAAAAAACATCTTCAGGACAAAGTCGAGGTACCGGTTGATATCGGTCATGATCGCGACACCTTCGGGTCCGACACTGGTGAAGAAACCAAACACCAAAGGGAAAACCACAAAGTACGCGAATGCCACGCCCGCATAAAACAACAGGACACTGGCGCATAACAGCGGAATCGCTATGCGCTTTTCATGTCGGTACAGCCCCGGAGAGATAAACGCCCACGCCTGGTGCAACAGAAAGGGGATAGACAGGAACACCGCTACCACCAACGTCAGTTTAAACGGCGTCAGGAAGGGCGACGCCACATCCGTCGCGATCATGCTCGCACCTTCCGGCAAATACGCTCTCAGCGGTTCAGAGACAAAGACATAAATGTCGTTAGCGAAATAAAACAGCCCGAGAAATATCACCAGGATGACGCCAAAGCCTTTTAACAGGCGACTGCGTAACTCCAGCAGGTGCTGAACCAGCGGCTGTTCCTTATCCGTTGAGGAAGATTTGGTCATGGATCTGTCTTACTACTGCTACCGCTGCCCGCCTGCCCCGGCGTACTGTCTGACGCCGTCTGCCGGTGTTCCGATGACGGGAAGGATTCCGCCACCGCATCAATCTGCTGATTCAGGCCGTCCATCTCTTTCTGCAGGTCGTCCCGGGTCTTTTTCAGTTCAGCCATCACGGATTCATTGTGGATTTCACGCCGAATCTCGTCAGCATTGATCTCTTTCTCAATCTCCTGACGGATCGACTGAAAACTCCGACGCAACCGGCCAATCCAGACAGCGACCACCTTGATGGCCACTGGCAACCGTTCCGGCCCCAGCACGATCAGGGCAATCACGGCGATGACCAACAACTCAAGAAAGCCAATATCGAACACAATCAGCTACCTGGTTACAACTGTTTTTCCCGGGATCGATTTTCTTCGGACTTGTCATCCTGCGCCGTAAAGGTCGCGTCCTGTTTCAGATGACGCTTCTCATCGGCGGGCTGCTCTGTCCCGGCATCAGCCTCATCACTGCCCAGTGCTTTCTTGAAGCCTTTTACCGCGCTGCCCAGGTCACTACCGATATTGCGCAGCCGCTTGGTGCCGAACAACATCACCACAATCAGCAGTATGATCAACAACTGCCAGATACTGATTCCACCCAAACCCATAATCGTTCCTTTTACCTGACCACCAGGTATTTGTTCAAAACAGCGAAGCCGGCTCCATCAGAGCGGCTTCGGCGTACCACCACCCAGTATATGAAAGTGGAGATGGAAAACTTCCTGACCACCGCCTTTACCGGTATTGGCCACCGTGCGATAGCCGCCATCCAGCCCCTGCTGTTTGGCAATCCGGGGAATTGTCAGCAGCATGTGGCTGGCCAGTTCCCGGTCATCGTCACCCAGGTCATCCAGGCTCTCCACATGCTTGCGGGGAATTACCAGCAGATGCACCGGTGCTTTCGGCTGAATATCCCGGAATGCCAAGCAGTGATCGTCCTCATAAACCACATCCGCCGGGATAGCGCCATCGCAGATTTTGCAAAAGATACAGTCACTCATAGCACACACTTCCTGTTTTACGTCAGACAGTCTGCCCACTACCGGGTTCTGGCGGCTTTCTCTTCCAGGCCAGACAAACCGAAGCGCCGCTCCAGCTCAGCCAGTACCTCCTCGTGACTGAGTTCCAGATGAGAGAGCATCACCATGCAATGAAACCAGAGGTCCGCGGTCTCTGCAATCAGCGATTTTGCGGATTCGGCATCCGTAACATCCTTGGCGGCAAGGAGGGTTTCCGTTGCTTCCTCACCCACTTTCTCCAGGATTTTGTTCAGCCCTTTATGATGCAGGCTTGCCACATAGGAGCTGTCCGGTGACGCCTGTCGCCGTTGTGCCAGCACCTCGGCCAGCTGATCCAGAATATCACTCATCCCCAACCACTCCCTGCTGTGACGGTTTGCCGTAAATCTGCTCCGGGGACTGCAGCACCGGTTCTGTCGCCTGCCAGTCCCCCTCCGATAGCGACCGGTAGAAGCAGGATTCACGCCCTGTATGGCAGGCGATTCCGCCAAGCTGTGTCACTTTCAGCAGCAACGTGTCGCCATCGCAGTCCAGCTGGATGTCTTCCAGCTGCTGGACATGGCCGGAGGATTCGCCTTTTCGCCACAGGGACTGGCGCGACCGGGACCAATACACCGCCCGCTTTTCCTGTACGCTCAACGCCAGCGATTCCGGGTTCATCCACGCCATCATCAGGACGCGACCGGTTGCCGCATCCTGCGCTATGGCCGGCACCAGCCCATCCTCATTCCAGCAAACCGCATCCAACCATGCAGGATTCGTCATTATCGTTCTCTTCTGCTTCCCGGTTTTAACAAATAGATGCCGGCGACACCCAGCAGCAACGGCTCCCAGCGAATGACGGCTATCCAGGCCGGCTGGATCCAGGCCGTTATGGCCAGTATCAGCAACCCTGCGCCCAACGTCCGCGACCAGCCATCATGCAAAGGCGACGGCCGTTGCGTCAGCATACGTTCCTGCTGATCCCGCAATTCATGCAGGTCACGCACCACCTGGTGGGCCACCATGGGCGCCTGCTCGATCAGCTGTGGCATCTGTTCATTCAGACGACGCAACACACCGCGAGGCGCGACCCGGTCTTTCATCCACTGTTCAAGGAAGGGTTGCGCCGTGGCCCACAGGTCCAGCTGGGGATAAAGTTGTCGACCCAACCCTTCGATATTCAGGAGCGTTTTCTGCAATAACACCAGCTGAGGCTGCACTTCCATATTGAAGCGGCGCGCGGTGGAAAACAGGTTCATCAGCACCTGACCAAAGGAAATTTCCGCCAGCGGTTTTTCAAAAATAGGCTCACAGACCGTACGAATGGCCGCTTCCAGCTCGTTCACCACGGTTTCACGAGGCACCCAGCCGGAATCAATATGCAGCTGTGCCACCATCCGGTAATCCCGGTGAAAAAACGCCAGCAGGTTACGGGCAAGGTAGCTTAAATCTTCTGGAGTGAGCGAACCGACAATCCCGCAATCCACACCGATATACTGTGGATCTCCCGGGTGCTCATAGGAAACAAAAATATTCCCGGGATGCATATCGGCATGAAAGAAACTGTCACGGAACACCTGGGTGAAGAAGACTTCAACGCCCCGCTCCGCCAGCTTCTTCATATTGGTACCCTGCGCCTGCAACGCCGCCAGGTCAGTCACGGGCACACCGTAGATGCGCTCCATCACCATGACTTTCTGGCTGCAGTAATCCCAATATACCCGGGGAATATACAGCGAAGGCGAACCCAGAAAATTACGACGCAATTGCGAAGCATTGGCCGCCTCACGCTGAAGATTCAGTTCATCGAAAATGGTTTTTTCATAATCCGCCACGACTTCCACCGGACGCAGTCGTCGCCCGTCACTGGATATTCGCACCAGAATATGCGCCAGCAGGAACAGCAACGACATATCCTGACGGATGGTTTTCTCAATACCCGGACGAATGACTTTGACGACTACCGAATCACCGCTGTGCAGTGTCGCTTCATGCACCTGGGCAACCGACGCTGACGCCATCGGTTCACGATTGAAGGTGGCAAATAGTTCGGAGGGCGGTCGTCCAAGACTTTTCTGGATAATCGCTTCCGCCACTTCTCCGGAAAATGGCGGCACCCGGTCCTGCAATTTCGCCAGCTCATCACCGATATCATTCGGCAGCAAATCCCGACGGGTAGAAAGAATCTGGCCAAACTTGACGAAGATAGGACCCAGCTCAATCAATGCCCGCCGCAGCCGCTCTCCGCGGGAGAGTCGGCTGGGAATAAAACGCCAGGGGAGCAGCTTGAGGAACCAGCGGACATAAAAAGGTAACGGCTCGCTATCCACCAGGTTATCCAGACGATAACGGGCCACCACGGAAACTATCTTGATAAATCGAAAAACCTGCTGCACCGATCAGGCATCCTGTGTCTGCTGTTGGGTCTTTGCCGTCAGACGATCCACTCTTGCCTGCAACCGGTCGGCAGCCAGTCGCAATGTATCCAGATCATCCCGGAACGCACTGACCTCATTTTTAGGCGGCAAAACCCGAAGCTCTTCCTGAAGGTATTCTGACAGGTTCAGGCGTGCGGTGGTTGCCATGTCGCCAAACAGGGCTGCGCTTACGCGGCTGACCTGTCCCACGGCGTGCGCGGCGATGCCGCCACTGTAACGGGCCAGCAGCGCTTCCCAGTCAAATTCACTGTGCTTGACGATGGTTGAAACCGTCAACAGCAGATCCGAATTACCGGTCAGGGTAATCCCCTCGTTGAACAGGGTCGCCATGGGCTCATCACTGACCGCCAACCGTGCCAGAGCGGGTGCGGTTCCACGAATCACGCAATCGGCCTCAGACTCGTGACAGGCTCGCAGCTCTATGCCGTCTTCAGTAAACACCAGCCAGATATCCACAGCCGGTGCCGTAGAAGCCACCTGCAATACCTGTCCCTTCAGTTCGGCAAAGCGTCTCGCGGTGACCGGGTCCAGCTTCAATACCTGTTTCAGGCCCTGTTCCAGCGCCATGCGTGCAGCGGTGCCGGGCATGGTTTCCAGCAGCGAGGTCATGGTTTGATTCCCTTGTGCAGCGCCACAATGCCACCGGTCATGTTGTGATAACCGGTCTGGACAAATCCGGCGGATTTCATCATCTGCTCAAGAGTATCCTGATCAGGATGCATGCGGATGGATTCAGCCAGGTAACGATAGCTGTCCGCATCATCGGCAATCAGCTTGCCCATCACCGGCAATGCAGTAAATGAATAAGCATCGTACAACTTGCTCAATAGCGGATTATCAGTCTTGGAAAACTCCAGAACCAACAGACGACCGCCGGGCTTCAACACCCGGTTCATGGAGCGCAGCGCCTTGTCTTTGTCCGTGACATTTCGCAGGCCAAAGGCGATGGTAATACAGTCAAACGTGTTATCCGCAAACGGCAGGTCTTCCGCGTTGGCCTGAACATAATCGACATTGCCACAGACACCGGCATCCGTCAGCTTGTCACGGCCAACATCGAGCATGGCGTCATTAATATCCGCCAGCACCACCAGCCCCTGCTCACCCACGATTTTGGAAAACTTGGCCGTCAGGTCACCGGTACCGCCGGCAATATCAAGGATTTTCTGGCCCGGACGGGCTGCGCTCATCTCGATGGTAAAGCGCTTCCACAACCGATGGACGCCCATGGACATCAGGTCATTCATCAGGTCGTACTTGCCGGCCACCGACTGAAACACCTCAGCTACCAGCTTTTGCTTGTCATCCCTGTCAACGGTTTTATAGCCGAAATGGGTGGTCTCTTTTGAGTGTTTGTCAGTCATGATTCATCCAGAAAACTACTGTGCGGATATCGGGCGACTTATTCTAGCGTTACCGCCGGGCAATGTCTTGACATACGTACCACCACCTAGCGACCCGTGTCATTCCAGAAACTTCACAGCACTGACATCCGGATCCCGCGAAGCCCCGGCCTGATGCAACCGTTCCAGGTAATCCTGCCAGTAAGTTTCATAATGCGCGCCCAGGTCATAGAGGTATTCCCAGGTGTAGATGCCTGAGTCATGGCCGTCGTCAAAAATCAGCTTAATTGCGTAATTGCCAATGGCTTCAACACCGGTTAGCTGCACATGCTTTTTGCCCGTCTGCAGCACTGCCTGGCCCGCACCATGCCCACGCACTTCTGCCGACGGGCTGTAAACCCTCAGAAACTCTGCCGACAGCTCATGCGTCACCCCATCGGAGTAACGCAGCTCAAGCATGCCGCTCTTGCGATGCAGCCGGATATCAGACGGCACACTGTACATTTCTGCCATATAACAACAGCCTCCATAAAATCAATCCACAGGCAAAACGAATCCCACAGCCCTGCATCATCTTTCGCAGACTATGGCATAACAATCACTATCGAACGCCAGCCGTTCGCGACCTCCACCGCAAGGGTCGGAGAGAACCCGGCACCCTGCAGGTCCCAGTCAACCGACTGGCGGCATGGGAATCACGAATTAAACGCTTCGGGACATTTTTTGGTTATGCCAAAGCGTCTGTACCGGTGACAATTGTCGCCGGTATCCGGAACTTACTCAAAATACCACCGTCAGATAGATGCGACATGATATCGAATATTTTCGGTTTACAGGTAAAAATGGCGACAATCCCTTGTGCTGTGATCCAATCAAACTGCGCATGGATCAGAAATTGCGTTCTGGATAATGCTGAGCCAACGCCTGTAGTTAGGGTATGGTTTTATCTGACCTATTGGTCAGAAACAATGAAATACACATTACACCTTATCAAACCGGGTGTGAAAATACCGCCAGGTTTATGATTGTTCATCTGGCAGGCGTCCGCTCCCGGAGTGTTTTGAGTATTCATTGCCGACACTCAATTTGGATACAATGGAGGAAAACATGAAAGAAATAATAAGTTATGTAAATAGTGATACCACATCAAAGACCAACCATGTGATTAACAAAGGAGAGTCCGTAAGATTCTCCAACAAATATACAGAAACAGCTACGATTAGATTATGGAAAGGTTTTTATATTAAGGACACTTATCCATGCACGCAGAAATACGCTTTAGTTACAAACATAAACAAAAAGCTAAGAGCCAGAATAAGAGGAGACAAAGACAGCATTTTCTTTAAAAAAAATAGAAACGTGCAATTTATAACACCTGCCAACAGAAGGTATCAGTCAACCAGGTATTTCTCTTTTTTCAATAATCCCGGCACACACAAACAAGAAATAAAAGATCCAGCCTTTAAAAACCCTAATTTTAAACCAGAGCATCTTGCAGAAAATTACTTCTACATCTCAAACAATAACACTTTAGATTGCATAGCATGTTCGTTTCAAGTAACAAAAGAGCACTGGAACTATTACAATTCAAATTCCACTATACGGAATAAAAAAGCTGATAGTGCAAATATGCGTGGATACTACCAGGACGTCCCACGCTTTCATGCTTGTGATCAATCAAGCATTAAGGTGTTGATATCGGAGCACGCCAATTACATTGAGCTTATGAAAGAAGAATGTATGACTCGCTATTACTACAATACAAAAAATGAAGGCTGCTTTGATCCTTATTTCACACAAATAAAATTCGTTGCCGGAATAGATAAAAATGAAGTAGAAACTAAATTATTACAGTATCACCCCCTGGAATATGACAACGACCAGCAACTATGTGATGACATTATTGTGATTACAGACCCCGAACAAATAACCACCTGTAGCCCGGAATGGATTTGCTTTCAATACGATTTTCTAGAATGCAGACAACATCTCGAAAATATAATAAAAGAAAGCGAAGAAAACCTAAACAAAGATCAAACAGATAAAGAAAATAAACTGGCACATAATAAGCTCACAGAGGATGAATTGAAACAAGTAAATTCAGAAATAGAAAACATTAAACAAAAACGCAACACAATCGAAAACGAATTAAAACCTTTAATCAATAAAAAAATAGAATTCATTGCCAAAATCATGGATTATGCAGTTGACACATTATCCGAAGGCGATGAATACAAAAAAATACAAAATCGACCAGAAAAAGATGACGAATTATTAAAAAAACACCACGATAATTTACGGAAGGCGTTCACGGATCTCATTGAAACTATCAAAGCTAATAAAGGTATGTCAACACTCATCGCTACCCATTTGGATAGCCAGGACAAAGACTATATTTCAGAGATGGATGAAACCATTGCAAATTCGGCAACAATAGCAACTGACCTCATTCACTCCATAGTGTCGCATATTGGCCAATATGCGGAATTTTTCAGTAATGACCAGGAATTCTATGACGAAATAATGGCTCATGTTTTTATGAAACCGTCAGAAGAAGAACTGCAGACACAACATCAAAAACAAATAGCAGCAATGGCGGCAGTACAAATAAGCGTGCCATCACCATGATCGTCCATGACGGCTGCAAGCAGTCGCCATCATCCTTCAGAACAAAAATAAAAATTTAGTGACAGCGCTTAGCCCGGATATTGCGTGAAAACCCACAAATTTCTGGTTATTCGTATTTTCGTGGGAAAGTAGAGATTGACAGACAGGGAAGCGGTACATCGGTAGTCGCCAAACAAAAACCGCAACTCTGCTGTCAGTATGGATATGGAAGGCGTGAACAATTGCATCAAGGTCATCAAACGTATGGCCTATGGCTTCAGGAATACAGAATATTTCTTCCTGAAAATCAAGGCTGCGTTCCCCGGAAAAATGCGATGCTGGGTTAATACAATAAGTGCAACAGGCAAATGCAGCTGGCACTGTGAAAAATATTGACGCGATTATTGTATGAATTCTGCTTTAGCTGCCTCGTCAGCCCCAACCTGAAACACCGACCGAGAATAAAGCCCGCTTCCGGCGGTCACCGTAAGCGGGCCGACCAAACGATCCACCAAACCTGATTACAGGATATAACGGCTCAGATCTTCGTTCTGAACCAGCGCACCCAGGTGCTGATTCACATACTCAGCATCAATCACTACCGCTTCACCGGTAGCCGCGAGATCCGCTGCACCAAATGACACTTCTTCCAGCAAACGTTCCATCACGGTATGCAGACGACGGGCGCCGATGTTTTCGGTGTTTTCATTCACCTGCCAGGCGACCTCCGCCACACGGGTGATACCGGAACGGGCAAATTCAATCTTCAGCCCTTCTGTTGCCATCAGCGCCTGATACTGTTCAGTCAGAGAAGCATCCGGCTCCGTCAGAATACGCTCAAAGTCTTCCACGTTCAGTGCCTTGAGTTCGACACGAATCGGCAGACGGCCCTGCAATTCCGGAATCAGGTCAGACGGCTTGGACAGATGAAACGCACCGGACGCAATGAACAGGATGTGGTCGGTTTTGACCATGCCATACTTGGTGCTGACCGTGCAGCCTTCAATCAACGGCAGCAGGTCACGCTGTACGCCTTCACGGGAAACATCGCCGCTGTTGCTGCCGGAACGCTTGGCCACCTTGTCGATTTCATCCAGGAAGACAATACCGTTCTGCTCCACCGCTTCAATCGCGCTGGTTTTCAGGTCATCTTCATTCACCAGCTTGGCCGCTTCTTCATCCTGAACCAGCTTCATGGCTTCACGGACTTTCAGCTTGCGGGTCTTTTTCTTGCCACTGGACATGCTGGAGAACATGTTCTGCAACTGGCTGGTCATTTCCTCCATGCCGGGAGGCGCCATGATCTCTACCCCCATGCTGGCTTCATTGACTTCAATGTCGATCTCTTTATCGTCCAGCTCGCCTTCACGCAGTTTCTTGCGGAAGACCTGGCGTGTACTGCTGTCCTGCGGCTGAGATTCCTCGGAGAAAGAACGAGCCGGCGGCAACAGTGCATCCAGGATACGATCTTCTGCTGCATCCATGGCGCGATGCTTGACCTTCTGCATCTCCTGCTCACGCTGCATCTTGATCGCGGCATCCACCAGGTCACGGACGATGGATTCCACATCGCGACCGACATAGCCCACTTCGGTGAACTTGGTGGCTTCCACCTTGATGAACGGCGCATTGGCCAGCTTGGCCAGACGACGCGCCACCTCGGTTTTACCGACACCGGTCGGGCCGATCATCAGAATGTTCTTGGGACTGATTTCGTTGCGCAATGCTTCATCAATCTGCATCCGGCGCCAGCGGTTGCGCAGGGCAATGGCCACGGAACGCTTGGCGTCATCCTGACCAATAATGTGTTTATCCAGCTCGTGGACAATTTCGCGGGGAGTCATATTCGACATAACTGCAGCTCTGATTTCCTGAATTCGTTACCGGTGCCGGGCTTACTCGTCGTAGCAGAGTTCTTCGATGGTCCGGTTGTGGTTGGTGTAAACACAGATATCACCTGCAATCGACAGGCTTTTTTCCACGATATCCCGCGCATCCATATCCGTATTCTCGAACAACGCCCGGGCGGCAGACTGTGCAAACGAGCCGCCGGAACCTATCGCCAGGATGCCGTCCTCCGGCTCCATAACGTCACCGTTACCGGTAATGATCAGGGACGCCTTGGCATCGGCTACCGCCAGCATGGCTTCCAGACGTCGCAGTGCACGATCCGTCCGCCAGTCCTTCGCCAGCTCAACCGCGGCGCGCACCAGTTGTCCCTGGTGCTTTTCCAGCTGTGCTTCAAAGCGCTCAAACAGGGTAAAGGCATCCGCCGTGCCGCCGGCAAAACCAGCCAGTACCTGGTTATTGTAAAGACGGCGAACCTTGCGGGCGTTGCCCTTGATAACCGTCTGCCCCAGTGACACCTGACCGTCACCACCGATCACCACTTGGCCCTTTCTGCGCACAGACAGGATGGTAGTGCCTCTGTACTGTTCCAAGGCGGACTCCTGTAATTCGTTCATTAAGATGAGGGAATGATTGGGACGGCGGGAAACAATTTCAAGGGCCCTCTGAGCAGAGGGCCGGAAATGGGGGATTTATTTCAGTTGTAACATCAATGAATCGATCTTGTGGGCAGCCAGAGCCTGACGGGCTTCATTCAGGGAACGCTGCTCAGTGAACGGCCCCAGTTGCACACGATGCCAGGCATCCCCGCCCTTGACGATCACACGCTCAACCCGGGCATCCAGCCCCCACAGCAGTAACTGCGCACGCAGGCGGTCTGCATCATCAGGGTTACGGAAAGAACCGGCCTGCAGCAGGTAACGTCGGCCCGGCTTTGCTTCCACCGTGGCTGGCGCCTGCTTGTCAGCCGATTCTGGCGCCTTCGCTACCGCAGGTTTCTCGGCTTTGGGCGGTGCCACCGTTTCACGTTTGGGCTCGTTAGGCACCATAACTTCTGATTCAGGCAACAGGGTATAGAAATCAAAGACCGGCTTTTTTTCCGGGGACGTTTTTTTCTTGCTGACGATCTCACCGGTTCCCGTATTGCCTGCGACTGAACGCGCATCCACGCCGGCATCAGGCGCCAGATTCACCAGTAACGTCACCAGCACCCCGATCGCGACACCGGCGCCCAGCCATAACCAGCCGGGAATATCTTTCTTTCCTGCCGATTTCTTCGTTGCCGACGCACCACGCCGGACTGTTTTCTTCGCCGCCATTACCCCTCCATGGCACCGTTTCTTCGTCAAGACTACCCATACTATAACAAGCCATAGCGCAACGGATAAAACACGTAACCCGTTCGCCATACCTGCTGACCAAACCGGGAATTATCGGCAGAAGCCAAGGGGAACTCTACCGTGACTTTTACGGTCTGATTTGACAGGGCATTAACCCTTGAAAAGCGTATTGTTTTGCCTGTGGAATTTCGATAGCATCCGGCTCATGGCTACGATAATAGACAGTTCACACCCTGTATTGACTGAAGACCACGTCCCTGACGCTGGCATTATCGCACGTCTGAATTTTCTTCCCGCTCTCCGACGACGCTACCGCCGAATTTAAGCAGTACAGGCGCTTTCCCGTGCCCTGTCCTGCCTGACCGCTTGCCTCTACACTACGTTGTTTATATAACCCAGTCCCTGACCAAGGTTTAAGGATCCGTTCATGAACGTGCTTAAAGTACTCGAACACCAGCTCACACAGGCCCTCATCGCCGCCGGCGCCCCGGAAGGCAGCAATGCCATGGTCCGCACCAGCGCCCGTGCTCAATTTGGCGATTACCAGGCCAACGGCATCATGCCCGCTGCAAAAAAAATGGGCATGAATCCCCGTGAACTGGCACAGCAGGTCGTGGACAAACTGGAACTGGGCGGCATCATCGAAAAGGCTGAAATCGCCGGCCCCGGTTTTATCAACCTGTTCATCAATGCCGAATGGCTGGCCGGCGAACTGGACGGCTACAGCAAGGATCCCCGCGCTGGCGCAAACGAGAGTGCTGAAAAGCTGAACATTGTCGTGGACTACTCCGCACCGAACGTTGCCAAGGAAATGCACGTTGGTCACCTGCGTTCCACCATCATTGGTGACGCAGTGGTACGGACCCTGGAATTCCTGGGCCACAAAGTGGTTCGCGCCAACCACATCGGCGACTGGGGCACCCAGTTCGGCATGCTGATTGCCCACCTGGAAGAACTGCAGAAAGAAAACCCGGAAATCATGTCTGCCGAACTGGCTGACCTGGAAGAGTTCTACCGGGAATCCAAGAAGCATTACGACAGCAACCCGGAATTTGCCGAGCGTGCCCGTAACTACGTCGTCAAGCTGCAGCGTGGTGACGAGTGGTGTCTGGAAATGTGGCAGAAACTGGTTGATGTCACCCTGGAACAGAACCAGCGCAACTACGATCGTCTGAATGTCACCCTGACCCGTGAAGACGCCATGGGCGAAAGCATGTACAACGACATGCTGCCCGGCATCATCCAGGACCTGGAAGCCAAAGGGCTGGCAGTGGAAGACCAGGGCGCTAAAGTCGTCTACCTGGATGAATTCAAGAACAAGGACGGCGACCCCATGGGTGTAATCGTCCAGAAAAAAGACGGTGGTTTCCTCTACACCACTACCGACCTGGCCTGCGCCAAGTACCGCTATGAAACTCTGGGCGCGAACCGGGTACTGTATTACATCGACGCCCGCCAGGCCCAGCACCTGCAGCAGGCATGGACCATCGTCCGCAAAGCGGGTTATGTGCCTGAATCTGTACCGCTGGAGCACCATGCCTTTGGCGTCATGCTGGGCAAGGACGGCAAGCCGTTCAAGACCAGAAGCGGCGGTGTTGTCAAACTGTCCGAACTGCTGGACGAAGCCGAAGAACGGGCAGCGCGTCTGATTGCACAGAAAGGGGCTGACCTCACCGAAGAACAGAAGGTTGAAGTCATCAAGGCTGTGGCCATGGGCGCGGTGAAATACTCCGACCTGTCCAAGAACCGGACCAGCGACTACATCTTTGACTGGGACAACATGCTGTCTTTTGAAGGCAACACTGCACCCTACATGATGTATGCCTATACCCGGATTCGCAGCATCTTCCGTAAGGCGGGTGTCAATGAGTCTGACCTAACCGGCCACATTACCCTGACAGAAGCAGAAGAACGCGCCCTGGCTCTGAAGGTCATGCAGTTCAGCGAAACCATCGACACCGTGGTTCGTGAAGGCATGCCGCACTTTATGTGTGCCTACCTGTACGACCTGGCTGGCGCCTTCATGAAATTCTATGAAGCCTGCCCGGTTAACAAGGCGGGTGTCGAAGAAGATGTTCGGAACAGCCGACTGCAGCTGTGCGCACTGACAGCCCGTGTCCTGAAACAGGGTCTGGGACTGCTGGGCATCAACACTGTCGAACAGATGTAAAACGCCCCTACCAAAAACGGCAGCTTTCGCTGCCGTTTTTTCATTTACAACTCAACATTAGCCAGCTGCTGTGACTCCATCAGCGCCTCATAGTCGCCCGTCAACTCGTTCATTTTCCGCAGGATAGATTCGGTAGTCACCGAAATCACTGTTGGCACATAACGCCCTTCTTTCTCTCCCTTGAATCCTGCCTTGGAAAACTGCCACTGAGCCTGCACTTTGGTCAGCTTCTTCTGGATCATGGCACTGTTCTCAGGAGCAACCCGGAGAAACTGCAGGGATTCATCGAAAAGTGTAATCGCTTCGTGCAACTCTTCGTGAAGCTCCTCTGCATCCACCCCCCAGGCCATCGCCATATAGCGGCCAGCAATACGCTGGGACAACATCCGCTGCCGCCCGGAAATATTCACCAGTTTTGCGTTATTGCCACCAGCATGCTGCTCAATCAAGGTCACTACATCATTCGACAACGTCAGAAGCTCATTACTTTTTCTCAAGACCCATACTGCATCCTGCTTGTTGGGTGTCGCCAGTGCCTGTACCCGGTACAGCTGCCAGACTTCCTCCACCCGGGCCAGCATATCCCGGATTTTTTGGGTCGGCGCGTAGTCAGACAACTCAAGGAACTGTTGCTCAAACAGGGCAATGCTGGCATCCAGCTGTTTCTGCGCCACCTCGATGTTCACACCGGCCCCCAGCATCAGGTAATTCTTCACTATCCGTTGTGACAACATCCGCTGCCGCCCCGATTTATTCACCGCCTCAGCATCTGTCAAAACTGCTTCAACCGGCAATGACGTCGCCAGCAGCATCATCAAAAACAATGCAGGTAATCGGCTCATCAACATATCCCTCCCCCTAACTATTCCTGTCACATATATGGAATGCCTAAGCAACATGTACGCCACAAAAAGAATCAATAAAAGAAAGGTAATTACGTTTTATCAAGCACAAAGCGATTCAAAACAGATCAGACAAGCACACATAACGCACCATCCTGGAGCGACAAACTTACAGGAATGGTGAAACAGAGGATTCAGGAGATTGAATACAGGTAATGGAAGGGTGTGATGAAAGCGTCGGGAGCCAGCACCTTACACTCTGACTCCCGAAACAAAACACTTAAACGTCTAACATAAACGTCACTGGTCCATCATTGAGCAGACTGACTTTCATATCCGCACCAAAAATGCCGGTGGCAACATCAGAATGGCGCAGTTGGGCCTGCTTAACGAAATATTCATATAACGCATTCCCTTTCTCCGGTGTTGCCCCGGAGCTGAAACTGGGGCGCAAACCTTTGCGGGTATCGGCCACCAGGGTGAACTGAGAGACAACCAGCAGCCCGCCACCGGTATCCGCCAAACTCAGATTCATCTTGCCATTGTCGTCAGAAAAGACCCGGTAACGCAGAACACGATCCAGCAACTTGTCCACTTTCTGCTCATCATCGTCTTTTTCCACCCCCAACAGCAGCAGCAATCCTGAATCAATAGCCCCCACTGTTTCATCCGCAACGACCACGCTCGCGTGGCTGACACGCTGAATCAACCCTTTCATAACAACCTTATATCAAGAGGTTTTGTCCAGACCAAACTCTTTACCGAAGCGTTTGCCCATTTCATCGGTCGCCCTGACCAGAGCATCCCGAATACCAGCTTCTTTGGCTGAGTGTCCAGCATCCCGCACAATGTGGAGTTCGGCTTCCAGCCAGTGCTGCTGCAACGTCTGCGCATTCTCGAGCGGGCACACCATATCGTAACGTCCGTGGACAATAATCCCGGGAATACTGGAGATAGCCTGACACTGCTTAAGAATTTCGTTTTCCTGAATGAACGCCTTATTGATCATATAGTGGGATGCGATACGGGCCATGGCCAGAGCGCGATGCGGATCAGAAAAACCATCCAGCACTTCCTGGCTGGGACGCAGGGTTGCACAATGCCCTTCCCAAAGACACCAGGCCTTGGCAGCGGCCATTCTGGCCAGCTCATCCGATCCTGTCAGCCGCGCATAGAAAGCGCTCAACATATCGCCACGCTCTGCCTCAGGAATAGGCTGGGAGAATGTCTGCCAGTAATCGGGGAACACCCGATTGGCGCCATCCCGGTAAAGCCAGTTGATATCCCGCTCACGCGCCAGCCAGATACCACGCAACACCATGGCCAACACCTTCTCTGGATGCTGAATGGCATACAATAGTGCCAATGTTGAGCCCCAGGAACCGCCAAATAACATCCATTTTTCGACTTTCAGGAAGGCACGAATCGCTTCCATGTCCTCCAGCAAATGCGCCGTAGTATTATTTTCCAGTTCACCATAGGGACGGGAACGACCACAGCCGCGCTGATCAAACGCAATGATGCGGTACAGGTTGGGATCAAAGAAGCGTCGGGTATGTTTATCGCAGGAGCCGCCCGGGCCTCCATGCAGATAGAGCACTGGAATCCCTTCCGGGTTACCACTCTCTTCAAGATACAGTTCATGATGGCCGGAAACCGGCAGGATATGACGGGCGTAGGGTTTAATGGCCGGATAAAGCGTCAGCATCGGATATCCTTTGTCATGACACAGGCAACTGTCAGCTCACTGAACAATGATCATAACAGCCAGATTAAAAGTACCAGTGTCTAACATTAACCCTATTCAGAGTGGGAATAAAGCCAGCAGAAACACGGCGTTTACTCCATGATAGACTGGCAGAAAGTGCTCGCACTCACTGCCAGCCTGTAAAGACATCCTGTCATTACCGCACGCGTAACCCGTGCGGTAAATCAAACAACGACAGACTGACTATTCCCTTATTTCTTGGAAGAACGACGACGCTCTACCTCTGTCAGCTTCTTCTTACGCAAACGGATGGATTCCGGTGTGACTTCCACCAACTCATCATCATCAATGAACTCGAGCGCCTGCTCCAGCGTATGACGAATATGCGGCGTGAGCATGATGTTTTCATCGGTACCGGATGCCCGCACGTTAGTCAGCTGCTTGGCCTTGGTCGGGTTCACCGTCAGATCGTTTTCACGGCTGTGCAGGCCAATGATCTGGCCTTCATAGACCTCAACGTTAGGACCAATGAACAGACGACCACGTTCCTGCAGATTCCACAACGCGTAACCCAGCGCCTTACCCTTAACCATGGAAACCAGCACACCATTCTTACGGTGCGCAACCTTGCCGTCCTTGACCGGACCATAGTGGTCAAAGATGTGGGTCAGGATACCGCTGCCAGAGGTCATGGTCATGAACTGGGAACGGAAACCGATCAGGCCGCGGGCTGGCATGATGAAGTCCAGGCGGGTACGGCCCTTGCCGTCCGGCACCATGTTTTTCAGTTCAGCCTTGCGCAGTCCCATTTCTTCCATGACGGAACCCTGGTGCTGATCTTCCACATCGATCACAACCTGTTCGAAAGGCTCATGGGAAACACCATCAATATTCCTGATCACAACTTCAGGACGGGACACCCCCATTTCATAGCCTTCACGGCGCATGGTCTCAATCAGGACTGACAGGTGCAGCTCACCCCGGCCTGACACAATGAACTTGTCCGCATCAGCGCCCTGCTCCACACGCAGCGCCACGTTATGCAGCAGTTCACGCTCAAGGCGGTCCTTGATATTTCGTGATGTGACGAACTTGCCTTCCTGACCGGCAAATGGCGAATCATTCACCTGGAAAGTCATGCTGACTGTCGGCTCGTCAACCGTCAGCGGCTTCATCTGTTCAGGGTGATCCGGGTCGCACAGGGTATCGGAAATATTCAGGTTATCGATACCGGTGATGCAGATAATATCACCGGCGCGGGCCTGCTCTACATCAACACGCTCAAGACCCAAGTGCCCCATGACTTTCAGAATACGAGCATTACGCGCCTTTCCGTCACGTTCAATCAGGCGTACCGGTGTATTGGTACCCACGACACCACGGCTGACCCGACCAATACCGATAATGCCAACATAGCTATTGTAATCCAGCGCACTGATCTGCATCTGGAACGGTCCATCCCGATTAACATCCGGTGCCGGCACCTTGTCCACAATCATTTCGAACAATGGCGTCATATCATCCGCCATCTCATCCGGATCATTGCCAGCAATACCGTTCAGTGCTGACGCATAAATCACCGGGAAGTCCAACTGCTCATCGGTAGCGCCCAGGCGGTCGAACAGGTCAAATACCTGATCCATAACCCAGTCAGGACGCGCGCCGGGACGATCCACCTTGTTGATAACAACAATCGGGCTCAGGCCCTGCTCAAAGGCCTTCTGGGTCACAAAGCGGGTCTGCGGCATGGGGCCGTCAACGGCATCCACCAGCAGCAGGACGGAATCCACCATGGACAGAACACGCTCAACTTCACCACCGAAGTCAGCGTGTCCGGGGGTGTCAACAATATTGATGTGGTAATCCTGCCAGTTGATCGCGGTGTTCTTGGCCAGGATGGTGATGCCGCGTTCCCGTTCCTGGTCGTTGGAATCCATGATGCGCTCGGCATCCTGATCCTTCCGGCCCAGGGTGCCGGACTGCTGCAGCAGTTTGTCGACCAGCGTTGTCTTGCCGTGGTCAACGTGCGCGATAATCGCGATATTTCTCAGCTTCTCAATCACAATGATGCCTCAAGCTCTCAAAAAATAGTCTGTTTTGTTATCTCTGACCGGTTAATCACCTGTTCTGTCGGTCAGACATGCAGCACTTTCCCTAGCGCCGCCTGAAAATCATCCGATCGGCCGGAGGCCTCACAATAAGCCTCCACCAGCCGTTTTCTCAGGGTAGAATCCAGCAGTTCCATATCTTCCTTGGAACGCGCCAGGTGGTGAAAGTTGCGCAGAGCGCGCCATTGCCCCAATGACAACCGGCCACAGCTCATATCCGCGATATCAATCAGCCCCAACCCCCTGTCCGGGGTCAGGAGCACATTTCCTAAATGCAGGGAACGAAAGTAAACGCCTTTTTCATGTAGCCGGGCAATGAACTGCCCTAACTGCCGTATCAATCCGGACGAATCACCCGTCGTATCTTTTAGCACCTTACGCAGTGTTTCTCCGGGAAGCGGCTGATAATGCACTGCCGTTCGCCGGATGGCAGGGATGCGATAATTATCGATAATCGTGACCGAGGGAATCCCCCTTTCGGCAAGCAACCCGGCATTAAGGGTAAATCGCGTTGAGTAGGGGAAGACCAGTGCCGATGACAACAGCCGTTTGCGCCGAAACAGTTTAAGGAAAGAGCCGTCGCTCAACAGCAGTACCTTGTCGCCAAAGCCATCCGCTTCAATGACGCGGGCGCCATTCTTGAGGGTGGTGTACTCCTGTTCTGTCAGCCTGCGCATGCCAATTCCGGGTTCTGTATCGATCAGTCTCTGGCCATAACTATGACCCCAAGGGGCGGCAATTCTATTAGACTGGCACCACCTTGGAAAGATTATGTTAATATTGCGCGATTATGCTGCCCGAATCCTGTATCGGGCTCACTGTGAAAACCCCCATGTCTTTCCGCTTGCAGGCCGTAACAAGACCTGCAACAACCGAAAAAAGGTCACGATGTATGACAGACCCAATCCGAAATGATGAGGGAGGCCTCCGGGTTTACCTGCGTCTGCTCGGTTATGTTCGCCCGTACTGGCATGTTTTTGCCCTGAGCATACTCGGCTACATGATATTTGCCGCCAGCCAGCCCATGTTTCCAAAGATGGTGGACTATTTTATCCGGGCGCTGGACGTGAATGATCACGATCCGGTCGTAATCCCCCTGCTGGGCAGCTTTGACAAAACCGCACTGGTCTGGTTTGTCCCTGTTGGCGTATTGTTTATCGGGCTTTTCCGCGGCATCGGCTCATTCCTCGGCAGTTATTTTCTGGCCAAGGTCTCCCTGGGCGTGGTCAACGACCTGCGAATCGCCCTGTTCAACCGCCTGATCCTGTTGCCCAATACGTATTTTGACAACCACAATTCCGGCCACCTGATTTCCCGGATCACCTATAACGTCAGCATGGTCACCGGCGCGGCGACCGACGCCATCAAGGTGGTCTTCCGCGAGGGGATGACCGTCATCGCCCTGCTGGGCTTCCTGTTCTGGACCAACTGGCGACTGACCCTGGTGTTTGTGGCCCTTGCCCCCATTATTGCCATTGTCGTGGGCCTGACCGGGAAGAAATTCCGTAAAATCAGCAAAAAAATCCAGACCTCCATGGGTGATGTGACCCATATTGCGTCTGAAACCATCAGCGGTTACCGGGTGGTGCGCGGGTTTGGCGGCGAAACCTACGAGCAGCAACGTTTCAGAAGCGCCTGCCTGCGCAATACCCGCCAGGGCCTGAGGCTGGTCAAGGTGTCCGCGACCCATACGCCTACCCTGCAATTTCTGGTGCTGTCGGCATTATCCATTCTCATGTACATCATCCTGTACATGAAAACCTCCGGCGCCATCAACTCCTCATTCAGTGAACTGGTGGCCTTTATTACCGCCGCGGGCCTATTACCCAAACCCATCCGCCAGCTCAGCGAGGTGAACGCCAATATCCAGAAAGGTATTGCCGCCGCCCAAAGCATCTTTGAGCAGGTAGACGAACCCACTGAACCGGATACGGGCACCTTCACGACTGAGCGTGTTGAAGGCCGCATTGAATTCCGGAACCTTTGTTTCACCTACCCTGGTGCTGACCGCCCGGCATTAACCAATCTTAATGTCACCATAGAGCCCGGGCAGACCGTCGCCCTCGTCGGTCGCTCCGGCAGCGGCAAGACGACCCTGGCCAATCTCCTGCCCCGTTTCTACGGGCATACCGAAGGCGAGATTCTGCTGGATGGCCGTCCACTGGATGAATACACCCTGCGTAACCTGCGCAGCCATATCGCGCTGGTGACCCAGCATGTGACGCTGTTTAACGACACCATCGCCCGCAACATCGCCTACGGCGACCTGCAGGATATGGACGAGGAAGATATTCGCCTGGCAGCCAAGGCCGCCTACGCCATGGAGTTTGTGGACAACCTGCCGGAAGGGCTGCATACCCTGGTGGGTGAAAACGGCGTACTGCTCTCTGGCGGCCAGCGCCAACGGCTGGCGATTGCCCGCGCCATTCTGAAAGACGCGCCGGTACTGATCCTGGATGAAGCCACATCCGCGCTGGACACCGAGTCCGAGCGCCACATCCAGGCCGCCCTGGATGAAGTGATGAAGGGCCGTACCACCCTGGTCATCGCCCATCGTCTTTCCACTATCGAGAATGCCGACGTCATCCTGGTCATGGATAAGGGGCAGATCGTGGAAAGCGGCAACCATACCGAGCTGCTGGCCAAAGACGGCGCCTACGCCCGACTCTATCGCTTACAGTTCCGCGATCAGGCGGAACCGACACTGGACAGTGAACCCGTCACCCTGGTTGAAGCCTGAGACAGGCGGCAACCACTGACGGAAATGACAGACAGGAAACACTGGATACCCATGAAACCAAGTTTGCCCCGCTTTGACAAAGCCCGTGTCGTGGTCGTCGGCGATGTCATGCTGGACCGATACTGGCAGGGCCCCACCCGCCGGATTTCTCCCGAGGCGCCGGTTCCCGTCGTCCGGGTCAATGGCAGCGATGACCGCCCCGGCGGCGCCGGCAACGTCGCGCTCAACGTCACCTCACTGGGGGCGCCCGCCTGGTTGCTGGGCATTACCGGCGATGATGAAGCCGCCGACGCCCTGACCACACGGCTTGAGGCTGCCGGCGTCTACTGCGATTTTGTACGTCTTAAAGATGCGCCGACCATCACCAAATTACGGGTCATCAGCCAGCACCAGCAGCTGATCCGGCTGGACTTTGAGGAAACCTTCACTGGCGTCGAAGTCAACACCATTCCCGACCGTCTCGCAATCCTGCTGGATAATGCCGACGCACTGATCGTTTCCGATTATGGCAAGGGCACCCTGAAAGACATCCAGGCACTGATTCGTCTGGCACGGAAACGCAACATTCCCGTACTGGCCGATCCCAAGGGGCAGGATTTCACCCGCTACCGTGGCGCCACCGTTATCACCCCGAACCTGCATGAGTTCGAGGCGATTGTTGGCAGCTGTTCCAGCGAAGAAGAGCTGGTAACCAAAGGCCAGGCGCTGCGTGAAGAACTGATGCTGGACGCCCTGCTGATCACGCGCGGCGAACACGGCATGACCCTGTTGCGTGCCGACGAAAAAGAACTGCACCTGCCGGCCCGTGCCCGTGAAGTGTTTGATGTCACCGGTGCAGGCGACACCGTCATCGCTACCCTTGCGGCTGCACTGGCCAGTGGAGAGCCACTCCCCCGCGCCGCGGCACTGGCAAACATTGCCGCAGGCATCGTGGTTGCCAAACTGGGTACCGCTACCGTCAGCCTGCCGGAACTGCGCCGTGCGGTGAATGCCATCCAGGGCTCGGAACGGGGCGCCATGACACGCGAACAGCTACTGATCGCGATTGAAGACGCCCGCGCCCATGGCGAAAAAATCGTCTTTACCAACGGTTGTTTCGATATTATTCACGCCGGACACGTCGGCTACCTGGAACAGGCCCGCAAGCTGGGTGACCGGCTGGTGCTGGCCATCAATGGCGATGAGTCTGTTACCCGCCTGAAAGGTGAAGGTCGTCCGATCAACCCGGTTGAACGGCGCATGGCGGTACTGGCAGGTCTGGAAGCGGTCGACTGGGTGGTATCCTTCGATGAAGATACACCGGAATCCCTGCTGGAACAGCTAAAGCCAGATGTACTCGTAAAGGGTGGCGATTACGGTATCAACGAAGTGGTTGGTGCAGGCATTGTCACCGCTTACGGCGGCGAAGTCGCGGTTCTGGATTTTCTGGAAAATTGCTCAACCACGGCAATTGTGCAGAAAATCCGCAAGGAAAATGAGCAAGAGCCGGCCTAGTAAAACACGGCGGATTGGAGCATTACCCTGATCCGCCTCCCTATGCTCTGCTGTTGGTCAGATACCCGGCACACCACCATCCTGATACGTTACAAAGTGCACGTTTTCCCTTGACGCAAAACACTCCGATAATCGATACCCTGACACATTAAATGGCATGAGTTTCCCATCAATCAGTTGAAAGTATGCCGATGGCTCGCCATCTACAAGCTGCGCCAAAATCAGTCGATGATCAGACTGTAACCGGCTGAGCAGGAATCCATCTTCAGGTTCATCCTCTACGAAAAATCCCTGCTCAGGCCATGCATCCATCTCGACCGTCAAGCTATAAACCAGCTGAACGCTGGCCGAAGGGCAGTGAACATAACAGTGAACCGGTAACGTGACTGGCTGACCATTAACAAAAACACAGTCGTTTTGCTTTCCTGCCAACCACTCAGAAGGCTGAAGTTCGATCACGGATGATAGCATGGGCAAACCATAAGGGTTGCCGACAGACACTCCTTCATAATGGAACGGAAAATACCCCGGCCCCTGCTTGAACAAGACCTCTTCTGAAATTTCCCGGAGTACTGTATTCATCGGGTTTTCCAGCTCTGTGGTTTCCACATACCCCGATACCGGCTTGAGCACCCGTCCTGCATGACCGCGGTCCTGCCCGACCAGCACCAGGTAGTCATTCCCATCAACCTGTATTCTCAACAGGACAGAAACACCAAGGTTTGCCAGGCGAATTTCATTGCTCGCAGGGAAACTCGGCGGGATAGCACCTGAAGAACGAATCGCAGCCATCTGACTGAATGTCAGCGGATCACCGCAAGGTCGCAGATCCAAACCTTCTGCCGTACGGACTAAAGTGACCTGACGGGTCGAAAAGGCGGTTGCAGCTTCCCTGCGCAGTATGATTCCTTCACTCATGCAGCCTGTTTCTCCACCGCCTGCATGACGGCCTGAACATTATGGCGAAGGTGGTCAGGGTTGATCGTACCCAATACGGCAGCTGACACACCGGGATGGGAAAAGACAAAATCCATACAGGTCTGCACCGGATCCTCACCATCCATGCAGAGGTGGCCACTGGCCAGTGCCTTCTTCACCAGGATCGCTTTACCATGATCCCGGGCATAATCCAGCACAGCGCGTTCGCCCTGCTCATTGAGGTTCCAGGTGACCATGGCGCAGTCAGACTGCTCCAGGGCCAGAACCCCGCCTTCAACGGTTTTCGTTGACATGCCAGAAGCCAGCACCAGCCCTTCACGCTTCAGCTCAGCCAGCAGTTCAAGGGAGCCATAACGACGAATAATATCCACATCCTCGCCACTGGAGTGGACCAGCACCATATCCAGGTAATCAGTACCCAGCCGTTTCAGACTCCGCTCAACACTGAAACGGATATGTTCCGGCGTAAAATCAAAACGGGATTCACCCTTTTCGAACTCCTCACCGACTTTGGTGCAGATCACCCATGACTGACGCTCACCGGCAATCAACCGTCCCAGGCGTTCCTCGCTCGAGCCGTAGGCCGGTGCGGTATCCAACAGGTTAATGCCAAGTTCGCGGGCTATTGCCAGCAGATTGCTCGCTTCCCTGTCATCAGGAATCCTGAACGCCTCGGGGTACTTGACCTGTTGATCACGCCCCAGTTTCACCGTGCCGAACCCCACCGGTGAAATCGTCACACCGGTGTCGGCCACCGGCTTTCTCAGGTGTTCAATCAAAATAATCACTCCAGAAGGGGCCGGTTACAGCTGGGCGCGGCAACGCGTCAGGCAGACCGAATGCCTCGTTACCCGTAGGTTCAATACCTGCGCCCCGGAGTTCACGTACCACTTCGTCACTAAGGTTCGGCGCCAGCGCCAGCTTGGTGGGCCAGGTGATCAAACCATTACCGACAGCCTTGCAGTAGGCAGCGTCCGGTCTCAACAATTTGCTCTGCTTGGGTTCCGCCCGGTTAACCCGGAGTGTCGCCCATTGCGCATCGGAGAAATCGACCCAGGGCAGCAGTTTTTCAACTTCTTTTTTGGCCCGTGCAATCTGCTCGTCACTATCACGCTTGACGCCGGATTCCGCAATCTCACCGCCCATGTACCAGACCCACTGGTCATCATCGGTCGGATGGCTGGTAACGGTCAGGCGCGGCACGATATCGGTGCTGATACAGTGGGCGTACAGGGGATAGGGATGCTTGTGCTTCAACATCACCATGTGCAGCGGACGTAACTGCATTTCGGGTGATGTTACCCCCCAGCGCTGGAGGATATCGCCAGTACCTTCGCCGGCCGTCAGGACAAAACGACGGGCATTGATTTCATAGGTTTCACCATCGGCGGTACATTCGATGGAGGTAATGTCGCCATTCTCACCAAAGCGGATGACGCTGTCCTTATCCCAATCCACTTTCAGCGTGCGATCCTCAAGACCTGCGATCAATTCGCTCACCACCGTCTCGATATCCAGCACACTTTCATTGAGTTTGTAGAGCTTGCCCTTGAAGCCGGGATCCTGAAAAACCCTGGGGACTTCATCACGCTTGACCGGATCCACCCGGCCACGCAACGCTTTGCTGGCAAAGAACGTGGCCATTCTCGAACCGAGGCCACCGGGTGTCCACATATACTGGTGATCTGACAGGATACGCACACGGGACAGGTCAATTTCACCTTCGCCGTCCAGACAGGCGCGCCAGCGGGCGGGCATACCGGCAATACACTCCGACGCCTGGGTCAGGTTACCGGACAGCGCGTACTTGATACCGCCGTGGATAATCCCCTGGGACTTGATACTCTGACCGCCACCGAGCGTGGCATTTTCGAGAAGCAGGGCCTTGTAGCCCATGTCGTTGAGGCGCCGGAACAGCCATAAACCAGCAATTCCGCCACCGATAATGGTTACATCAGTGTCGATGACGTGGGACATGATACTCATCAATTCAGGTTAGTTCGGGGGAGTATAAGCCTTCAGCGGAGGCTGGGTCTATCGCAGGCATACCCCCATGACTCCCCATTGAACAATCCGATCAGAACATTGACAAACTCAATGGTCAGAATATGCAGGCTCATAAGACAATACACGCAACAACTAAGTAATCTGACAAGCAACACATTCCAGAAAAGACGCTATACCTGCTCCCTAAACTTATCAAACAACTTTTTGAAAGCCAGCCTCGCCTCTTTAGCTGTTGGTCTTGACCCAGGCTCTTTATTTAAGAGCTTCTGATCTTCAGCCACAAAGTCGCGAGCAAGAGAAGTATCTTTGTATGATTCCTCAATCTCTAATTGAACCGATTCACCTGGCTCAACCCTGTATAATGAAGAGGCAATAATCTTGTGTTCAAGCAATATCACAGCCAAAGTCATGCCCGCAGAATAAATATCAGTGGCATACGTTTGTGATTGTATTTTGTCTTTAGCATCAACTCTCTTTAACTCTGGCGCCATAAAATGGAGTGAGCCCTCAACTTTATTTACCTGCCCTCTGAATCCACCTTCTGCATCATATGCGAAACCAAAATCAGCAATCTTAAGGCAATGAAACTTTCTCTCTATTATTTTCTGCCCAACCAGAAGATTTTCAGGCTTAATATCACAATGTACAATTTCGTTTGCTTCCAAGTACTCTAAACCATGCATAAGCTGGATAGCCGAGTACAAAAGACGGATCAACATATCCTGAGGAGAGCGGCCTGCCAGGTATTGTCTGAGATCGACACCCGCATCTTCCATAATTAAGTATTGCTCATTAGCCTCAATATATCTTCCCTCTTTCGCCAAGAACAATTTTGATATCCTTTCGCTATCAGCCTTAATAAATCGAACAATATTTTCATGAGTTAATAAATCCCGGAGAATATCAGCTTCATTTTTCAGCGCTTTATATTTCTCGGCTTTCTTTGTTTTATCACCCTCAGACTTCTGTATTTTATCTCCCTCTGTTTCCTGTTTAGCAGTGATCTTTTGTCTTCTTTGTTTACGGATGGGGTCAAATTGAACTTTAACAACAAACGGATTCTTTGAAGGCAGCTTTTCAGTGTTGAAATATAGATTCATTTCGTCTGTCTGCACCGGCGTGACACGTACGACAACGGCTTGATCCAAAGTTGGATCAGGCAAGCAATTTTTATCACCGCCTTCTGCAGAAGATAACAACTCTGTTTTTACCCAGCCACGTTCACGCCACCGGCGGACTTTGTCCATCATAAAGGTAAAACTCGTTTCTGACGTAACTTCTGGCGTAACAGTTGATGCAGAACCGATGGACGATAAAGAGTCCATGCGCTCTTCATCAGAAGGTATGTGAAGCAAAGATAAAGCACCAGCTCCACCTGACGCGCCCTCTGGCGTTTCTTCTTCTGATTCACTACGTTGACCTTCCGATCCGGACATTTCAAAGAACAAAGAAGCACTGCTACCTGTGCCTACACTGGCCACACTCCCTCGATGCATTGTGGATTTCTTACCCCACTCGTCATCTAACTGTCTGCCAACATCAGTATCAGAATCCAGATTAAAGCTTGATATGCTCGCTGTTGAGGAGGCGCTTCTCCAACCATGAGACCCACCAGAACCGGTTTTTGGTGGTGCTCCACTGCTATCACTAGAGCTGGACAGTTGTGGACTGTTTGAGCCTGACGGCTTTGATGGTGTAGCCAAAATAACATCCTGAATCATGATCCCGTCTGTATTTCAATAAACATCGTGCAATCAAGCAATAACGACTCAGCCAGCCAGTCTGACATTCAAAGACCAAAACCCACAACAATGTTAGAATCCAGCCTTCTGCCTTAGGTGCACGGTTATACAGACGAATGCCACGACTACTTTACACATTAATCTATTATTTCCTCTTTCCCTTTATTCTCCTGCGCCTGCTCTATCGGGCATGGAAAGCTCCCGCTTATGCGAAGCGCTGGAATGAGCGGCTCGGTTTTTTCAAAGCCCCCGTTCCGGCCATGAAAAGTATCTGGGTGCATTCCGTATCGGTTGGAGAAACCATCGCGGCTGCACCGCTGGTGAATGCCCTGAAAATACGCTATCCAGGGCATCGAATTGTCGTTACCACCATGACACCTACCGGCTCTGACCAGGTCCGGGCCATCCATGGCGACAGTGTGTTTCATGTCTATGCGCCTTACGATTTGCCCGGCGCCGTCAGGCGGTTTCTGGATCGTATTACCCCGGAACTGGTCATCATCATGGAAACCGAGCTCTGGCCCAATACCATCGCAGCCTGCCATAAACGACATATTCCGGTACTGCTGACCAACGCCCGGTTGTCTGAGCGTTCCGCACGGGGCTACGCCCGGCTTGGACCTTTGACGCGCAGTATGCTGCAACAGTTAAGTTTCATTGCGGCCCAGGCAACGGATGACGCCGAACGTTTTATCCAGCTGGGCCAACCCCGTTGCCAGACCATGGTAACCGGCACACTGAAATATGATCTGAGCATCGATAATACGCTGCCTGAAAAGGCGAAAGCGCTTCGGGAACAGTGGCTGAGCGAACGTCCTGCATCAACCCGCATTATTGTTGCCGCCAGCACCCATAAAGGGGAAGAAGAGCAGATCCTCTCAGCGTTCCAGAAGGTTCGACAGAATCACGGTGAAACATTATTACTGCTGGTGCCCCGCCATCCAGAACGGTTTAACGACGTTCACACCCTGATCACCAACCAGCACTTGTCAGTTGCTCGGCGAAGCACCGATGAAGCCGTAACCGCAACAACCGATGTCATCCTGGGTGACACCATGGGAGAAATGATGCTGCTGTTCAGCGCCTCGGACATCAGCTTTGTAGGTGGTAGCCTGGTACCGGTTGGGGGGCATAACCTGCTGGAGCCTGCAGCGGTTGGCCTGCCGGTGATCAGCGGATCACATCTGTTTAACTTTACCGATGTCGCTGAAGCCCTGAAATCAGCAGACGCACTGTTCATCGCCAACAATCAGGATGAGCTGGCTGATGCCATCAACAGGCTTCTGGAAGATGATGGGCTTTGCGAGAATACAGGCCTGGCCGGGAAAGCCGTTGTCGAACAGAATCGTGGCGCACTCGAAAAGCAATTGACACTGGCGGACAGCCTGATGCATTAAATTAACTCACGGTACATAGGTAGCGATGAGATGACTTCATCGTACCTATGTCAGCGAGTACAGATTCGGCCATTGACCGCCTTTCCAGTTAACCCTCCCCCCCTGCATTCCATATAACCAACAAAAACATTCACGTAGAAATCTATAGGCAAGATGGTTCATTTACGACTATGTTCCATCGCAACAACGCAACTGTCTTGCTGAAAAGAACTGTGCATTGATGCGTTCTCAATCATTGATTAACTTTCTCTCGCTCCAATTGGTGCAGGTGGGCTTAACCGTCACAGTTTCCACCTTAAGCCATGCAGACATATTCCATGCTTATGGCCCTTTAACCGTTTTTGGTGAACACCTTCAAACCCTTGGGAGCAGCACGCCATCAACATCCGGTAAACACCCTGCCTTTTTTTATCTCAATGCCAACAACGCTCTATCAAAGGATCAACAGTCAACCATTGAACAGCAACTGTTGTCAGGACAAACACTGGTGATTGACGGCACTGAGAGTTCTCCGAAAACCCGGCAGTCAATCAGCGCATTACTAGGCGGCATTGGTTTGCATGGTGATGTCATTATGATTCACAAACCAAGAGGGGCTCAGCCACAATATACGCAGTTAACAGCCACAAAATCAGGAAACAAAAAAGAAGACAATTTTCGTGTATCACACAAACTCGCCAGCGAAACCCTTGCCATACAGCAACACTGGGGCAGACATCCCGTTCATCCGGTAAAGAAGCGAACCACAACAAATGACGCCTGGCAGCCGGAAACCACAATCAACATCGAGCTACGGCAGATTAATATGCCCTGCCTTGTTGGCAATCAAATGGAAAGTCGAGCGTCATCATCAACCTATTGGACCGGAGGATTGATTGATGCCTGTAACCAGAACGCCAGTTATTCACTGAATTATGTCGTGGACTTTATACGGTCAGTGGCTTCAGCGGAACACAGTGCTCAAGATGACAAATACATCCGCTTTACCGTGAATCCGGAAAGCAACGGCGGCAGTGGTTGGCACCTGGTTGATCAACCCACCCACCGGCACACCTGGTTTGAATCATGGACCCATCGAACCACCTGGTTTGGTCCCGTCGCCGATAGTTATACCATGGAGATTAAAACCCACGACCCGGAGGTATCGCTATACCATGCCATTCCGACCAATACCCCCAGACACTCGAAAATAAAAGCCAAGACAACAATAAAAGTGAACATGGCTGCACGATTTGGCATCGAGCCGGGTCGTATGCAGGGAGCCAACAACCCTGGACCTCCCGCCCCCCCCGGGGACGATGCCAATATCCCTTTGGCTGATGGCATCGGTGCGGACGGGGCGGGGTTACAAAACCTGCCTGAAGCAGGCATTCCACAGGAGCACGCCCCTGTATACGACTCCCCTCCTCCACCTGACCAACAACAGCCGCAACAGGACTTTCACCGCCCGCCTCAACCGAGCCTTGCATTAGAAACCATTGAGGAGGAAGCCCAGGAAACAAACCAACCAGCAACGACGCAAGAAGAGCCACTCGCCCTCCCCGCTCTTAATCTAAATATTTTTGAAGAATCCGACACCTCAGACGAGAATCGGATGTTACAGACACAGACAAGCAATCCCAAGAGAGAGAAATCCATAGATAAAGGCTACAAAAACATCTCTTTGATTCCAGTGGGTGCCTACTTTAGTTCAAAGTCCCTTGTGTACAGTAATCATGAATACGAGATAGCAAGTCTCTTGAGAAACCGCCCCAATGCCACGGCCTGGTGGCACTGGCACCGCGGATTCACCAAATACAGTAAGGAATGGCGAACCCACGACCGGTGTGAACTCTTTTGCCAGGACTGGTTCTTTAATGACAACACGTTTTCGGGCCTCGCTTATGCCCATTTCGTCCCCGGATTTTCTGCGACCTTCAAAGTCAGTGGAAACAAAACCAACCGATCCACATTTGAAGTGTCTGCAAGCGTACTGCCTGTTGCCCTGGGAGGACATATTCGCTACTTCGGACTCTTTCAGGATTATTCGCTATGGGATCAAAAAGGCCATCTGCAGACAATCAGCCAGCAAATGACAATCGATTGGGGAGCTACGGTATTTAACGCATCACCGGCATTTTCCCTGGAGGCTGCCAATATCAACAGCGATAGCGGCTTATGTTTGAATGTTATTGAAAATAACCGTCATGATGGCGCCAGGGTCGGTATTCATCGCTGCCACCACAGACGCAATCAGCTGTGGATATATGATAAACATTTCCGTCTCCAGTCACAGAATGCCCCTGACCGCTGCCTGACGGGTGAAGCAGATGAAACGGTTAGATTACGTCACTGCTCACATGTGCCAGAGCAAAAGTGGCAATTTCACGGTAATCAACTCAAAAATTTACAGGGTGATTATCTGGAAACCACGCCTGAAGGAGAATTAAAAAACACACAATTACACCACACTGACACACAGTGGCGACCGTACATCCATGAAACATTTCCAGACAATGCCGTCAGTTTGACTAAATAATTTTGACTCCCGAAAAAGTGATAGAAAAACTAATCGTCTGGTTATGAACCTAATATTCAAAACAAAGCCCAAGCCACAGTATTCGCGAGATACGGTTCATATTTTGCACCCACATTTTTCATTCAAAAAGGAGAGAGGATATGGAAAGTAGCACACCACTTAAACGCACAACCAGCTTAGGGGCCAGTCTGGATGCCCCTGTTAATCCTGAAGACATACAGAGATTCCGACAGTCGTCTCAATCTGCCCCCTCAACCCCCACCCAAAGACGAAGAAGTTTACCATCCACAATTATCAGAACAGTAAGCCTGACAGAATTCCGGGAGAGGTTAGCATCAGCGCCTGATTTTAGAAAAACAGCCGACATCAGCATTCTGAAAAGGCAACCAAGAAGAACGCCATCCCGGAAGTCACTTGAAACGCAACAACAAAGACTGTTAGAAAAACCGGAAAAACTCTTCAATACCATATGCGAAGCCATTTATCATAAATGCGCAGATGAAAATTTTGAAACAACAGATAAAAAAATTACCAACCTGATTGATGAATATGCATTTAAAGACAATGTAGAGACAGACCTGAAAACGATAAAAAACAGCCAACAGGAAACCGTATTTCTCTATTTTATCAATCATTACATTTCCCAAAAATGCCGCAGCTTCGAACCATCAAGAAAAAAAACAGAAACACTCATTCGCGTATTATTATCGAAAGGGTTTGACATAATGTCAGCCGATATCAATGGACTGAACTGTCTTGACTATCTGGTTCTAGAGGATGATGAATTCAAACCAGAATCAAAATCAGAATCAGAACACTCATTTACAAACCAACTAGTAATGAAACTGATTAAAGAGTATGGCTTTACACTCAACCAGGCTGATGAAAGATCCAGGAAACCACTCCTATTACGAGCAGTAGAAGCCGGCAACAACGCGAAAGTCCAGCTTTTACTGGATATCAGCAAGGCGGAACCTCACGATCGTGAATCGGAGCTTGGTGCCTCTGGTATACAACAAGAAGCCTCTCTGGCACCAATAGACGTTGGAAAACAGTATTCTGCTGATCCCAACATTACCGATGATGCCGGTGAAACCGCACTGCTATTAGCCGTCGCCAAACAAGACATACCTTTAGTTAAGCTGCTGATTAAGCATGGCGCTGACGTTAATGCAAAACCTTGCAAGTATGCAAATACACCACTGCAACATGCCGTAAAGATGAAAGACTTTGGCATGGTCACCTTCTTGGTTGAAGATCAAAAAGCAGCCCTGGAGCAAGTGAATATCCATGGTGAAACAGCACTCATGCATGCTTGCCATGAGATAGACTTAGCATCACTTAAAATAGCAGATTACCTCCTTGAGTGCGGTGCAGATATCAATGTTTGTAGAGAAAATGATTCCGAAACAGCACTAACCTTCCTGCTACGCAATCTGTTAGAAATAAAAGACGACACATTATCTGCAAGATGTAAGCAATTAATTATAAAATGGACAAACACAGAAACTAAACACAGCAATAAAACAGCTTATGGATATACTCCGCTACAAATCTGCCTTGCCGGAGACCACTATGATATTGCCAGGCATTTAGTCGATATTGGCGCCTAAATAAACGAAATTGGCGTCAACGGCTATACACCGCTTTTCCGTGCGGCAGTACAAACAAAAAAAATCGATCAAGTAAAAACACTCCTGCAACCAGAATTAAAGGCCAGTCCAAATGTTATTTGCAATGACGAAGTATTATTACAACGAATGTTAATTGAGGCCAACACAGCAGCTAAAAATAATGAGCCACGTAAGAGAGAAAGACGAATGACGATTATCAAGGCCTTACTGCAAGCTGAAGCCGACCTTTCACTCTGCTCTAAAGTACACAGCAGTACCGTTCCTACGCGACTGCTTAAACTTAGCGATGATCAGCTTTTTATGATGGTAGTTACCTATGGGGCTCAAACTGACTGGAATGTCATCAGTGAAGACGGTCAACGCACCCCACTCACTTGGGTATTGGCATTAGCACATGAACATAAGGAAGATGAATCCTATATTAAAGGCTTCACAAACATACTCAATTGTGGCACTGATCCAAACCGAACGGTTGGGCCTGAAAAAAGATCTGCCTTAATGATTGCCGCAGCCATCAATAATGACCCGACATTCGTTGACGCGCTGTGTGAGTTTAATTACAAAAAACAAGAGGTAAAAATCAACCAGAAGGATAAACATGGCAATACAGCCTTACATCTCGCTTGCCGGGAGGGGACTCATGATAAAAGCATCACACCAACATTAGCATTATTGCTTGCAAATGGTGCTCGAACGGATATTCCTAACAAAGAAGGTCACTTTCCAATATTTTACGCACTCCAAAACAAAAACATTGCAGCTATACACCTGTTAGTGAAGCAACCCTTTAGCCTCAGTGTTGCAAGAGCAGTAGATGCATGTGATATCGATAAAATGCTGGAAGATCTAAAGAAACAAGACCCGGAGAACAAGACGACATCTGAAATCAGAAACGCTTTATCAGCAGCCAAACAAAAAGCTACAGCAACCATACAAAAAGCAAAAACAACCATACAAGAAGAACAGAAAAAAAAGTCAGAATCTGTAGCACAAATAAAAAAAATGGAAGCCGCATTAGCAGAAAAGACAAGTCAAATAGCAGCAGAATTAGCAGCCAAAAAAGCCTCAGAAGATGCATTAAAAAAAGCTAAAGATGACTTGGCTACAGCACAAAAAGAGTCTGAAGAAGTAATGATGAGAATGAAGGATAACTTTACTGCAGTACAAAAAGAGTCTGAAGAAGTAATAATGAGAATGAAGGATGACTTTACTGCAGCACAAAAAGAGTCTGAAGAAGTAATAATGAGAATGGAGGATAACTTTACTGCAGCACAAATAGAGCATACGGAAGAAATTTCAAGACTTACAGCTCAAATGGATGAGCTAACTTCGCGCGTTGAGCCTCAAGAAGGAAGCGTTGCCGGGGCTGCAGAAGTTTCCGATCAAGGAGAACTAAAAGTTGCTATCGGAGCCGGAGAAAAGCCAGATACGATTATTTCTGGCGAGCCATTAACAGACGAGCCAGCATCGGATGAGGAAGTACAAACGCTAATCCAGAAGCGAAAGGACCTTCAAAAGGACATTGAACTGCTAAAAGCAGAAAGAGACAAAGAATTACCTCTGCTGGATTACAGTGCAGCCTCTGGATCTGATGCAGAAAAACAGCGTGAACAACTCAATGCTGAGCTGGCAGATAGAAAGGAACAACTGAGAATTACCCAGGAGAAACTGCAGCACTTGCAACGTGAAGAATCTGAGCGTACGGCTCAACCAATAACAAGTGAGGTCGCATCCAATACGGAGCCTCGGCAGTTAACCCAGACAACAGAACTGATGGCGCAGGAAGTCGAACGACTAACGCAGGAACTAACGGGACTGAAAACTCAACAAAAGCACAAGATCTCTTCAGCGACTGGCGACCCTGAAATGCAACATGAAATAGACAGGCTGGCTCAACAGCTAGACGTTACAGTGACTTCACTGCACACCTTGCAAGATGCCTTGCAGCCTCAGGAGCAACAACCTGCCGGGACACCGGCCACTTCCTCAAGCAAGGCCACTGCCCAAACTACAACACACCAAGCGGGCAAAAAGCCCACAATAAGTCAAGCCGTTATGGTTAAAGGGAGAGAGCAAGTGAAAGTCATAGAACGTCTTATTCCAGAAGCATTTGCACTGTTGTCAGTTTTCTATCCCGACAAATTATTGGAAACAGTAGGAGCCAGTGCCAACCGACTCTATTTGCAATCCTTCGCTCATGCCTACCAACTGACTGCCCCCTTATTCGGAGCAAGTGTGCCTCGCAGGGAGGTGCCCAAGTATCCTAGCCTTGCGCTCGCGCAAAGGCTCGCAAGAGAAGTAGCAAAAGAAGAAGCAAGATTTGCCGCCAGACGCCCCGCAGTCTTTACTGCGCAAGAAACAACAATGAGTAAAGACAAAGAGCTTGTTTCAACACAAAGCGATCCTGAATTTTACAATTACTCTGTGCGTCACCAGGTCATGAAACGATCTGCAACATCGGAGGATTTACAACAACCAGACGACACTACAGATTTTGATGAAACCGATGATGCCTTGACCTTTCCTGTCGTTAGACGGGAAGTCTGCATGGAAAGCATTATCGCATCATTCAGGGATCCAACAGGGATAATAACTCGACGTCGTAGCGAATCTGACTTGACAAAAAAAGTCGCCCCCACGACACGCATAAGCCTGAAATATCTGGATCTTGCAGAGATCATTCCGAACCAAATTGTAACGATTGCAGCTGAAGAGCTATCAACTGAGACACGTTTTTCTCGAGCCATTGATACCACTGAAACTGCAGAGAGAACAATGTCTGAAGAAGAGTTGTCCGGACTTTTAGCAACAGCCGCAGCCCCTTCTGAAACAGGGGAGTCGGATCGTGAAAGCCCGTTTACAGTAATCCCCGGAATGTCTCCAACAAAGTTGAGTCAGTCTGATTTATCTGGGGATGACAGTAACGCCGACAAGAGTGATGCCTAACAACCAGGTACAGTGCGCCGAGGAGTCGTTGTTACCGCTGAAGAACTTCAGCGTGCCTTACGTATTGGCAAGGTACTTCGACGAACCGATGACACAAGCAGTGATGGCTCATCCGGTCGCAGTGACAATAGTAACGATAGGTCTTCAAGCGGGCTTATCCATCAAGAATAAAAAACCTGCCAATAGGCAGGTTTTTTATGGGGGTTATTGGTATTTAAAACACCCCAACTGGATTGCATCCGGAATCTAGCCGGTACACACCGGCACGGTCATCCCCTCTTCCGGGTTACCGGTCATCCACTCATTCAACGCCTGCAGATCCTCCGGGCTCAGGGTGCCAGCGGTCTGTTTCAGCTTGAGCGTGTTGATAATGAAATCATAACGCGCATTGAAATAATCGCGCTGTGCGGAATACAGCACCTGCTGGGCATTCAACACATCAACAATGTTTCGGGTACCGACTTCATAACCGCTTTCTGTCGCCTTCAGAGCGCTTCGGGCAGAAACGATGCCCTGGCAACGGGCTTCAATGCGGTCCACATCGGTATTCACCGTACGGTACAGGTTGCGGGCATTGGTCGTCGTCTGGCGCAGGGTCAGGTCAACCGTCTGCTGAGACTCTTCCAGCCGGTAGCCGGATTCACGCACCCTGGAACTGGTCGCACCGCCGGAGAAAATCGGCATGCTCAGTTCCAGGCCATAAACGGTATTGTTGCTTTTGCCATTCCAGCCCAAATCATTGGCCATGGACGGATCATTGGCATGACTGTAAGTGGCCACAGCGTTCAGCGTCGGCGCATGGCCGGACTTACTGACACGCAACTGTTCTTCGGCCGCATTCACACCCATACGTGCCGCTTCCAGTGTCAGGTTCTGGGCAATGGCCGTTTTCACCCACTCTTCAGCAATCGCTGGCACCGGAGTATTGACCGGCATCCGCTTGTCCATCTGGACGATGGCAGGCACGCTGACATTGGTGATGGTGCGCAGGTTTTCCAGCGCGACTTCCACATCATTGGCGCCCTGGATACGGGTCACGCGGGCAGCATCATAGGCGGCTTTGGCTTCGTAGACATCCGTTTCAGCAATCAGGCCGACTTCAAAACGCTGACGGGTCTGGTCCAGCTGACGCTTGACGGCTTTTTCTTCCGCCTTGGCGGTGGCCAGGTTGTCCTGGGCACGCAGCACGTTGAAGTAAGCTTCAGACACCCGCATGATCAGGTTCTGTTGTTCAACGCTAAACCGGATGCGGGACTGTTCGCTCAATGCTTCAGCACGTTCAAAGTTAAACCAGGATTCCAGGTTAAACAGCGGCTGACGCAGGGTCGCTGACCAACCATGGGAATTCCAGTTATTGGTTCGATCATGGCCAGAGTCCAGCGGCTCAGAAACCAGCTGGGAAGAACGGTTATCCGCCGTATTCGCTGACATGGAAATAGTCGGCAGCAACGCTGCACGGCCCTGCGGCACAATTTCCTTGCTGGCATTCCAGGACGCACGGGCTGCGGCCAGCTGGGCGTCATTCTGTAACGCCAGATCGTAGATTTCGAGCAGATCCATGGACTGCTCTGCCTGAACGGTCATTGCACATGACAGCAACGTACCGCCCAGAAGGGATAAAAAGCGCTTCGATACCATTACCTGTTTCCTTTGCTCTCCACAGGTGCTTAAACCTGCCCAACACGATTTGAACTACGCTTTGTGCTTCAAGCCGGTCATCGCGTGCATACAGTGATAAAAGCGTGGATGTTAACAGATATGCACCGCAGATATCTGCGGAACCTGTAAAAAAATATTCACACCACCGGCAGGGTTGGCCTGTGTAACTGGCACCGCTGGTTGACAACAGCGGAAAAAATGAATAAATCAGCCTGTTAGATTACTACAAGAACGTAACCACCACCCCGGGAAAACTGATATAATGAGTGATCTTCCGCGTTTCCTCAGCGAGTCCGCACAGGCCGACGAGCAGGCCGTACAACCCTTCCCCAATTCACGGAAAGTGTACCTGACCGGCAGCCGCCCGGACATCCGCGTACCGGTGCGAGAGATCAGTCTGTCTGATACGGTGACGGAGTCCGGCACTGAAAAAAATGACCCGGTACTGGTTTATGATACTTCCGGTCCTTATACCGACCCGGATGTTGCGATTGATATTCGCAAGGGTCTGCCCCCCTTGCGGGAAAACTGGATACGGGAACGGGAAGACACTGAACAACTTCATGAATTCAGCTCCGAGTATGCCAACCGCAGCCTGAAAGACCCACGGTTATCCCATCTCCAGTTCGGCCTGATACGCCAACCTCGCCGGGCCCTCCCGGGTCGCAATGTCACCCAGCTGCACTATGCCCGTAAAGGGATCATCACACCTGAGATGGAGTTTGTTGCCATCCGTGAAAACATGAAACTTGAAGCGGCGCGGGAACAGGGGCTGCTTGACAGCCAGCACCCCGGCCAGGCATTCGGGGCAAGCATCCCATCAGTGATCACCCCTGAATTTGTTCGTGATGAAATTGCCCGCGGCCGCGCCATCATCCCGAATAACATCAACCATCCGGAAAGCGAACCGATGATTATCGGGCGTAATTTCCTGGTGAAGATCAATGCGAATATCGGTAACTCTGCCGTCACATCTTCCATCGAAGAAGAAGTGGAAAAAATGACCTGGGCGTCCCGCTGGGGTGCTGACAATGTCATGGATTTATCAACCGGTGAGAATATTCACCAGACCCGCGAGTGGATACTGCGCAACTCGCCGGTGCCCATCGGCACGGTGCCGATTTACCAGGCGCTGGAAAAGGTCAATGGCGTTGCCGAGGACCTGACCTGGGAAATTTTCAGGGATACGTTAATTGAACAGGCTGAACAGGGCGTGGATTACTTTACCATTCATGCCGGCGTCCTGCTGCGCTATGTTCCCATGACCGCCAAACGCCTGACCGGCATTGTCTCCCGCGGTGGTGCGATCATGGCAAAATGGTGCCTGGCACATCACCGGGAAAATTTCCTGTACACCCATTTCGAAGACATCTGCGAAATCATGAAAGCCTATGATGTTGCTTTCTCTCTGGGTGATGGACTGCGCCCCGGATCGATTAATGACGCCAACGATGAAGCCCAGTTTTCCGAACTGGAAACGCTGGGTGAATTAACCCACATCGCCTGGAAACACGATGTGCAGACCATGATTGAAGGCCCCGGCCATGTCCCGATGCACATGGTCAAAGTGAACATGGAGAAACAGCTTGAGCTGTGTGACGAAGCACCCTTCTATACGCTCGGCCCGCTGACAACCGACATCGCCCCGGGTTATGACCATTTTACGTCAGGCATTGGCGCCGCCATGATCGGCTGGTTTGGCTGCGCGATGCTGTGCTACGTCACCCCCAAGGAACACCTTGGCCTGCCAGATAAGGACGATGTAAAGGAAGGCCTGATCACTTACAAGATTGCTGCACACGCCGCTGACCTGGCGAAAGGTCATCCCGGCGCGCAGATTCGTGATGACGCGCTGTCCAAAGCACGGTTTGAATTCCGGTGGGAGGACCAGTTCAACCTCGGCCTGGATCCGGATCGCGCCCGCGAATTCCATGACCAGACTTTGCCAAAAGATTCTGCCAAGGTCGCCCACTTCTGTTCGATGTGTGGTCCGAAATTCTGTTCCATGAAGATCACCCAGGAAGTGCGGGACTATGCCGCCCGGAACAACCTTGATGTCAACAAGGCCCTTGATTCCGGCATGCAGGAACAGGCCGAAGTATTCCGTGCCGCGGGCAGTGAATTATATAGCAAGGCCTAGAAAACATCTTTTGCCACTGATTCTGTCAAATTTCCAAAAACTTTTTGAATTTGACAGAATCAAAACCTTTCCTAGATAGCACAGCGCTGTTTTTTTGCAATGCATAAGTGATCGTTTTGCCTGACTATACTTGACCTGAACCGTACGATTTCAGTGCATGCATTGCATAAAGAGAGTAGAGCGATACAACAAAGGACAGAGGAGATTGATCAGGTTGGCAAACATAGATCAGCTTACACACCACCGCAAACCTTACCAGGTGAACCTGGTGAGACAGCAGGTGCTGTGCGAGATGAACTATATCCGTTTGATGAAACTGATCGCGGGCAACGCTTCAGACGAATGGACCATAGGGTTCTCTTTCCACGGCCAAACCTGTTCGGTTCTTTTCCAGGTGACCAGCCGCAGCCGCTATACCACGGTGCTTGATATTACACAGGACAACCGCTTTAACTGGCTACCCTGCCAGAAAATGCAGGTTCGACTCTACCATGACGTACGCATGGCAGAAGTCATCAGTTCCCAGCGTCAACACCACTTCAAGCCCCGGTATCATTATCCCAACGAATTGATGTACCACCCCGATGAAAAAGAACAGCTCAACCTGTTCCTGGCAGATTGGCTGGAGCACTGTCTGCGCAACGGTTACCTTTTCGAAACCATTGAGCAATCTTCCTGAAAATTCTTCTTCAGGACTGCCAATAAATTAACAGATTCTGCCCATTAATTCGGGTAATCTCCCACACTCTATACACATGATTCATGCCTGAAGGGAGAATGCCGGGTTGAGCATGCACGGCGTCAGCAAAATCGTCCAGATAACCGACTGCCACCTGTTTGGTGATGCGGATGGCACCTTGCTGGGAATCAATACCCGCGACAGTTTTAATGCCGTCCTTGAACGGGTCAAACAGCACAGCGCTGATGCTGACCTGGTCTTAGTCACTGGTGACATTTCCCAGGATGACTCCGTCGCATCCTATGCCTTCTGCCAGCGTCAACTGGAAACACTGGGTATTCCCTTTGCCTGGATTTATGGCAATCATGACGAGCCTGAACGACTGGCCCAAACATCTTTTAACGCAAACTTCCCCCAGACAGTACAACTGGAGGACTGGCATGTCCTGTTACTGCATAGCCAGATCACAGGCGCTGTCCACGGCGAGCTGCGCAACGACGAACTGACCAGGCTCTCCGCGACACTGGCAGCCCATCCGGAACGACCGACATTAGTCGTCACCCATCATCACCCCCTGCCTGTCGGCAGCCAGTGGATGGATGCGATCAACCTCAGGAATGGGCGACACCTGTTTGAATTACTGACCACATCACACCAGGTCAAGCTGCTGATACATGGCCACATCCACCAGGCCCTTGAAGCCCGGGAACAAGGTATTACCGTGCTGGGCACACCCTCAACCTGTGTCCAGTTCCTGCCCGGAAGCCCTGACTTTGCTGCTGATACACGCCAGCCAGGCTATCGGGAGATTATCCTCCATGCGAATGGCCGGTTCTCAAGCCAGATCCACCGTCTGGCGCCCGGGACGTTCCTGCCGGACCGCTCTGAATCAGGGTATTAGCGCCTGCCGTTTTTCCGTCATAGAGCAGCACGATAACGTGGCTGGCCGGCTATGCGAAAAACGTATTAAGCCTTGGAACTTTCCCGCCAGAATATTGCCTAAAGTGGAAATAGGAGCTGTAAGGAAAGGATGTAGTCATGGGACGATCCAGGTCCTGGGAAGACGAAGACAATGAGGCACTTGGCTGGACTGATAGTCAGGAACTGAAAAAGCGTAAATCAGAACAACAACGCTCAAAACGCAAGCGTGCCAAAAGCATCCATAAAGGTATTGAGAAATACTTTGAGAAGAAGAAATTAAGGGAAGAACTCGGCGATGAGCTGGAAGATGACGATCTTGATTTCTTTGATGAGGATGACGAGGACTGGTACAAACACTAAAAAGCAAATAGTCATTTAAACAGAAATCACCCGATAACATGTCTCTAATCAACCTGCCATCAGGCCGTTTTAAACTGAAATGGTTCGATGCGTTTTCATATGAATTAAACAGAAAAGAAGGTTCACTCCCTACAAAGATATGCTCAGCAATATGCAGTTTCTTTTGTGGTCGCACCGTAGAAAAATCCGAGATTGAACAACACTATCTGAGCTTTGGAAAAAAGACAATTCTCGGACGAACCATCATTGCAAAAAAAATCATCTCCGAAAGAAACATTACGCCAACAGATGCAAACAACAACTTAAATCCTTACCCGCAGAATGAGCATAGTTCATCGCTATCAACAACAACGTCCATTCAAATTGATCCACCTGAAGTCAACCCCTCTGCACCAACTACTCATATAGATAACGAGCCAATAGTCCCTGAACCCCAGAATTTGATAGTGAACGATGAACTCTTGCGCGAAAGACAAGAATTACGACTGGAAATTCTTAAACTCTTTAAAATAAAAGAATCACAATACTCCAGAAGCTTTCCTCCCGTTGCCGCCTGCGACACCATATGCGGACTTTCAACCAGTCAAGAACGAAGCGCCTATCACTTACTGGAAAAATTAAAGCGCCATGCTGCATCTTCTGGATTATCTATCAACGAAATTGCCTTATATGATAATAAGGATGACGAATTGTACATTAGAAGAATAAATCTTGAACTAGAACTTTCTTATGTGATAGGGACAATATTCCCTGAGTTAAAAAGCCTATCCATGCTAGGTGCCCATGGATATGGCTTGTCTTATCCGGATTATGCAATACTTGAGAGGTATTATCCCGTAGAATCCATGACGCAAATATTCAACGGCATTGAGGTAAAATATTCCAAAAATAATAAACCCATCATTCGGCAGGCCGCAACGCGAGGGTGTACGGCTGCTGCGACAGCAATGTTGATATGTGAACATAAGAAAGATGTTGACCTGGCGTATCTTAAGAGCCGAAATCTTGGCAATGATAAGAAGATGATAAATGACATACAGAGTGCAGGATTAAAACCTATATTAACACCATATAAAACCTTAACGACCGACAGGAAAACTTCGCATGGCCACTTCGGGCGTATAAAAAATGCGCTTCACACAGCTTACAACAGAACCCAATGTGATTCTCTGGACAAATTGGAAATAGCCATTAAAAACAATGGCTCTGCTATTGTATCTGTCGATAGAGGCATAGGAGGCCATGTTGTAGTAGTCGATCATATAACCAATACGCATGTTAGAATCAGAGATCCTTACCACGGCTGGGAAGTAGATATTAGCCGGAAAGACTTTCAGGAATCCTGGCAAAAATGCAGTAGCATTATCCAGATACAACCAAGTTAGTAATGCGTATCCAGAAAACAATTACCATCAGCATTTTTTGTTATTAAATTAATACTCGCGACAGGCAAAATCTGCCAAACAACCTATTGAATCATGCCTCTTTCATTCAATATTCAGCTGAACAGGGATAAGAATATCCCTATTCATAGTTTGCCTGTTATATGTGACAAGAAAACGGCCACGATGCGATTGAAGAGTTCTGGCTTTTCCGCATGTAACCAGTGACCGGCTCCTCCAATCACTTTTAACTGGCTCATGGGAAACAGTGATAACACTTTTTCCTGATGCGCACTGTCGATGTAATCCGAACGTTCACCTTTCACAAACAATACTGGCCCTTCATACGGCGCTGGCCCCGTCGGTGCTGAACGGATGTTAGGATAACTGTCGTGAATACCGGTGAGATTCACCCGCCATGCATAATACCCTTCCGGCGTCCGGATCAGATTGCGTAGCAGAAACTGACGAACGCCGGGTTCAGCCACATGTTCCGCCAGGATTCGATCGGCGTCTTTGCGCTGATGAATCTCGTGTTCTGCAACCGCAAACATTCCTTTAAAGACATTGTCATGCCAGGCCGGATATTCAACAGGGGCAATATCTGCCACGACCAAGGCTGTCACGCGCGCAGGTGCATCAAGAGCCACCTGCATTGCCACCTTGCCGCCCATGGAGTGTCCCAGAAGAGCTGCTTTTTCAAGCCCATTGTCGTCCATATAGGCCAACACATCTGCCGCCATGGACGGGTAATCCATGAAGTCCTCATGGGGTGAAGCGCCATGGTTTCTCAAATCCAGCACATGAACGCAGTAGTCTGCGGCCAGCGCCCTTGCAACAACCCCAAGGTTGTCACCCGCGCCGAACAGGCCATGAATCAGGATCACCGGTTGACCAGTACCACTGGTTTTCGCAAAGAGTTTTACAGGCATCAGGGCGTACAGTTCTTAATAAAACCAAACAGGGATGACGGGGAAATACCTATATTACCAGCAAACCCCACTCACTAAACTCCAAATCCCGGTGTTATGGAAAAATGTCCCTTCCGGTAATCCGTTAGGAGCTTGAAAGAACCAACCATTTGGAGAAGATCAATGAGTAACAGCTCCACATCGGGTATGAACCCCTGGCGTCTGTGGAATCGCCTGCCTCTGTGGCTGCAAATCCTGGCCGGCATGGTGACAGGTATTATAACAGGGGGCATCATTGGGCCTGACGCCATCGTGCTGAAACCCATCGGTACGATTTTTGTCAACGCTATCAAGATGTTGATTGTGCCCCTGGTCTTCTGCTCACTGATTGTCGGCGTCACCTCCATGCAGGATACCGGCAAGATGGGACGTCTTGGACTTAAGTCCCTTGTCTTTTATTTGCTGACCACCGCCATTGCGATATCCATCGGTCTTGTACTCGGTCACTTCCTGGCGCCCGGCGAAGGGATGCACCTGATAGCCAAAGAACAGGAAGCCGTTAAGGAAGCACCCAGCCTGATCAACACGCTGGTTTCCATTATTCCCAACAACCCGGTCAAAGCGATGGCAACCGGCAATATTCTGCAGATTATTGTTTTTGCTCTCGCGCTGGGTATCTCCCTCAATCTGATTGGTGATCATGGCAAGCCGGCAATCGCGATTTTCACCAGCCTGGCAGAGGCCATGTACAAACTGACCGGACTGGTTATGATAATGGCACCTTACGGTGTATTCGGCTTGATGGCCTGGGTTTCAGGCGCCTACGGCATGGATGTTCTGTTACCTCTGATTAAGGTTATCGCTGCCGTTTATATTGGCTGTCTGTTGCATGTCTATGGTTTCTACGGCGCCGTGATTGCACTGATTGGCCGCCTGAATCCCATGCGTTTCTTTCGTGGTATTGTTGATGCTCAGGCCATTGCATTCACCACATCCAGCAGTGCCGGAAGCCTGCCCGTCAGCCTTCGCTGCAGTCAGCGGTTAGGCGCTTCCCGGGGAACCTCCAGTTTCATTCTGCCACTGGGTGCGACCATCAACATGGACGGTACTGCACTGTACCAGGGTGTCACAGCACTGTTCGTTGCGCAGGCGTTTGGCGTTCCGCTCTCCGCGGGTGACTATGCGACCATTATTGCGACCGCCACCCTGGCATCTATCGGTACCGCCGGTGTTCCGGGTGCGGGCCTGATCATGCTGACACTGGTGCTCACCACCGTTGGCCTGCCCATGGAAGGTGTTGCGTTGATCGCCGGTATCGACCGTCTGCTGGACATGGCCCGTACCATGGTCAACGTCAGCGGCGACCTGATGGTCACCACCCTTGTGGCCAAGAGCGAGGGTGAACTGGATACCGAACTCTACAACGGCACCAAGAAATTCGTCGAAACGACACCATCCTGATAACCACTACACGACTGCGTCACGCCATTCTGACCCTCAGATTCGGCGTGGCGCAGACGCTTTCTTGATTCAAATCAGTATTCGTTTTCTCCAGTCCTTTAGCCTCTTGCCGTTTCCTGTAACGCAGACTCGTTCTGCCCTCGCCATGAGTGATTTACCTCGTATGAGCACCTTTGAATTCAGTCTGGATGCTTATCTGTCTGATCTTGAGCCCCTGATCAATGTGGATTGCGGCACCTGCACCCCGGAAGGCGTTGCAGCCATTGCTGACCGGATGACGACCCACTATGAGAGCATTGGCTGGCATGTCACCCGCCACCACGTGGATGACCGGGCAGGCCCCTGTCTGAGCGTGACCAACAAGCCGGAAGCCACCGAATATGATGTGTTGCTGGTCGGCCATATGGACACCGTATTCCCTAAAGGCACCGTCGCTGAACGCCCCATGTCTGTCCGTGACGGTCAGGCTTACGGCCCCGGCGTTGCCGATATGAAATCCGGTCTGCTCAATGCCTTCTATGCCTTAAAGCATCTTCCACAAGCCGTTACTGACAAACTGGCAATCTGCGTTGCCATGAACTGTGACGAGGAAATCGGCAGCATCTATTCCCAGGATTTCATTGAATCCATGGCGAAGAAAAGCAAACAGGTTCTCGTTTGCGAAGCAGCCCGTACGGATGGCTCACTGGTCAAGGCCCGTAAAGGTCTGGCCGTGTATGACATCGAGTTCCACGGTCGCGCCGCCCATGCCGGCAACGAGCCCGAAAAAGGCATTTCCGCCATCACCGAAATGGCCCAGTGGATTGTTGAGTTCAACAAACTGACCAACTTTGAAACCGGCACGACCCTGAACTTCGGTGTTGTCTCCGGCGGCAGTGCGGGCAATGTTGTCCCCGAGTATGCCAAGGCCTGCCTTGATATCCGCTTCTGGAATAACGCGGATTACGAACAGATTGATTTCCGTCTGCACGAACTGGCGGAAAATCCGTTCATGGCAGGTATTCGTATCGAAAAGGTTCGTACGGCCCACAAGCCGGCCATGGTGCCCAGCGAGCAGACTGAAGCCCTGATGGCGCTGGTCGAAGCCTGCGGCCGTGAAGAAAATATCGACATCACCTGGCAGGCCGTTGGCGGCGGCAGCGACGCCAACTTTACGGCAGCCCTGGGTATCCCGTCTCTGGACGGCCTGGGCCCGATTGGTGGCGCCATGCACAGTGACAAGGAGTTTCTGGTGCTGGATTCCATTGAACCCCGCATCCGGCTCCTTCAGCGTGTTCTGACCCGCCTGGCCGACTAAGCTCTATCCCTGATTTCGCCGGCAACATGCTTCCATGTGCCGGCGAACCATGACGAATCCCCCATCCTGTTGCTAAGCTGAATAGATAACACGGTGTAAAATCAGCTTATTTTCATAACCAGATAGTATCGTTTTACAGCCAATAACAAGGAATCGTTATTGGACAAGGTTGTCAGGCAAGGGATTATGCTAAAAAAATTATTATTGCCCTCCATCTTCATTCTGCTCGCTTACGGTTTCTGGATCAGCCCCGATTTCAAGGTCATCGCCGCCGGTATTGCTGTCTTTCTGTTTGGGATGTTGTGCCTCGAGCAAGGCTTCAAAGTCTTCACCGGCGGGATACTGGAACAACTGCTGAATCGTACGACACGCACACGAACGGGCAGTTTCAGTTTTGGATTATTTTCTACGGCATTTCTGCAATCCAGCTCGCTGGTGTCTGTCATCACACTGTCATTTTTAAGTACCGGGCTGATCACGCTGATCCAGGGCACGGGGATTCTGTTTGGCGCCAACCTCGGTTCCACGCTCGGCACCTGGCTGGTCGCCACGCTGGGCCTGAAAGTCAAAATATCCACCTACGCCATGCCGCTGCTGGTCTTTGGCACCCTGCTGCAACTACAGAAAAACCGGCAACTAAAAGGCTGTGGCTTCGCGATCCTTGGATTAGGTTTCCTGATTCTCGGTATTCATTATGTGAAGGAAGGGTTTGAAACTTTCAGTAATGGCAGTGGCTTGTTAGCTGCCTACAGTGATGAAGGACATATTCTCGCCTTCGTACTGGCCGGTATGGTGCTCACTGTCCTGATGCAGTCCAGCCATGCGTTGCTGGTACTGACTATCGCCGCATTGGCCAGTGGACAACTGGGCTATGAAGCTGCACTGGCCATGTGTATCGGTTCCAACATCGGCACCACCGCCACTACATTCCTGGGTTCCATCAGCGCTGGCAGTGATGGCAAGCGTCTGGCTTTTGCCCATCTTGTTTTCAAAATGGTAGCGACTGTCATCATTCTTCCGCTGCTACCGCTATTTATCCTCCTTAATGATGAGCTTGCCGCACTTCTGGGGATTGCCGCGACTGATTACACACTGAAACTGGCACTGTTCCACACGCTGTTCAACCTTCTGGGCGCAATCATCCTGATGCCATTTTTGCCTCAGCTGGTAAATAAGCTTCAGAGAATGTTTCTTACCAGAGAAGAAGGCAACACGCTGCCTCTGAGCATGCCGGATGGCCAGACGGAGCGAGCCATATACCTCACCGAAGCCGCTCAAAATCATCCTGAAGCCGCGCTGAAAGCCCTGCAACAGGAATGTGCCCGGCTTTATCGCAATACAGTGAACCTGATTTGTTTTGGCATTTACCTCAACAGTGAGCAATTACTGAAAAGCCGGGACCTAGTCGCGCTGACCAGTGATCGTGTTCCTCCCTGGCCGGACTGGGGTATCAGCAAGCTCTATAAGCGGCATATCAAGGGTATTTACAACGATATTCTTGAATTCAGCAGTGTCATGGAAGGCGAGCTGGACAGACATCAGTCTTCCGAACTGTTTGCGACCAAACTGGCCTGCCGGAATTTCATTGAAGCCGTCAAAGACCTGAAACATCTGAACAATAATATGGCACGCCATATTCATTCCGATAATGCGCTGGTGAGAGAACAGTACAACCGACTGCGTCGACGCATCGCGGTGACCGTGAAAGAGATTCAGATCATCAGTGACAATGGCCCGGATGAAGTTATCGCCAGTACGGATCAGCTAAAACTGCGTTTGCACCAGCAGGACCTGTTAACCAGTGGAGAACTGGATCGATTGATTCAAAGTGGAGAAGTGGATTCTTTCGTTGCCAGCTCGCTCATTAACGACAACGGTTATGTGCATACCATCTGTAACAGTCTGATTGATGGGGCCGTCATCGTTATGCTGGGCGGTAACGCCGACATCATGCGCCTTGACGATGAAGACCCCTCCCCCACCTTCGACCAGTTTGATTCACCGGAGCCGAGGAAGAAAAACCGCTCCGTCTTTACGTTAATCAACGGCAAGCGCTGAATCCTCAGCGCCTGGTCCACACTTATTCCATTAAACAGCCACTGGCGCCTTGATATGAGGATGCGCCTGGTAATCCTGCAGCTCAAAATCTTCGAAGCGAAAATCGAAGATGTTCTTAACGTCAGGATTCAGTTTCATGGTCGGTAATGGGTAGGGGTCACGGGCCAGCTGGGCTTCTACCTGTTCTGCATGATTGGAATAAAGATGTGCATCACCAAACGTATGCACAAAATCTCCCAACTCAAGATTGCAGACCTGAGCAATCATCATGGTCAACAACGCATAGGAAGCGATGTTGAAGGGAACACCCAGGAAAATATCCGCACTGCGCTGATACAGCTGGCAGGACAGTTTTCCATTCTGAACATAGAACTGGAACAAGCAGTGGCAGGGCGGTAACGCCTGTTTCCCATTCGCCGCATTCTCATGGGGCTTCATGCTGACATCTGGCAATACGACAGGGTTCCAGGCACTGACTACCAGACGACGGGAGTCCGGGTTTGTCCTGATTTCTTCAATAATATTGGCGATCTGATCCACCACCTCGCCATTAGGCCCTTCCCAGGAACGCCACTGTTTGCCATAGACTGGCCCCAGATCACCCTCGGGTGTCGCCCACTCATCCCAGATGGACACACCATTTTCCTTGAGATAAGCAATGTTGGTTTCTCCCCGGAGAAACCACAGCAGTTCATGAATAATGGAACGAAGGTGGCACTTCTTGGTGGTCACCAACGGGAATCCCTTGCTGAGATCAAACCGCATCTGGTAACCAAACACACTCCACGTACCGGTACCGGTACGGTCATCCTTGTAAACGCCCTGCTCTTTCACATGGCGCATCAGGTCCAGGTATTGTTTCATGTTTGCCCCAAACTATTTACTGACTTCGCCGTGGGTTGCCAGCCACTGGCGATCGTCGCTGTTCGCGCCATCCACCAGGGGATATCGACGATAACCCAGCCAGATCAGCAATACGCCACCGGCAATCATGGGTGTCGATAACAGCTGCCCCATGGTCAGCCAGTCCCAGGCGATAAAGCCAAGCTGGCTGTCCGGCTGCCTGGCGAACTCAACCACGAATCTGAAAATACCGTAACACAGCAGGAACACACCCGACACTGCCATTCGCGGCCGGGGTTTACGGGAAAACCACCAGAGGATACAGAAAAGCGCAACCCCTTCCAGGGCAAACTGATACAACTGGGAAGGATGCCTGGCCAGCTGATCGGGATCACGGGGAAAGACCATGGCCCAGGGCACATCCGATGCCCGTCCCCAGAGTTCTCCGCCGATAAAATTGCCTATGCGTCCGGCACCGAGCCCAAAGGGAACCAGCGGCGCAATAAAGTCTGTCATCTGGAAAAACGATTTATCGAGTTTCCTGCCGTAGAGGTACATCGCCAGCAAGACACCGAGCAATCCCCCATGGAACGACATGCCGCCTTCCCAGACTTTAAACAGCCAGAGCGGATCACGCAGGAAATAGTCAAAATGGTAAAACAACACGTAGCCAAAACGACCACCAACCACCACACCCAGTGCAGCAAAGAAAATCAAGTCACCCAGCTGTTCCTCTGACCACAGACCACCCGATGTCCGACAACGACGACGGCCAAGCCACCAGGCCATAGCAAAACCGGCCAGGTAGGTCAGACCATACCAGTGCACCTGTACAGGTCCGATGGCAATGGCCACCGGATCAATGGCAGGATATTGAATCAAACGTCAGCTCCCGATAATAAATTTCAGACCAATAACCAACAGCAACAAGGCAAAGAGATAGCGCAGCTTTTCCGCAGGCAACCGGTGGGCAATGACCGCCCCCAACCGGGCACAGGGCACACTCGCCAGCACGATGCCAATAAACGCCGGCCAGTAAACAAACCCTGTGCTGTATGCCGGCAAGTGGGGATTGGCATAACCCAGCAACATATTGACCAGGGCGCCAACAATTGCAATGGGTAGGCCACATACCGAAGACGTTCCTACGGCCCGTTTCATCGCCATTCCGTAACGGGTCAGTAACGGTACAGTTAACGTACCGCCACCGATACCAAATACCGCTGAGACATAACCGATGCCTCCGCCATAGGCTCCCAGTCGCGCAGGACCGGGCATACTGCGTGTCGACTGCTCACGACCGCCTCGATAAATTCGCCAGGCAACCAATAGCGCAAACATCCCAAGGAGGCTTTGCAGCAGACTCCCGCTGATACGAACCGCCGTCGCCACACCCAACACGGCCCCCAGGCAAATACCCGGAACCAGGTAACGGAATGCTTTCCAGTCAATACCGCCTTTCTGGTTGTGGCTGTAAATGGAACTCAACGAGGTAGGAATGATGGTTGCGAGAGAGGTCCCCACTGCCATGTGCGTCAGCACTTCCGGCGACACACCCTGCAGGTGAAGCACAAAAATCAGTGCCGGGACGATAATAATACCGCCCCCGACGCCAAACAGTCCGGCCAGCAATCCCGCCACTGCCCCGGCCAGCAGGAATCCGATTACAAACATATCAATCTCCACTGCGGCTGGTATTCACTGCGCTGAACCTTGTGATAACCTGATGAATAAAGGTTTTGGAACAACCGCACAATAAAAAGGCTGAATCGCATGTGTCTCATCGCCCTGCGCTGGTCACCCGATACTGAATGGCCGCTGATCGTAGCAGCCAATCGTGATGAATTTTATCAACGTGCATCAGCTCCCGCCCATCACTGGCCCAATAGCCCCGGACTCTTTGCCGGACTCGACAAACAGGCAGGCGGTACCTGGTTGGGCGTCAATACCCGGGGACGCTTTGCCGCTGTCACCAACTTCAGACGACCGGGTGAAAACGGTACGATCAGCCGTGGCGCCCTGACCCATGATTTTCTGGCCAGCGAGCAATCCGCCCAGGATTATTTGCATTCACTGCAGGCAAACAGCCAGGATTATGCGGGCTTCAATCTGTTGATCGCTGATGATACAGGACTCTGGTATTTTACCAACCGAAGTCAAACGACGGCAGACGGAAATAGTCTACAACAACTGCCACCGGGAACCTATGGACTGAGCAACCACCTGCTCGACACGGCCTGGCCAAAGCTGTTACGCCTGAAAGAAGGCTTTACCCGGTTAGTGGATAACCAATCACCGGATGCAGCGGCCCTGATTGATTTGCTTCAGGATTCATTGCGTCCAGAAGATGCTGCACTTCCCGACACAGGCATAGGCATTGAGCGGGAACGGTTGCTCAGCTCATGCTTCATCCACAGTCTGATTTATGGCACCCGCACCAGTACAGCACTGATTCTTAACCGTTATGGTCGACTCAGTTGGCATGAACAGCATTATGGGCCTGAGGGGGTGGTGGAAGATCGTTTCGCCTGGGAGTTAATGGTGAAGTCCGGCTGGATGACGACGGGTTATGAAAAGGCTGAATCCATCAAGACAGCCTGAGTCAGACAGGATCCCCCTGACAGCGCCCTCCAATCACCTGATCCAACCCTTGTTTACGCAGTGCAAGCTCCAGTGTACTGCGGATAATTCTCGGATTATCCATGGTCATGACATCATCAAGTATCGCTTTAGCCTGACTGCGCTCCATACTTCTCAGCGTCCACTTCACCTTCAGCAGCTGGGTCGCATTCATGGACAACACATCATATCCCATGGCCATCAGTAACACTGCCGCAGCCGGATCACCGGCCATTTCACCACAAATACCGACAGGCTTTCCTTCCTGATGAGCATCGTGCACGATTTTCTGCAAAGCCTGCAAAACAGCGGGGTGCAACGAGTGATAGAGATCTGCAACCCGTGGATTGTTTCGATCAACCGCAAGGATATATTGCGTCAAATCGTTACTGCCCACGGAGAGGAAATCGACCCGACGGGCAAAATCACGCACCTGGTAAACCGCCGCCGGCACCTCAATCATGACGCCAATGGGTGGTAACAGCACATCAAGCCCCTCACTCTGAACCTCATGATGAGCCCGGTGTACCAGGTGTAGCGCTTCTTCCACTTCAGAAATCCCGGTCACCATGGGCAACATGATCCGCAGGTTATCCAGCCCAACACTGGCCTTGAGCATGGCCCGAATTTGTACCAGGAATATTTCCGGATGATCCAGAGTGACCCTAATACCACGCCACCCAAGGAAAGGATTATCTTCACGGATCGGGAAATAACTGAGTGACTTGTCGCCCCCGATATCCAGGGTGCGCATGGTCACCGGTCGTGGCGCAAACGCTGCCAGTTGTTCACGGTATATTTTTTTCTGCGCCACTTCACTGGGAAACCGTTCCCGAATCATGAAGGGCACTTCTGTGCGATACAGGCCGACGCCTTCTGCACCATGGTCGAGGGATCTGACCGTGTCCGTCATCAAACCGGTATTCACCCAGAGAGGGATACGGTAATTATCCGGCGTAACACACTGTTTGTCTTTGAGGGCTTCCAATCCTTTGGAGAACTGCTGCTCTTCATCCACCACTTTCTGATAGTGACGCAGCATTTCCACGGAGGGGGAGGAATAGACGCGCCCCAGATTACCGTCAACAATAAGCTCCCGGCCAGCCATACGGTCATAAGGCAGATCCACGGCCCCCATAACGGTGGGGATGCCCATCGCACGTGCCAGAATGGCCACATGCGAATTACCTGAACCCAGTACCGATACCAGACCTACCAGACTTTCCCGAGGCACTTCACCGAGCATCGCCGGTGTCAGCTCTTCACTGACTACCACGCATTTCCCGGGATTAGTGATCGAAATCTGGTCTTCTTCCTGCAGATAAGACAATACCCGACGCCCAAGATCCCGGACATCCACAGCTCGCTCCTGCAGGTAAGGGTCATCCATCATCTCGAAGTGTCGGACATGCTCATCCACGACCTGCCGCAAGGCGCCCTGCGCCCAGGAACCGGCCTTGATGAGTTTGCAGACCTCAGCCCCCAGCGCGTTGTCATCAAGCATGCGCAGGTACACATCAAACAACGCCTGTTCTTCGGGTCGAAGGTCTGAGAGCTTTTCGGCAGTTGTCCGCATATCGTTGCGGACGGCTTCAAGTGCACGATTGAAACGGATCAGCTCGGCGTCAATATCATCAGCTTTCTTTTCAGAAACAACGCTCAAATCCGCTGGAGGGGCAAGCACAACCGCGACACCAATCGCTACACCCGGCGCCCCCGCGACACCATTAAAACGAACGGATTTTTTCTTTTTTCCGGCAGGCACGACGTGCAGGGAGCCCGTTGCTTCAGCATGGGCAATGACACCAGCCAGCTGGGCCGACATGGTAACAAGAAAGGATTCCTCACCTTCGTCATAATGACGCTGAGCCTTGTGCTGAACCACCAGCACACCCAGCAGATTTCGGTGATGAATAATGGGAACACCGAGAAAAGACTTATAATCCTCTTCTCCGATCCCCTCCACATAGCTGTATTTTGGATGAGAGGGAGCATCATCGAGATTGATAGGCTCTTCACGCAAGCCGACCTGCCCCACCAATCCTTCAGAACGCCCGAGCGTGACCTTGCCAACCGCTTCCCGCTTGAGCCCTTCATTGGCTCTCAGGGTATAGCGGCTGGTTTCCTCATCATAAAGATAAACAGAACAGACCTCAGTCTGCATGGCGACTCGGACGCTGCGCACAATAACGTCCAATGCGGTCTGGAGATCCCTTGCCGCACCGACATCCTGGACGATCTTGCGCAATGTTGTCAGCATGCCAAACCTTCTGTGTCAGTCCTCCAGGTGGTGAATCCGCGATAAACGGCATTCTCCCTGTTTCATCGGGCCAGCCCCTGCGTGTGCAGGCTCATCATCCGCGGCGCCAATTCTTTCATGGCACGCCGATAGACCTCCCGTTTAAACGCGACCACCTGGCCCAACGGGTACCAGTAACTGACCCAGCGCCAGTCATCAAATTCCGGCGAACCGGAACGATCCATACGAACCCTTTCGTCAGGCCCCAGCAATTCCAGCAGAAACCATTTCTGTTTCTGCCCGACACACAGCGGAAAACTGTCCCGACGCACCAGACGCTTTGGCAGCCGGTAACGCAGCCAGCCACGGGTACAGGCCAGTATCCTGACATCCCCGCGCTCTAGCCCGACTTCTTCGTAAAGCTCCCGATAGAGTGCATCTTCGGGGCTTTCGTCATCATTGATTCCGCCTTGTGGAAACTGCCAAGCATCCTGACCGATTCGTCTTGCCCACAACACCTGTCCCCGACGATTCGCCAGGATGATGCCGACATTGGGCCGAAATCCATCCGAATCAATCACATGGTTGACCTTATAAAAACTATTGCCAAGCATTGTTTCACAGTTCCCGCCACTTCGGCAAACCATAAAACCGTCGCGGCTTTTACTGTTCATCAGGAACGGTTGTTCCGGATCAAAATCCTCCGTTTAAGCCTGTTCCCCTGCCCCGCTCTTGATTACCATGCCGCCATGAAACACCAATAATGAGGAACAACGGACATGGCGCTTGTGCTGTTTGACCTGGACAATACCTTGCTGGCGGGTGACAGCGATCACACCTGGGGGGAGTTCATGGTGGATCGCAAACTGGTGGATGAGCAGGCTTACCGGAAAGCCAACGACCAGTTCTACCAGGATTACCTGCAGGGCAAGCTGGATATCAAGGCCCACCTCGCCTGCTGCCTCGCTCCCTTGACAGAGCATTCCATGGAAACGCTGCACCAGCTTCGCGACGAATTTGTCCAGGAGCGCATCGTGCCAATGATTGCCAAAGACGCGCGTGAACTGATTCGCCGTCACCAGGAGGCCGGGGACACACTGATGATCATCACCGCAACCAATCGGTTTGTGACAGAACCCATTGCCAACTTGCTTGGCATTGACCTGTTGCTGGCTAGTGATGTCGAAATTCAGGATGGGCAATATACCGGCAAGCCGGAAGGTATCCCCTGCTTCCAGGAAGGTAAAGTAACCCGCTTAAAACAGTGGCTGGATGAGAATAAGGAAATAACACTGGAAGGCAGTGTGTTTTACAGCGATTCACACAACGATCTACCACTGATGGAATTCGTTGATAAACCGGTAGCAGTTGACCCGGATGAAACCCTGGCAGCCATTGCCAGAGAAAAAAGCTGGCCTATTATCAGCCTGCGCTGAGCCGTTGGCAGCTTATGGAATACCCATAAGCTGCCTGTTCTCTACAAGAGAGGTTAAACGGTGACGCGGCAGAATAACGCCTTTATATAAGCCGTTTCAGCGATAGCCGGATGAATCGGATGGTCTGCGCCCTGATGGCATTCCGCCACCAGCTGCAGGTTACGATCAAGATGACGACTCGCTGCCCGCAATGTATCCAGCAGACGATCACGTTCCAGATGCATGGAACAGGAGCAACTCACCAGTAAACCATCCCGCTTCAGGAGTCGCATCGCCAGCTCATTGATCCGACGATATGCCTGCTCACCGGCACGGATATCTTTTTTGCGTTTGATGAACGCCGGCGGATCAACAATCACCACATCAAATCGCTGTTCACCGGCATGAAGCTCTTTGAGTGCCGCAAAAGCATCGCCCTCAAAAGTCGCCACCTTTTCGCCTACACCGTTGAGTTCGGCATTCTGATGGACATACTCAAGCGCGGTCGCAGAACTGTCCACACAGTACACCTCTTCCGCACCCGCGACTGCCGCCTGAACACCCCAGCCCCCAACATAACTGAAAACATCCAGCACCCGGGCACCCTTCACCCACTGATTAAGCTGGGCACGCGCTGGCCGGTGATCATAGAACCAGCCGGTTTTCTGGCCTTCCCGCACCGGTGCAACGAACTGTGTGCCATTTTCGATCAGTGGCACGTCATCAGGGACTTCACCCCAGGGTGTTTCAATATATTCAGGCAATGCCTCAAGCTTACGACCAGATCCATTATTCCGGAACAGGATGCCAGCAGGCTTAAGCACTTTAACCAAAGCCTCGACAATGTCCTCTTTCACCGCTTCCATGCCCCAGGTGGAGATCTGCACCACCAGGTAATCACCGAACCGATCCACCACCAGACCGGGCAAAAGATCGCTATCACCATACACAAGCCTGTAGTACGGCTCAGAAAACAGTCGTTCCCGCAGCCCCAGTGCAACTTTGATGCGATGCACCAGCAGGGATTTATCCAGTGTGTACTGGGTATCCCGGCTGACCACCCGTCCGCAGATCAGGGTGTTGGGGTTGACGGTGGCAATAGCCAGCGGCTTTCCCGTCGAAGATTCAACCACAGCCTGCTGACCTGCGGAAAACCCTGCCAGCGGTGTTGCGGCAGTATCCACCTCATTACTGTAAATCCAGAGATGGCCAGCCCGCAGACGTTTGTCTGCATTTTTTTTCAGCCGCAGCGGCGCGCACGTCATAAATCAGTACCTTTTGCCTGAACAGGCAATGAAAACATAGTCAGGAGAAAAAAATTTCGCGTATTATACGGCTTACTGCCTGAGTATTCAGTGGTGTAAACCCTGTATCAGCAGCTGTATTCATAATGGATGAGAATAAAAAGGCAATTATTTATTTCGCCTTGTCAGGGTGTCCGGAATGGGGCATACCCCCTGCTACACTCAGAACAATAAAAACCAATTCGATAGTGAGATCAGGGATTGTGAGCAGCAAAAAGTCAGTTTTTTCATCACCGAAACTCTGGGGATATAGTGCACTTCTGACCAGTATGTCCCTTGTACCTATCGCTCACGGGGACGTGGAACAACTCCATGGTGACGAAATGGGCGACGTCTACATCATGGACACCGTCACCGTAAAACCCAAAAACGAATCCTCATCGACGCCTTATTACGATGGTGATCTGCAACACCGTGAAGACCGTGATGATCCACTGTCTGACATTGCGCAACAGGCGCAAAGCCAGGCGACCCAGAGAGGACTGGCGGAATCATTAGGACTGGATACGATCACCAGTGACAACGCCTACTCATTTGACTTTGGACAACAGGTCAATGATGGCATTACCCAGATGCTGGATGCTCCACCCGATGGCGTGGTCGTCGGCGGCTCGAATGGCAACTATACGCTGACGAACCAGGGTGTCACGGCGACTCTGACCCAAAACCCGGACAATTCCTGGACTTATGCATTGCCTAACGGTTTAACCATGACTGCTGGCCCCAATGGACTCCAGATCGACGGCATCCCTAGAAACGGCATTCCTGCGGATACCAATGTCCCGGTCAGCGCACCGGTTGTCATCGACAACACGGGATCAACCATCGGCATTGATATACAGGCACCCCAGTAATTATCTCTCACTGGAGCCCCGCCGGGCTCCAGAATGACACCTCAAGCATACCTTCCACTTCTTTATCTATACTTCCGGAGCCGTATCTCAAGGACATACGCTTAATGAGTCATTTTATCCTTACCGCCACCGGCCCCGATCTCCCTGACATTGAAAAACAACTCTGTAACAGCGTGACCCAACATCATGGGCACACCATTGAAAGCAATATGTCGCATATGGGAGGTCATTTCACGGGAATGATGTTATTCAAGATCGAACCACAACATACTCGCGCATTAAAAAGCACACTGAAAGGCATTGAATACTCAGGTATTCATGTGGAGATAGAACCATCACAGGAAAGAGAGGGATATAACAAGCATATTGCTATTAATGTTATTGCGGATCATTCGCCAGAACTATTATCTGACGTAGCTCGTATATTGACCGAAAAACGGGTTCGCCTGGGTAATATGCACACGTATACGCTGTCTGCCCCCTATACCGGGGAAGCACTGCAACGCATACAGGCCAAACTGTTTTATCCTGCCGACATGAATCTCGACACCATCAAAGCCTCACTGGAATCGCTATCCCCTGAATTGATGGTCGAATTTTCACCAGCGACACAGAGCGACGTTACGCCACCACTGCCTCCGGCTTGAGATCATAGAGCTCACTGACAAGGTTTTTCAGGACACCCTGAGCCTCTTCATAGCCTGTATCCAGATCCTCAACCACAGAAAAGTGATCAATGCGATGGGTGATATAGCGGACGATGTCCTTCCGCGCCTTGAGACCACTCAGCACCGCAGTGGCGCTAAGGCGGTTGAAGTCTTCTACCAGTTGCTGAAGATTGATGTTATCAGCCATCTTCAGGAAACGATCCTGGCACACGACAAGGCGATAATCGATATTCACTAGCTTGTAATTCTCTATCAGCAGCGACGCTCTCAGCATGCCCGACAGGAAAAAGCCTGTAAAGTGGCAATTCAGAATAAACGGGGATATCAACGTCAGTCTTTACACCTGTACAAACAGCCGCGGACTTTCGGTGCATGAAACAAGGCCAATAACTTAAGAAACCGGAACAAGATAAGACAAAGAAGAGAAAAACAGGATGGGTTTAAACTGTCTCCTGACCTGCTTACAGTCTTTTGTACTTTGCTGTATTTCAGGCCAGGTAGACGACTCTGTATAACTACCAGAGAAGGTTACAACAACCTCACGCCGGCATGACAGACCCCGTCACCCCAATACTGCCATCATTACGCGCTACAAGATCAGAACAACTTTCCATCGTCTCTTTCACACCACGACGGAACGCCTTATCCAGAACAGAAATACCAAAGTTGACTTCGCACCCCTGAACACCGGCATCCAGACCAAACTGATAGGCGGCACGCTCAGCGGTATGTGCCCACTGCAGGCTTTTACGGTAACAATCTTCCATCCTGGCCATAACACCTGCGGAATACATCGTCAGAATATCTTCTACGCGCTGATCAAGCTGTAATGATGAATATGTTTCACCCACTGACATAAATCGGAACCTCCAAACGTAAGTATCAATTTTTTTTGTACTGCTGTTTTTCAACTCCGAGTCAAATTTACATCGTTTTCCGGATGAAATGCTTGCCTATAACTGGACTAGATTTTGTCCCTGAGTATACTGGAGGTAAATCAACACGCCATCAGCTGTACCGGCCTCAACTGGAGCAGTCTGATGTACATGTCACACAGCACCAGCGATTTCCCTAATGAAGATCCCATTGAAGTATGGGAAACACTTCTTAACAAGCTACAACCTTTCTCTATTACGCCTACTTCAGAAGGTGTATTTCAAGGTCAACTGAACCTCGCAAAGCTTGGCGACATACGACTCAGTACCGCCAAAGTGACGGAGCATCTACTCCATAAAAACGCGACAGAAATAGCCCAGAGCACCAACGATGAACTGGCTTTGATTTTCCCTCTCCATAACAGCCTTGGCATTATACAGGGAGATAACCGTTACCGACTCAGCCAGGGGCAGGGTCTGGTACTTGATCTTAACAAGCCTTTGACGGCAGATTTTTTTGAGCCCCACCTGACACTGAACCTGACCATTCCACGGGAGCTGGTCGCCGAACTCTCAGATTCACTCCCCAAAGACAGCCCTATTCTTCTGGATACCAATCAGGGCATGGGACTTCTTCTGAAAAATCATTGCCAAACCTTGCTGGAAACGCTGGAGACGATTGATTGTGATAACGCTTTGGACAACCTCCCGGCGCACCTCTCCCATCTTATCGGATTAACGCTCGGGGTATCCGCCCAAAAGACAGAAAAGGTTCGCCCAACTGCTGAACAGTTAAGATTGAAATCCATCTATGAAGAAATTGACAACCAACTGCATGACCCGGAGATAACACCGGATCGAATCGCAAACGCTGTCGGCATTTCAAAAGCCTACCTGTTCAAATTATTGTCCCGGGCAAACACCAGCTTCCGACAAGAAGTGCTGACCAGGCGGTTGAAAAAAGCCCGGAAACTCTTGCTGCAAAGCAATCTCAGCCATTTATCCGTTTCCGAAATTGCTTACCGACTCGGCTTCAACAGTCACAGTCACTTCAGCCGCAGCTTTCAAAAAGCATTTGATCAATCCCCCACAGATTTTCGTAAAACCCGCCTGCAGACCAAGATCGATAATGAACGACAGTTTGACCTTCCCAATCTGAACGCCTGAGTTTTTGGCAGGCTGTCGTATACAGCCTGCCAAAATCCCCCCCACAAACATCTCAAACCTGCTTGCAGATAATCACTATCACGCCTACGTACTCATGAAGGCATATCGCACGAAATTTTCTTGCCCAACGTTGTATACCAAGCGCTTGCTTGGTATGGTTCACTGATCCACCTGAGAGGTTTGAACTGTGACACGTGCAAATAACAACAAAACAGTTCGTATCGGTTGCGCCAGTGCCTTCTGGGGCGATACCGAAACAGCGGCTGCACAGCTGGTGCAAAACACGCGCCTGGATTACCTGGTTTTCGACTACCTCGCGGAAGTCACCCTGTCGATCATGGCCGGGGCACGCATGAAAAAGCCGGATGCCGGCTATGCGTTGGATTTTGTCAGCCATGTCATGAAACCACTACTGCCCGATATTGCCGACAAAGGTATTCGTGTCATCAGTAATGCCGGCGGTGTCAATCCGGCAGCCTGTCGCGATGCCCTGCAAACGTTGATTGATGAGGCTGGACTGGATCTGAAGATTGCCCTGGTTGAGGGTGATAACCTGATGCCACAACTGGGAGAACTCAAGCAAAGCGGTATCACCGAGATGGATACTGGCGCCGAGATGCCGGAACGGCTCGTTACCATGAACGCTTATCTGGGTGCCCCCGGCATCATCGCTGCGCTTGAGGCGGGCGCAGACATTATTATTACCGGACGTATTGCTGACAGTGCGCTGGTTTCCGCACCACTGGCCTATGAATTCCAATGGTCGCTGAACGACTATGACCATCTGGCCCAGGCAAGTCTTGCAGGCCATATCATTGAATGTGGCGCGCAATGCACCGGAGGCAACTTCACTGACTGGGAAAGCGTTGAGGCTGGTTACGCCAACATGGGCTTTCCTGTCGTTGAATGCCATGCGGATGGTTCATTCATTGTCACAAAACCCGACAATACCGGCGGTACGGTGACGTGTCAGACTGTGGCAGAACAACTGGTCTATGAGATAGGCAATCCAACGGCTTATCTGTTACCCGATGTCGTTTGTGACTTCAGCCAGGTTCAGCTGGAACAGCTGGAAAAAGACAAAGTACGCGTGACCGGCTCGACAGGTTTGCCACCTACCGAGCAATACAAGGTATCCGCCACCTATATGGCGGGTTACAAATGTACCGTCGCCTTTTTGCTGGCGGGTATCGACGCTGTACAAAAGGGACAACGGGTTGCAGAAGCCATTCTGACGAAAACCTCGCACCTCTTCGAGGCCCGCGGTCTTGGCAGCTATCAGGATACGTGTATCGAACTACTGGGGGCAGAGAGCACCTACGGAAAACAGGCCAGCCAACAACAAACCCGGGAAGTCGTGGTCAAGATTTCCGTCAGCCACACAAACCAGAATGCCCTGAAACTTTTCTCCCGGGAAATAGCCCAGGCGGCCACCGCAATGGCGCCCGGCATTACCGGTGTGCTGGGAGGAAGACCCAGTGTATGGCCGGTTATACGTCTCTATTCCTTCTTGCTGGATAAAGACAACGTTGCCGTTTCGGCCACCACAGGAGGGACGACACAGCCCGTCAGTATCGATACGGAACACAGAGAGAACGCAAACCAGACTTCCGTTACAAAAACGACACGGGAACTCCCTGCCTGCAACACGACGGTGCCCCTTATCACACTTGCCCTGGCCCGCTCCGGTGACAAGGGCAATCATGCCAATATTGGTGTCATTGCTCGTCAGCCTGAATACCTGCCCTTTATTCAGCAAGCCTTAACAGAAACCGCAGTCTCTGACTGGATGCAACATGTTTTAGATCCCGAAAAAGGGAAAGTCACACGCTGGGAACTGCCAGGCATTCATGCGCTGAACTTCCTGCTGGAAAACAGCCTCGGCGGTGGCGGTGTTGCCAGTCTGCGGATTGACCCACAGGGCAAGGCGTTCGCTCAACAACTGCTTGATTTCCCGGTTCCGGTGCCTGAAGAGCTGGCTCGGGGCATCCACCATCAAGCAACCGCGTAAACAGGGAGTACCGCATGTCTTACCAGTCTGTTTTCAGGGATAACCTCTTTGCTGACCGCACCATCATTGTCACCGGTGGCGGCAGTGGCATTGGCCGCTGTACAGCACACGAGCTCGCTGCCCTTGGCGCCAGGGTGATCCTGATCGGCAGAAAGCCGGAAAAACTCGAACACGTCTGCCAGGAAATCACAGAAGACGGCGGACAGGCTTTCACGTATTCGCTGGATATCCGGAATGAAACAAACGTCAAAGACACGGTAAAGGCGATTCTATCCCGCTGCGGCACAATACACGGGCTGGTCAACAATGCCGGAGGCCAGTACCCCTCCCCCCTGGAAGCGATCAGCCAGAAAGGCTTTGACGCCGTTGTCAGTACCAACCTGACCGGCGGCTTTCTCATGGCCCGGGAAGTGTATAACCAAAGTATGAAAAAGACCGGGGGCGCCATCGTCAATATTACCGCCGACAACTGGAACGGCATGCCGGGCATGGGACACTCAGGCGCAGCCCGCGCCGGCATGGTTAACCTGACGAAAACTGCCGCCTTTGAATGGGGTCCCAATGGCGTACGTGTCAATGCGGTTGCCCCGGGCTGGGTTGCCTCAAGCGGACTCGACACCTATGAAGGCCCGGTCAAAGCCATTATTCCAAAACTAAAAGACAGCGTGCCACTCAAACGACTGGCCACAGAATCAGAAATCAGTGCAGCGATCTGCTTCCTTCTCAGTGATGCCAGCGCCTTTATCAATGGCGAAACGATTCGCGTGGATGGCGGCGCCCCACTGGGCACCAGTCTCTGGCCAATGCAGGCCAAGGCGAAAAACAACACGCCATTCAATGGTTTTCACCGAGCCGAAACACCGGATGTACTGACCACCTGCGAGGACGACTAATGCCGGCGATTGAATCCACCCTACAGCCATCCTCCCAGGCTTTTCACAGCAACCGGGAAGTGATGGAATCCCATGTCACTGCATTCCGCGCCCTGGAAGCTCTGCCCAATCAAAAAGCACTGGAGAAAAAGGAAAAATATGAGCAACGGGGTCAGCTGCTCCCGAGGGAAAGACTGAACCTGTTGCTGGATCCCGGCAGCCCTTTCCTGGAACTGTCGACACTGGCTGGCTACAAGATGTATGGCGACCGCGACGGCAGCAGTGCGGGTGGCGGCTGTATTGCTGGCATTGGGTATGTATCCGGTGTCCGGTGTATGGTGGTAGTGGATAACTTTGCGGTCAAAGGCGGCACTATCACCCCCATAGGTCTGGAGAAGCGTCTGCGCCTGCAACAGATTGCCCTGCAGCAGAAACTCCCGACCGTTACCCTGGCCCAAAGCGGCGGTGCAGACCTGAATCATGCGACAGAAACCTTTGCCCCTGGAGGCAAAGGTTTCTATAACCAGGCAAGGATGTCCGCTGCCGGTATACCTCAGGTCACAGTCGTTCATGGCAGCGCGACTGCCGGTGGTGCTTATCAGCCGGCACTATCCGACTACGTGGTCATGGTACGTAAGCAGGCCACCATGTACCTGGCCGGCCCACCACTGCTCAAAGCGGCGACCGGTGAAATCGCAACGGATGAAGAGCTGGGGGGGGCAGAAATGCATACCCAGTCAGCGGGAACCGGTGAGTATCTGGCAGAAAATGATCAGGATGCCATCCGCATTGCCCGTGAAATTATGGCTCTGCTGCCCTGGAATTCTCCTGCACAGCCTGAAGTCCGACATCCCGCCAGACAACCGAAATACCCTGTTGAAGAACTGATGGGCATCATCCCGGCCGACCCCAAAACCCCCTATGATGTGGCAGAGGTTCTTGCACGGATTAGTGACGATTCCGAGTTCCTCGCCTTCAAAAACGAATATGATCAGCAAACCGTTTGTGGCCATCTCACGATTGAAGGGCACACCTGTGGGCTGATAGGCAACAATGGTCCCATCACGCCGGCGGGTGCGACCAAAGCCGCCCAGTTCATCCAGTTATGCGACCAGGCCAACATACCGATTCTGTTTCTTCACAATACAACAGGGTTCATGGTCGGCACCGAAGTGGAACATAACGGCATCATCAAGCATGGCGCCAAGATGATCCAGGCTGTCGCCAATGCCCGTGTACCCAAAATCAGCCTGGTCATTGGCGGCTCCTATGGTGCCGGCAACTATGCCATGTGTGGCCGCGGATTTGAGCCAGACTTCATTTTCGCCTGGCCCAACAGCGCCACTGCCGTTATGGGCGCACAACAGGCTGGCAAAGTCCTTCGCATCGTGATGGAGGCGAAAATGGCACGCAGCGGACAACCAGCGGATCCCGCCATGCTGGACATGATGGAAAACAAAACAGCGGAACAGCTGGCCCAGGGCTCCACGGCACTGGCCTGCACGGCTCGCCTGTGGGACGACGGACTGATTGATCCCCGGGATACCCGCAAGGTGCTGGCCTATGTGCTGGACATCTGTCGTGAAAGCCGGCAGCGGACACTCAACAGCAACAGCTTTGGCATCAGCCGTTTTTAAGCCCGGCAGTCAGGTCAACAAGAACAACATCAAGGCAGGACAGGACGATGAAATTTACCGCGGAACATGAAGAACTTCGACGCACAGTCAAGGCGTTTGTTGATAACGAGATCAATCCCAACGCTGAAACCTGGGAAAAAGAAGGTATATTTCCGGCCCATGAGCTGTTTGGCAAACTCGGTAAACTCGGCCTGCTAGGCATTGCCAAACCGGAAGCCTGGGGCGGCATGGGTCTGGACTACAGCTACCAGATGGTCTTTGCCGAAGAGCTTGGCCTGAGCCGTGCCGGTGGTGTCGCACTTGCCATTGGCGTCCAGACAGACATGGCAACACCGGCGCTGGCCCGCTTTGCAACGGATGACCTGAAAGAAGAGTTCCTGGCACCGGCCATCCGCGGTGAACAGGTCGCCTGCATTGGTGTGAGCGAACCCGGTGCCGGGTCGGATGTGGCTGGCCTCAAAACCTGGGCACGCAAGGACGGTGACGACTATGTCATCAATGGCACCAAGATGTGGATTACCAATGCAACACAGGCTGATTACATCTGCCTGCTGGCCAACACGTCAGACGACAAAGTTCATAAAAACAAGTCCCTGATCATCGTCCCGACCAATACCCCCGGCATTACCCTCTCCGACAAGCTCAACAAGCTGGGCATGCGCAGCTCCGATACCGCCCAGATTTTTTTTGATGATGTCCGCGTTCCCCAGCGTTACCGGATTGGCGCCGAAGGCATGGGCTTTATGATGCAGATGCTGCAGTTCCAGGAAGAACGGCTGTTCGGCGCCTCCATGGCCATCAAGGGGCTGGAGATGTGCATTAACGACACCATTGAGTATTGCCGCGAGCGTCGTACGTTCGGCCAGCCTTTGATCGACAACCAATATATCCATTTCCGCCTTGCCGAGATGCAAACCGAAGTCGAATCCCTGCGCGCACTGGTCTACCAGGCGACAGAAACCTATATCAACGGCAAAGACGTCACCCAGCTGGCCAGCATGGCCAAACTCAAGGCCGGACGCCTGTGCCGGGAAATACCCGACGGCTGCCTCCAGTTCTGGGGCGGCATGGGTTACATGTTTGAAAGCCAGATCAACCGCGCCTACCGGGACATGCGTCTGACCTCTATCGGCGGCGGAGCGGATGAGATCATGCTCGGCATTATCAGCAAACTCATGGGCACCCTTCCGGGCAAAAAGAAAGGTTGATAGGAGAATGGCCATGACATTACCGGTCTGTGAACACCTGCTGCTGGAGCAGCGTGACCATGCGCTGTTCGTAACTTTCAACCGCCCTGAGGTCCGTAATGCCCTGAGTCTCGCCATGGTGCAGGAATTGATGTCCGTACTGGAGGCTACCAGTACGGATACTACCCTGCGAGCCATCGTACTCCGAGGTAGCGGCGGCCATTTCTGCGCTGGCGGTGATATCAGAGATATGGCCAATGCACGCGCGCGCCTTGGCAAAGACGACAGTGATCCTTTCTACGCACTGAACCGGTGTTTTGGTCAACTACTGGAAATGGCAGAGCAAGCCCCCCAGGTGATCGTCTGCGTATTGGAAGGTACGGTCATGGGCGGTGGCTTTGGACTGGCCTGCATCTCCGATGTCGCCCTGACGCATAGCGAGGCCCGTTTTGCCCTGCCAGAGACATCCCTGGGGATTCCACCCGCACAGATTGCCCCGTTCGTCGTCAAACGCATTGGACTGACCCAGGCACGTCGCCTGGCCCTGCTGGGCGAATCATTAAGTGGTGACGAAGCGGCAAGACTGGGTATTGCCCATAGCGTATACAGCTCAACGGAGTCGCTTGAGGAGGCACTTGCAAATACCCTGTCACGCATCAAACGATGCGCTCCCAAAGCCAATGCTGTCACCAAGCAGTTGATGCTCGCGGTTGGTAAAACCGACCTTGGCGTATTACTGGATGATGCCGCCAGAGCCTTTTCTGATGCAATCCAGGGTGACGAAGGGATCGAGGGGACGACAGCGTTTATGCAAAAACGCAAACCTGCGTGGGCGACAGAACGGGAGAGTGAAGCATGACCGTATTCACCAAAATACTGATCGCCAACCGGGGGGAAATCGCAGTACGTGTCATGCGTAGCGCCAAAGCCCTGGGTTATCGAACGGTAGCCGTTTACAGCGAGGCTGACAGCCATTCACCGCATGTCACCATGGCAGACCAGGCGGTCTGTATTGGCCCGGCGGCTGTCGGGGAATCCTATCTCCGCGTGGATAACATCCTCGAGGCCGCCAGACGCACCGGTGCAGATGCCATACACCCAGGCTACGGATTCCTGTCAGAAAATGCAGATTTTGCCCGCGCCTGTGTAGAAGCAGGTTTGGTCTTTATCGGCCCACGTCCGGACGCCATCGAATTGATGGGCTGTAAACGACAATCCAAAATTGCCATGCAGACGGCAGGGGTTCCCTGCATTCCCGGCTATGAAGGCAATGAGCAGGATAATGACACGCTTCAGAAAGCGGCCATGGCGATTGGCTTTCCCCTGATGATCAAGGCATCCGCCGGCGGTGGTGGCCGTGGTATGCGCCTGGTTCATGATGAAAGCACATTGATCGAGTCCCTGGAACGCGCCCGCAGCGAAGCCGAAAACGCCTTTGGCAATGGCCAGCTGATTCTTGAAAAGGCCATTCTCCAGCCTCGCCATGTGGAAATTCAGGTCTTTGCTGATCAGCAGGGCAATACGGTTTACCTCGGGGAACGGGATTGCTCCATTCAGCGCCGACACCAGAAAGTGGTCGAGGAAGCCCCGTCACCAGCCGTTGATTCCAGTCTGAGACAACGTATGGGCGAAGCGGCTGTTTTGGCGGCCAGAACCTGCAACTATGTCGGCGCGGGTACCGTGGAATTCCTGCTGGATCAGAATGGCGATTTTTACTTCCTCGAAATGAACACACGGCTGCAGGTCGAGCACCCTGTCACCGAGTTGATTACCGGTACCGATCTGGTCGCCTGGCAGCTGGATATTGCCGCTGGCAAGCCACTACCGCTGCAGCAAGATGACGTTGCACTGAATGGCCATGCCATTGAAGTCCGGCTTTATGCAGAAGATCCTGCCAATAATTTTATGCCCCAGGCAGGCACTATTAACCGTTGGCAACCGGCTGATTCTCAAGGCATTCGAACCGATGCAGGCATTGAGACAGGAGGGGCCGTCACACCTCACTATGATCCGATGCTCGCCAAGATCATCGCCTGGGGACAGGACCGGGAAGAAGCACGTCGTCGTCTGGTATGCGCTGTTGAAGATACCGTATTGGCTGGGCTCAAGAATAATCGCAACTGGTTAGCCGCCATTTTATCCCACCCGGCCTTTATCAGTGGCGAGGCCACCACGGCATTTCTTGAACAGTATGGCGATGCGGTTGCAGAGAATGTGCAATCACCTTCCACACAACTGTTAGCGATCGCCTCGGTTCTCATGCAGTCTCATCATAGCGATGAACACTCATTGAGCGGCTGGCGCAGCACTGAAGCATCCAGCAGAAGCTGTACACTGGTCTGTGATGAGACTGAAACCTCCGTTGCCATCACCCGGAAAGATGCGCAGTACCTGGTGGATATTCAGGACAATCACTTCACAATTGCACTTCTGGGAACTCAAGGCCACAACATCTCACTCAGCATTGATGGCGTCAGGGAAACCGTCACCTTCAGCAAACAGGCTGGCACACTCTATCTATCAACGGCGGCGGGTGACTATACCTTCCATGACCGCACCCTGGTGCCGGCAGGCAGCTCAGACCAGTCCGGCGACGGACGCATCAAAGCCAGCATGGACGGGCTGATTGTCGATGTGCTGGTCGAGGCAGGACAGAGCGTTAACCGAGGCCAAACGGTCATGGTGCTGGAAGCCATGAAAATGGAACATCCCCTCAAAGCGGATTGCGACGGCATCCTCTGTTCACTGGAAGTGGCGTCCGGCGAGCAGGTCCGCAGCCGCCAACTGCTGGCCACGATCGAACCGGATACCGCCGCCTGACCATGGACTACCGATAATGGAACAACGAACGACCACTTTGACCGATCCGGACAGCGCCCGGGGCAAGCTGCTGCAGGCTGCTGCCGAGCTGTTCCGAACCAAGGGCTATGACCGCACCACGGTTCGCGATATTGCCAATGCGGTGGGTATTCTCTCCGGCAGCATCTTTCATCATTTCAAGACCAAGGACGATATTCTTGGCGCGGTAATGGAAGAAAGCGTCAACAGCCTGCTGGTCCGTATGGAATCAGCACTGGCTGAGATCGACACGCCGCTAGCACGACTGCGCGCCATGATCCGCTGTGAACTGGAATCCATCCAGGGCGAAAACGGCCATGCGCTGGCAGTGCTGGTCTACGAATGGCGATCACTGTCACCGGAAAACCAGGAGAAACTGCTACACATCCGGGAAGCTTATGAACAGCTCTGGCTGACGGAGTTTACCGGCGCCGCTGAATACCTGAAGCCCGGGATAGAACCCTTTGTCCTGCGTCGTTTCCTGGGCGGCAGCCTGTACTGGACCACGTACTGGTACAAGGAAAGCGGTGCACTGACGCTCAGCGATCTGACCGAAATGGCACTGAAACTGATTCAGAAATAATACCCGTCTGAACAACAGACCTGTCCACATGACACTGACGGAGCAACCAGGATGTCCATGAAGAACAAGACCATCATCATCACGGGAGCAAGCCGCGGCATTGGCCGGGAACTGGCGCTGCGCTGCGCCCGGGATGGCGCCAATATCGTGATTGCCGCCAAATCAGCGGATCCGCACCCAACCCTGCCCGGCACCATTCATACGGTGGCAGAGGAAGTGGAAGCGGCCGGAGGGCAGGCGTTGCCTATCCAGGTGGATGTGCGCGATGAGGCGCAGGTGAAAGGTATGGTTCAGGAGGCTGCCAACCGCTTTGGCGGCATTGATGCGCTCGTCAATAACGCGGGAGCCATCAGCCTGACCTCTCTGGAGCATACACCACTCAAGAAGTTTGACCTGATCCACCAGATCAATACCCGGGCAGTATTTCTCTGCTCACAGGCCGCATTACCCTGGCTTAAAAAGTCTGACAATGGCCATATCCTCAACCTGTCACCGGCAATCAATCTGAAGGAAAAATGGCTGACGCCGTATATTCCCTATACCGTCACCAAATACGGCATGAGTCTGCTGACCCTGGGAATGGCAGGCGAGTTCCGCCGTTACGGCATCGCCGTCAACGCCCTGTGGCCCCGAACGTCTATCGCAACTGCGGCGGTGGAAAAAACCGGTGGCGATGCCATCATGCGCCGCAGCCGTAAACCGGCCATCATGGCGGATGCTGGCTATGAGATTCTTTCAACCCGGGCGCTCGCCATAACCGGTCAAACGCTATTGGATGAAGATCTGCTCAGGGAGCGTGGCGTCACCGATTTCAGCCAATATGCCTGCGACCCGTCCCAGGCAGACAATCTGTTTCAAGACCTCTATGTCGATTGAAACCACAGACCTGTAACCTGGCAGCGTCCCGGAATATGACACTGCTCTATTGATACCCGCCGTAGCACATCGGCGGGCGTCAATTCACCAACATTTCCCTTGTTTTCAGGGCTCAAGCCCTAATCCGGGTGTTTCAGTCCCCTATACTCTTCGTTAATACAACCCGCTTTTCAGCCTCGGCTCCCATGTATCCAACAGCAGGGCCACTCAGATCGGGTTCGTTACTGGATAACGTAGTAAGTAACTGATCCAAGGAAGGAGATGTTTGCAATGATCCAAAGTAAATTAAGAATGATTGGGTTATTCGCCCTGGCTCTTGTCATGTCAGGCTGTGCAACCCACCGTACCCAGAGTGGCAGCCAGGACGGCAGCCATCACATGGCCGGGGCAATGGTGGCAGGCCAAACCAAAATCATGTTCAACTTCGACTCTTATCGCCTGGGCAGCAATGACAAGAAATCCCTAGACAAGGTCGCAGACATGGCAGGTCCTAACACCGAAATCCGCATTGCCGGCCACACCTGTAACATCGGTGCTTCCACTTACAACCAGAGCCTGTCCGTCAAGCGTGCCAATGCCGTACGTGACTACCTGGTCAGCAAAGGTGTGATGTCGTCATCCATCAAGGTTGAAGGTAAGGGCGAAAGCGCACCAATGGCCAGCAACAGCAGCCGTGAAGGTCGTGCCCAGAACCGTCGTGCAGAGGTCGAAGTGCATCGCACCAAGCCTGCCATGCACCACACTGAAAAACGGGAGCAATACCGGGGCGCGGCACTGGATCCTTACCTGATGCACCGTCACTGAGTGCTCAAGCCTGAAAAACCATCCGTCACGAGTTGATGTCATGATCTTTTTCAGCCTTACACATACCAAACCATCCATGACAGTCATGCTGCCATGGATGGTTTTGCTTGCCGTATTCCTGAGTCCTTATGTCCATAGCGAAGTCTATCGCTGGAAAGACAGTAACGGCGTCATTCACTTTACCGACAAACCGGTCAACCGGTCAGAAGCCGTAAAAACGGCTTCACGACCCATGACAGCCAAGGAATGGCTGGAAGCTATCCAGGGTTCATGGAAGCGAACCGGCAGCACACCGACACAACAGGAAATGGCCCTGAAAGTACTCCGGTTCTTTGATGATATTCCGGCAGAATATAATTTTCCGGAAAAAGTCGAAGAAACCCTGGTCATATCAGGGACCAGCGTCACCCTCAAGGGCACAGCCTATAGCACCAACCGGGGTGTGGGCAGAGAAAGCACTTACAGTGCCGAAGGGCGCCTGTCCCTGGATGAAGGGCCCGCGGGCAAGGATGGCCAGTTTATCTTCCAACGGGGGCGCAATCCCTATATGGAGGATTACACCCTGCTGTTACTGCTCAACCTCCTGAATCGTCAGGATTTAAAGGGGACCGATGCCATCCAGCTGCGTCTCGATGGTGACAGACTGAGCGTCACTGTAATGCCGCCGCCCCCCATCGGCGTTAGCCGATTCACGATTCGCTATCAGCGTCTAAAACCCTGAACAGCGCAAGCGCTACAACTCATAAGCCCGAATGTGATTATTGAACGTCAGCTGTTTTTCTACCGGCTCACCATTGAACAATGATCGAAATAACTGCAGCAGCGCCGGATTCAGGCTTGCCGTGGCCCGGTCAAACGGCGAGTGCGACATGCCTACAGGGTCCGTATCTGTCAGGTTGATATAGCAGGCGTTTCTGGCGACAAGATTGGCAGAGAAATGGCCAAGTCGAGCCATCTGGCGCTCCCCACATTTCATCCTGGATGCGCCCAACGCGTAATCGTTCTCATTAATCGTGATATAGAGCCGCCGCCGGAACGTTATCTTGTCAACCCACAGTTCATGATCCTGATTATTCACATCCGCCTGACAAAGAATGACATTGTCAAACACACCGGTTTCGCCCTGGAAAACGCCTGACTTGAACAGGCATTTGAACAAGTAATTACCCATGCTGTGGAAGAGAATACTCAAACGCCTGTCACAAATATCATCACTGCTGTTATAACGATCGAGATACCAGCGTAACTTTTCCAGGACCCGGTCCAGGGCAACAACCGACTGGCTGGCTTCACGCTTGTCGCTCAGGTAAGAGGCAACCCCACCCACCCTGCCGCCAAACGCCTGCCGACCATTGGCCGGCCAGCTGAAAGCCACCACCTCCACATCGTACAGTGATTCCAGTTCGTGGGCGGTCATCAGCACATCGGCAAAATCATTGTTGAAACCATGCACATAGAACAGGCAGTTACGTTGCTGCTGCTTCATGCGCTGCTGTAGATGACGAAAGGCGTATTCGCTGGCAGGCACCTGCACACCGTTCAGGAGGCAGATATCGTCCAGAATATCCAGAGACCATCCCTGTTCATCCTGATAATCAGCGATGGCCACACGCAGTTCATCGGAACCGGAGGCATTGAACTCCGGGCCAAAACGACGACAGGGATCGTCTTCGTCATAAAGACAATTGCGGTTTGTAATAATGATCATGCATAGCCCGTCTTTTGTACGGTCTGACAGACCGGATTATTGTTTTACGGGCCATGGTACAGCATTCAGTACTGCCAGCGTAAAGCGCATCATCTGCTTTTTACTATCAAACAGAAGCCCTGGTAGCACAAAACAGTCTTATGAGAATGGATGCGTATTAACCGATACTGCGCTACGATAACCACCTACGTTGTAGAAGGCGGCGGTTGTATTTATGAAACAACTTTCCATCCCCAATGCCTCCGAAGATGATTTCCTGCTGGACAGGCTGGAAGAACAGATTCACCGGTTTGAACAGCTGCTGGGAACTCACTTCCATGGCAGTGAGCAAGCGTCTCCAGACCTGGAAAACGGGAATTTCTCCAAAGCATCAATGCCTGCAGCATCAGGGGAACCGTTCACTGCAGGCGACTCACCTCAACGGAGACATTAAGCGTAACAGTCACGCAGCAGCTACCCGTTGCGGATAGTCTCATTGCGCAGCTGTCAGTAGATTGCTGACGATCTTGTCGTTATACATCGACACAATGGTGGGCACACTGTTTGTGTTGAAATTAATCATGGATGGTTCAATATAGCGCCAGAATTTGCCTGCCTTGTTCAACGCCTCAACCCCAATAACATGTGAGTCCTGCGCCTGATCAATCAGGTTTCGCAAATGCTGCCCAAACGCTGCTGCCATGGCATCAGTCGACTCGACGTCAGAGTCACCGGTATAGATGCCTTCGGCACCACCGACCATGGTAGACAACAGCAAATACGCCATCGTCAGCTGTTCCATTTCCACACTGAGTTGCAATAAGTGGATACGAAGTGGTTCGTCGCCGCCAGTAGCCAACACCTTTGTTTCCAGGGAATCCAGTATTGCAATCATCTCGTCACGACTTTTGTTCACATCAACGATTGCATAGGCGTTGGTATAACCATTGTCCTGAATATCATTGGCAAGAGCATGCTCCTTGAAGCGAGGCCACATGTCTCTCAGCGCCTGGATATCCTCAGCCAATGCCGGATCATCGGTCTGTATCAGTGCATCCAGGGTGGACTCGGCAGCCGCGAGCTTTTCATCCAGACGGTCAATGGCAGGCTGGTCCCCTGCTTCCAGGGTAATAATATGGAAGGCACTAACAACATGGTACACATGACGTTTCATTGCAAAGACATCATCCTGCTTTGCCCCCCAGGTCAGTGGTACCTGCAGTAAAAGCACTAATGGCAACAACATCTTGAACAGCATGGTATAACTCCTTTTAAACACAGCCTTGTTATTATTTTTGATAATATCCGCACTCGTGCCTCCATGCAGCATAATATGCATGTACGCATAATGACTTGACCTGCTTCCTGTTATTTACAGGCTATTCCGGCAAAGCCGGTTCCACAACGTCTACCGATTCCAGGGCGGCTATGCCGGTCAAACGTCGTATTCTTTCCTCTGCAGCCAGTACTACAGCCTCGCCCTCAGCAATCGCCTCAATCGCACGACTGAAATCAAACATGCCATACTCTGCCAACTGAGGCGTCAACAGAATATCCGGAGGATCGCCCGCCATACGACTCCGGGTGATACGATCCTGCATGATGTGAATGGATGTCGCCATAACATCCATGATACCCGGCGCTTCCTGCCTCGGTTTCTGCGGGCCTATAAGACCACTGAGCTTTTCCCGCCATGGGGATGGCTCAAACGCTTCCTGCCTGGGGCGTGGCCGCACCAGGTGCGTATTCAGGTCAACAGCAATCACCACATCCGCGCCCATAGCCCGGCACAGAGAGACGGGAACGGGGTTTACCAGGCCGCCGTCCAGCATCCAGACCCCATCACGGACGACCGGCGTGAACAGTCCGGGAAAAGTACACGACGCTCGAACGGCTTCCAGGATTGATCCTTCACGCAACCAGATTTCCTGGCCGGTTTCCATGTTGGTCGCCACAGCGGCATAAGGCCGTTCAATCGCCTCAATCAGGGCGTCACGCTCATTTTCACGGAAAAACTGCAGCATTTTATCGCCACGCACCAAACCACCGGACAACGTGACATCCACCAGCCCCATGACATCACGCCAATGCAGTGAGCAGACCCAGTCTTCAAATTCATCCAGATAGCCACACGCATAGGCCGCCCCCACCAGTGAGCCGGCCGAACAACCCGCTACGATTTCAGGTTCAATACCCAGGGTACGCAATCCCTTGAGTACACCGATATGCGCCCACCCCCGGGCAGAACCTGACCCCAGAGCGATACCTATTTTCCTGTTAGCCACAACCTACTCCATCTCCGAAAAGATTTGCCTGACTACATCACGAAACACGCTATCCAGACATTCCGATAAGTCCTTATGATACTCGCAGGAAAGACTGTCCAGCACCTCTTTACTCACCGGGGCAATAATCCATTTCTCCAGTGCCGGCAAGCAGCGCTGACAAAAAACTCAAAACAGAACCCCGGACTGAACCTTTATCCTGGTTAAATGCCATTAGTCTTAAGTGCTGAAGAGGTCATGCTCTTATTTTCAGAGCCATGCAACCTTGACATTCACTGTTGCAATCAAAAGTTCTTCATAACACCGATCGCATGACCTGCCTGTCGTGTCAGATTCAGTGTCTGAACCAGCACAGTTGAGAAAACAGGTTAAATGAAACTGAATCAATTTCGATCAAACATACGCCAATAGGAGTAAACCAATCGGCTTAAGGGGTTGGCTACTGGAACAATTGCTGTAAAAAAGGACGCTGTGTAATGGATAAAACATCAGGAATATCTTCACTGTATTTACCTTATTCCAGGCCACGCATGGGCAGTACAACAACTAAATTTCTAACGCGCGCCGTCAAGATCCATGGATTTTCTGTGACCAGATTTCTTCAAAAGCGAACGCGTTTCCCCACTATAGCTGGCGCCAAAAGCATTGATGCGCTGTGCAAAACTCGTCTAAATACCTGCTACAGGGCAAATCGTGAGATTGAGCCAACCAAGCAACTGGCAGCACCAGGGATTATTCATTCATGGTGTGTCTTAGATGAATACGTGTGCATCAGCAGTGCAGGTGATCAAGGCGCTCGCCCAAGGATACATATCTGGAAATCGGATGAAAGTCGCTGGAATAACATTACAGCAGTAAGCCATGACGATAAAAAAGCTAACGTCAAAACATTGGATACCAGCCGATTTATATCTTCATCTTTAGAACACATTGAAATGTACGTTTGGAGGGAGCAGAAAAATGGATTATGGGTTCCATGTAAATTAATAGCCCATTCAGAAACGCCTACTATCATTCTTGTTTTAAACGATAGTCGTATTGCATCCTCATCACTTTTTGAAAATCAATTTTATGTCTGGTCTGAAAAAACCCAAGATAACTGGAGACCTTCAGTTGTCAAAGGGCTTCAAGCAGAAAACAACGGTTTTAAGGAAGTTATCACCATGAAGAGCGGTCAGCTGCTTTCCATAGAAAATAAAAATTCTGATCATCCTGAACGAGCAAAAATACAACTCCATACTGAACATCAATATGAAAAATGGTCAAGCTTATGGTTAAACCACGACTGCAATGATTACATTACACACCTTCTGGAAATCAATAATGATACACTAGCGAGCAATAATTTAGTCATGCAGAGTCGTGACAGCAGGCGCCGTGTACGAATCAATCATCATCTACGAATATGGTCAAAGAATGATGACGGTACATGGTCTTCACAACCTAAATCCGGACATCACTTAATTAATGAAGGTATATCCAGAATCAACAACAGAAGCTTTATAGAGCATGGATCTGATCGATTCTTGTGGATGTGGATAAACGAAACTCAAGAAGAATGGGATCTAATGCCGTTGATAGGCCATATAAAAAACGTCGAAGGTCACACTGTTCTTTCTGAGAGTTGTTTGTTGAGCTGGGACAAAGATGACAGCATAATATGGAACCTCAAACAGGAGGGTGAATGTAGGCCTATATACCTTGTCCGCAACTTTGATTCTTTCACTCCTCTTTTCACAGGAGAAAACTTTGCTTTAATCTACGCTTCCATGCCTGCTTTGGGTCTTAATTCTGGAGATCAATTGGTTTTCTGGAAAGAAAGAGAAGATGGTCGATGGGCCGCTTTTGCCAAACTGAACGGCCACGAAGGTTATGTGCTGGATGCTAAAATATATAGAAATGGACGACTCCTCGCACAGGATCATGGTATCAATTCCACATATCTTTTGTTATGGGATCTTTGGCAATTAATCATTCCCGAAGAGACAGATGAATAGTCAGTATTCCTCGTAAAACGTGTGAAATTTATGGTTATAACTTCCACATTTCACAAAACTAACCATCATCATTGATGAAATAATGCAGTACCGTGTTAAAGCATAACTATCGTTGCACCCCATAGGGCGCTGGACCAGCATGCTGTGCCCTGTCGCCATCTATTTCTAGATGGCCGAAAGACACTGAAACTCTCTTAAAACAAAGTCATCCGTCATGCCACTGAGATAATCCAGAACCAGACGGATACGATAATACCACTCGAGTTCCCGCTGCTCCTGCACCGTGGACTGACTGGCCAGCACATCGACCATCACCCGGAGATACGCTTCCACATGCCGCTTTGGCAGCCGGTGGAACAATCGCTGTGAAATAAAGTAGGGGCTGTGCTCCTTACGCACCATCGCGGCAATATCATCGGCACTGATTTCCAGCAGAGGGCGGTAGATTTCCAGCAGTCCCTTAAGCGCGGAATACCCCCTCAATTCAGGGGTTTCCACTTCTTTACTGCTGAAAACATGCTTGCGGGCCACCTGCTTAAGGGTTACCAGTGCCAGGTGCTGTTCTGAGCCTCCATCAATAAGGGGTTCATTCAGGCTACCCGCATAAATCTGCTCATGACACTCGATATAGCGCTGCGCCGCATACGCGGCCAGGTCATTCACCAGTCGGGTACGGAAACGGGTAATGAAACCATGCGCGGTGATATCCGCTGTCATGGCATCCTCAATGATATCCGGCAGATACTGACTTTGCCCATGACACCGTTCTGTCCACTCTTCCTCAAGGAAACTACGGAGTGTACTCAGTGTCAGGATGCCTTTATCCACGGCATCTTCCAGATCAGCAATGCAGTAAGAGATATCATCCGCTGCCTCCATGATATACGTCAGTGGATAACGATGCCCTTCTGCAATACCGAGGTGCTGCCAGATATGCTGGATCAGGGGTTCTTCTGCATAGTAATAACCCGGCTTACGGTTGAGATAATCAAAGCCAAAGCCTTTTTTATCCTTAGGTTGATAAGCAGGCCGGGTATATTTGATCAGGGCTGCAATCTGGGAACAGGTCAGGTTCAGTTCCTGAAGGGTTGCTATGATACGAACCCCCTGGGCATTCCCTTCAAACAGGCAAACATCCGGCAACAGCACCTCATCAAAGCGTGGACTGGTTGCTGCACCATTGCTTGCCTTCTCGTAGCAATGGGCAGCATGCTTTTTCATCCAGTCGTTAATGGCGGCTTCACCAAAATGACCAAAAGGCGGATTACCTACGTCGTGCATCAGGCAGGACATTTCAACCAGGTTTACAAACGCGGTTTCAATACCTTCAAGCCCCAGTGCACCAAGCTGTCCCTGTTCCCGGAATGCGGCCAATATCCGACGTGCAATAAAACGCCCGGTCTGCTGCACTTCCAGCGAATGGGTCAGGCGGCTGCGCACCGCGGCATTGGTTTCCAGTGGGTAAACCTGGGTTTTCTGCTGCAGGCGTCGAATCGCCGAGGACTGGATGATACGCCCGCGGTTGCTCTCCGTTTCCTCGACAACATCCCGGGCATCCGGGACCGAGCTGTGCCGAAGCCGTTCCGTTGTGATTTTGTTGCGATAGTCCATAGCAGGCGCCATACCGTGTCTGTCCGCAGACTGAAATTGATCGTTTATCCAAGCATAACCGGTTCCCGTGCAGGTGTCGTCAACGCGTCGGGTTCAACCTTGGGTTCCATGATAAACTGTTGGGCTTTCACGTATCCGCCACGTACATGGGCAATGATCTTCCATGCGAGAACTCACTGAGCTGCGCGCCGAATTCCCCATTCTTCGGCAACGCGCCAACGGTTATCCCCTGATCTACCTGGATAATGCCGCCACCACCCAGAAGCCTGAGGTTGTCATCAACGCGGTCAACGATTATTACCGCGAAGCCAACGCAAATGTTCACAGGGCTTCTCATTTCCTGAGCGCCAGGGCAACCCATGCCTTTGAGGATGCCCGGGATACGGTTCGCCGTTTCCTCAATGCCGGCCATACCGATGAAATCATCTGGACCCGTGGCGCGACAGAGGCCATCAACCTGGTGGCACACAGCTGGGGACTCAGCACGTTAAAAGCCGGTGATGAAATCCTTATCTCGGCCATGGAACATCACGCGAATATTGTGCCCTGGCAGCAGGTCTGCCGGTTCACCGGCGCCAGCCTGAAAGTCATTCCCATCCATGCCAGTGGCGAACTGGACATGGCGGCCTTCCGGCAATTGCTCGGATCTCAAACACGTCTGGTCAGTATCTGCCAGGTCTCCAATGCTATTGGCACCGTGAACCCCATTCCCGACATTATCAGGGAAACGCATACCGTCGGTGCCCGTGTACTGATTGATGGTTCGCAGACCGTGGCCCATTTCCCGGTCGATGTTCAGGCGCTGGACTGTGATTTTTATGTATTCTCCGGCCATAAAGTCTATGGCCCCACCGGTATCGGCGTTCTGTATGGCAAACGTGATCTGCTTCAAACCATGCCTCCCTGGCAGACCGGCGGGGAAATGATAGAGCGCGTCAGTTTTGAGGGTACCACGTTCAATTCACCGCCCTTCCGGTTCGAGGCCGGTACGCCCAATGTTGTTGGCGCCCTTGGGCTGGCTGCGGCCATCGATTTTCTTGGTCAATGTGACCACAACAAGATTCAGGCCCATGAAAAATCCCTGCTGAAGCAGGCGACAGAAGGCCTGAATGCAATACCCGGCCTCCAGATCATCGGTACTGCGCCACAGAAAACGTCCGTCATTTCGTTTGTGATGGAAGGGCTGCATAACCAGGATATCGGAACCTTGTTGGATCAACAGGGCATTGCGGTTCGCACAGGCCACCACTGCACCATGCCACTGATGTCTGTTCTGAACCTTTCGGGTACCGTGAGGGCATCCATTGCCCTCTATAACACCAAGGCCGAAATCCAAACTTTCATTGAAGCCGTAGCCGCCCTGCAAAAAGACAGCCTGTCATTCACAACAGAAACCGAACATGCCACCACCGCGGCAACGACCATTCCGGATGCCTTTACTTACGAATCCCCTCAAGTCAGCGATACGGGCAGCGTAATTGAAGAACTTCAGGCATTACGGGGCTGGCAGGAACGTTATCGCCACATCATGCTGCTGGGGAAAAAGCTGCCCGCGTTACCCGCCCCTATGAAGCAGGAAGAAAACCGGCTCCATGGCTGTGAAAGCACCGTCTGGCTGCATCATTACTACGATGAAACGACCATGCGCCTCTATTTCGCCATCGACAGTGATGCCCGTATTGTCCGCGGACTGATCACCCTGATCCTGTCAGCGTTGAATGGGCGAACACCCGAGGCGATAGAAAACTTCGATATGGAGGCGTGCTTTGAGCAGCTGGGACTGATGCACCACCTGAGTCCATCCAGAGGCAACGGTATTCGGGCTATCGTGAAAGAAATCCAGCTGACAGCCCATCGCTACCGGTAGCGTTTTATTTCACGACCGTTGTTAACTTCTCGATAATCCGGGCAACAGCGACAAAACCAAACGTCGCTGTTACGACAGTCGCGGCGCCAAAGCCACTGGCACAGTCCATTTTCATGGAACCTGCGGCATCCGGTTTGGTCTGGCAGACAGAACCGTCCGGCTGTGGGTAACGAGCCGCTTCAGTGGAAAAGACACATTCAATGGCAAAGCGTCGCTTGGGGTTTTTAGAAAAATTATGAAAACGGCGCAGCTGATCCTTCACCTTGCGTGACAGCGGGTCCTGGATCGTTTTGGTCAGGTCAGCCACCTGAATTTTCAGAGGATCAACCTGGCCACCCGCACCACCGGTGGTAATGATCTTGATCTTGTTCCGCTTACAGTGGGCAATCAACGCGGCCTTGGCCCGGAAGTTATCGATAGCATCCAGCACGTAGTCAAAACGCTTGTCGATCAATTCACCGACATTCTCCGGTGTCACAAAATCATCCACGGTATGAACAATACATTCCGGATTGATCTGCCGGAGTCGTTCAGCCATCACCTCGGTCTTGTCCTGACCAATGGTATTGGCCAGCGCATGAATCTGACGGTTGGTGTTGGTAACACAGATATCATCCAGATCAATCAGGGTAATCTCCCCAACCGCCGACCGGGCGAGGGCTTCCGCCGCCCAGGAACCGACACCGCCAATGCCGATTACACACACATGGGCACGACGCAGCCGCTCGGTCGCTTCAGCGCCATACAGACGACGGGTTCCGCCGAAGCGCTGATCAAAGCTGTCTGAAGACATGAACACAGAACTCACAAGGTATCAAAAGACCGGCATTATATAATGGCACGGGACATCACTTGTATAAGTGCTCCGCAACATCAGCGCTCACCCGGTAACAACAGGGTAAAACGAACAGCACAACCGGCAGCGTAAACAACAGGCCGTACCCCAGGGTCAGCGCCATTGGCCCCATATAAACATCCGAACCACCCAACCCATAGGCCAACGGCAACAGCCCGGCAACCGTTGTAATGGTGGTTAACAGGATCGGCCTCAGACGACTTCCGGCAGCTTGAACCAGGGCCTGTTCTACGCGGTTCCCCCCCGTGCGCAAACGATTGATACGATCGACCATGACCAGTGCATTATTCACTACGACGCCGCATAACCCCAGAATACCAATGCCACCAAGAAACGACATCGGTGCATCATGAAGTATCAGTGCCAGCAATGCAGAGCCAATGGCAAAGGGGATGATAGCCATCACCAGTAGCGGCTGAACCAGGGAACCAAACAGCAAGGCGACCACCACCCAGATCGCCAGCATCGCCATGGCAAACGCGCTGATCAGTCCAACCATAGCCTCTGTCGTTTGCTCCGCTTCACCACCGGTCTCCACCCGAATACCGGGATAACGTTCTGCCAACGTCTCGTAATAGGCCAAGGTGTTGTTGGAAAGCGTATTCGCATTCTGCTGATCATCATCAATATCGCCGGTGACCAGGCTGCTTCGATCACCATTCCAGTGGGTAATTTCCCTGGGTGCCTCTACCGACTGGATGGTTGCCACCTGCTTCAGTGGCACTTGTCGTCCATCATTTAATGGAATATCCAGATCCCGCAAATAATGCTGTTGACGAAACGGGGTATCCAGCCAGACCCGCAGCTTGACCTCTTCATCCCCGATCCAGCTGGCCGAGGCTTCCTCGCCCTCAAAGGCCAGCGCCATTGTCCGTGTCAGGGTTTCGACGGATAGCTGAAGACGGGCCAGCCAATCATAATCCGGCACCACTTGCAGCTGCGGACGACGATTATCATCGCCCAGTTCCACCTCCAGCACACCCGGCTGGTCTGAAAGCCAGGCTTTCAGGTCCTGCGCCATGGCAACGCGGTGGGCATCACTGCTGCCAAATACCCGAAAATCAATCGGGTCTCCCGGCGGTGGTCCTCCGCCATCCACTTTAAACTGCACATGCGTCGCCAGTGGCAAGGCACGGGCAGCTTCCTCCAGTGATTCAGCAATGTCATCCGCAGACAAGGTCCGATCTTCGCTGGGACTGAGAATGATCAGCCCGGTGCTTTCTGGCGACTGGTGCTGTATGTGGTTGCGCTCCACTTCGGGCACAGCCGCAATCAACGCTTCCAGTTCTTTACCCACCCGCCACGCGTCATCGATGGTTGTACCATCCTCAACTTCCAGACTGAGTTCGATATAACGGGCCGCCTCAGTGGGGAAAAAATCCACCTTTAGCCATCGGTAACTCATAAAGAGCGTTGTCACCAACAGTACAACTGCCAGACCAACGACGGGGTAACGGTAGCGTAAAACCTTCATCAACAGTTGTTGATACCGATCTCTCAGCACATCAAACCAATGCGAACCATCCGACGAGGACGATTGCCGAACACTCGACAGTGCCGAGGCCAGATGCGAGGGCAGTAACAGCGACACATCCACCAGCGAGAAAAAAAGCGCCATGATGATCGTCAGGGGCATGACGACATAGGCCGATCCCATATCCCCGGGAATAAACAACATTGGCAGGAATACCAGCAGCGTGGTCAACAGACTGGCCATCAAGGGCCGAAAGACCTCCCGATATCCCTGAACAGCGGCCTGAACAGGCGACTGCCCCTGCCGGAACTGCTGGTCAATGCTCTCTGAAACCACGATGGAATCATCCACAATGATTCCTATCACCAGCATAATGGCTGACAACGTGATGCTGTCGAGGGAAAAACCAAAAACCAGCAACGCGAACAGCGTGCCGAAGACACAAAACGGCAGTGACGTGGCAATCCACGGCGCCAGACGACGCTGAACACACAATGCCAGCACCGCCAGAACCAGCACCATCCCGATAAGGCCGTTGGTTCCGACTACGGAAAACCGGTTGCCGACTTCTTCAGAAAGGTCCAGCGTGACAGGAAACGTCAGCTGCCCGTTACTCCGGTGTTCTTCTGCCTTGAGCAGTGTCCGGATTGCCTCTACCGATTCAATGATATCGCCCGCTTCGGTCTTGAAAACGGTAAACCCGATAGCGGGCAAACCGTTCATCGTGACCCGTTCCGTTTCACGCTCAAAGCCGTCATACACCCGGGCCACATCGGCAAGACGCACCAGTGCCCCGCCGGGCAGCACCTTGACGATAGCCTCCGCCAGTTCATCCGGGCTCTGCACCTGGGATAACGTGACCAGGTTTCTGTCCTGCTGCCAGGCCGTGACCTGCCCGCCACTGGTGGAAATATTCCGTCTGGCAATGGCATCGACGACATCAAAGGCCGTGATGGCGTACCGGTCCAGCCGGGTCGGATCTATCGCCACGATGAACTCACGGTTCGGTAAAGCCGCCGTCTCAATCTTGCCGACACCCGGAATATTCCGGATTTGTTTTTCCAGCTGGCGGGCATACTCACGTAATGCAGGGAAAGGCATCTCACCGGCAACACCAAACGTCAGGATTTCAAACATGGCGAGGTTTTCCGCCTCGACCAGCGGCGCCTGGTCAAGATCCGCCGGGAGATCCGTCACCCGGTCAATGGCTTCGCGGATATCCTGATTGACCGTTTGCAGGTTCTCGCCATCACGGATACGGATATCAATCACTGACAGCCCGTCACTGGAGCTGGATTCAAAATACTTGAGCCCCTGTACGGTCTTGAGTTCCTTCTCGAGCCGATTGGTAATTTCCAGCTCAATCTCGTGGGCTGACGCACCGGGATAATGGGTGGTAATACTGGTCTCGCCCTGCGCCGAGGCGGGATACTCCTGAAGCCTGAGATTAAACAGTGCCATCACACCCAATACACAGACCATTGCCAGCATCATGGAGGCAAAGAATTTCTTTTCAGCAAAAAAACGCAGGAATGGTTCCATCCGTATCACTCCTGCATGATCCGGGCATCAATGGTAAAACCCGCCACCAGACGTCTGTCAGGGTTCTCTACCAGAATCTCTACGGGATAGCTGTGCGTGGAGGCATCGGGTTTGATGCCGGCACGCAGCACCGTCCCGGCAAACAATTCGCCGGGCAATGACAACGCGGTAATCACCGAATGATCGCCTGGCCGAATCCGGTGGAGCTCCTCTTCCGTCACGTACACAACCGCCCGCAGGGTATCCATTTGCTCAAGATGGTAGAGCGCCTGTCCTTTCTGTACCCAGTCGCCCTGTTCTATCAGCCGTTCCGCCACCCAGTAACCGGCTTTGGCGCTGATACGTGTTCGCTCAAGATTCAGGCGTGCCTGCTCAACCGCAAGCGCCTGCAGCCTGAGCTGGGCTTCACTTTTCAGATAGTCGGCTTCTGCACTGTCCAGTTCGTCCCTGGCAAGGCTGTGGGTTTCAACCAGTCGTCGGTAACGCTCATAGCGGGCTTTTTTAGCGGACAGGTCAGCCCTGGCCTGAGCCAGTGCCGCTTTCGATTCGTCGTGCTGAATACGGTAGTCGTCGTCCTTGATCCGGAGCAGCGGCTGATCAGGTTGCGTCTGTTCTCCCCGATCAAATCCCCAGGATTCAACAACACCCTCGACTTCCGCGACAACCGTCAACGCCCTGTTGGTCTTGAGGCTGCCGACCAGCAACAACTCAGCGGGCTCCGATGCCGATACACCCGGCCACGTGAGAAAGAGAAGGAAAAAGCAACAAATTCTAGACTGCATGAGACGGTCCGGTGACTGATCCGAACCGCTACTCTAAAACCACTATTGTGAGGAAAATGTCATGACAGGTGCTCAGGACTAAAAACGACGCTCGCCTGACAGCCCTGGCCATCAGTCCGGTTTTCCAGGACAAAAGGCCAACGGTATTTACGACAGATATCCCTGACCATCACCAGCCCGAGACCATGCCCTTCATGCTGTTCCGGCTTCACATCAAGCCCGATGCCCGTATCCGTCACGGTCAACTGCCAACGAGACAAAGACACTGTGACCTGCCCTGAATCGGTGTAACTGAATGCATTTCGAAGCAGGTTACCGACCAGCATCCGCATCACGGTTTCAGGTGCCAGCACCGTCGGGGTATTTATTACATCAATGGTCACTTCAACGGGCTTGTTATCCAGTAACTGCCGACTGTCTTCAATCAATCGTTCCAGAAATTCATGATCCAGCACACACTCGCCCTGAACGGTGGCACTCTCGACGCGTACCAGTGCCAGCAGGGTTTCCGTAATATCCGTCATGTCCTGACAGGCTTTCTCAAGACGCGCCTGTTGTTTATCCAGGAAGGCCCTGTCCGCAGAGACGCCCAGCAATGTCGCCACGCCGCGGGCCACCGTAATCGGTGTCCGCAATTCATGACTGACATAACGGCTGAAAGCCCGTTCCCTCTCAATCCCTTTGCGAATCCGTCGTCGATAGCCGTTTAATGCTTCGGTTAATCGATAGATCTCTGAGGTTGTCGCCGGTATATCATTAAGTTGCGCGAGGTCCCCGGCATCCGACTGGTCAAGCTTCCGGGCAAGGTAGTGCACAGGCGCGCTTAAACGATCAGCCATTCGGACAACAACAAGACAAACAACGGCCAGCATTAGCACAGAAACCACCAGGAAAGCGATTTCCAGAAGTAGCTCCATCTCGTCGGATAACGTGATATTGGTTGTATCTTCAATCAGGTACAACGGTTTTTCATGCCCCCGGATAGTGACAGTTTCCGCAAGAATGGCGATCTCACGGTTACCATTCCAGATAAAATCCTCCGTGCCTCGCCATTCCGGGGTAATCAACCCCATGATCGTTTCCGGCAGCATGAAATAGTTGTCATAAGCAACAGCAAACTGGTTCAGCTTCAACATGCCAGTCTCACCATTGCCATAACGTTCCACGGCATAGTCACTCAGCAAAGCCAGACGACGACTGGCAACAGCATCCTCTGTCCAGTGCAGCGTGGCCTGGAAGATGACGTAATAGGTCGCAATAACAGCAGCAGCCAATATCGAAAAACGGGTTGCAATCTGCCGTTTGAACGACATCATCAGACCATCTCCTCTTCCGGCTCTTCACAGGCAGGTTGTAACCGGTAACCGGTTTTCGGCACCGTCACCAGCATGGAGGAAGTAAACGGGCGATCAATGAGATTGCGCAGTTGATAGATATGGTTTCGTAGAGAATCGCCATCCGGCGGCTCATCCTTCCAGACGGAATAGACCAGTTCCTCCCGCGTGACCAGCTCCGGCGCCTTTTGCATCAGGGCTTTGAGCAGTTTGAAACAGGTTGGATTCAGGGAAATCCTGTGCCCCTGCCGCTCAACCGCATGACTGCCAAGATCCAGCGTCAGCGCATCAAACGACAATTGCTTTGCGAATGCGCCCCCGGATCGCCGACGAACTATCGCTTCAATACGGGCCTGCAGCACTTTCAGGTCAAACGGCTTAACCAGGTAATCATCTGCCCCTTCACCAAAGCCCTGCAGCGTATCATCGGTGGTATCCCGCGCCGTCAACATAAGGATGGGCGTATCCACCTGCCGTTCCCGCAATGCCCGGCAGACACTGTAGCCATCCCGCCCGGGCAGCATGATATCGAGAATCACCAGGTCATAGGCGTTGTCTGTGGCCAGGGCCAGCCCCTGATTGCCGTCCGCCGTATAATCCATGGCGTGCCCAAGCGCTTCAAAATAGTCAAATATGACACCGGCAATATCGCGGTTGTCTTCGATCAACAGCAGGCGCATTCCTGAATACCTGTTCCGTTCTGAACCCTTTCCGGTCTCTGACACCAGTGGTCAACACTGGTCAGCCACATTTTTTGGACACTCCGCCCGTTAGCCTGAAACCGCCATTCTCAACAGTTCATTCACGGAGGGTTATACCTATGTCTGAAAAAATTGGCCAGTCCCGTCGGCGTCTGCGGCTTGCCCGGGCCGGTTTCGGGTTGGTGGTAGTGCTGGTTCTGTTCAGCCGTCCGGCGTTGTTTGATGACCCGGTCCTGATGCGCACACTGTTCTGGAGCGGTTTTGGCCTGATCATCATCGGCGCCATGGGCCGATTCTACACCATGACGTTTATTGCCGGCCTCAAGAACAAAACCGTCGTCGATTACGGGCCGTTTTCCCTGTGCCGTAATCCGCTGTATTTCTTTTCGCTGTGCGGTGTCTGCGGCATTGGCCTGATGACCGGCAGTCTGCTGCTGACAGCCTTTATGCTGCTGATGTTCTGTATCAGCCACATTCCACAGATCCGGCATGAAGAGCGTTCCCTGTACCAGAAGTTTGGCCAACGCTACGCGGATTACCGTAGCCGTACCCCGAGTTTTATCCCCAACCTGTCCCTCTACCAGGCGCCCCAGGAAATCAGTATCAAACCGAAAGTTCTGAACAAAGCGCTCAGGGATGCCAGCGCCTGGTTTGTTTACATCCCGGTGATTTCTGCCGTGCACCTGTCACAGGCCGCCGGTCTGATTGAACCCATGATCGAATTAATCTGACCAGAAACACTGGCATCTGAAACACCGCTTCCTGAGTCATAAAAAACACCAGACACACATGCTAGAGAAGACGTATATAAAGCCCTCAGGAATTGCCGCGGCCATCACGCTGGCGGTTCTGGGCATTCACCTGCTGATTGCCCCCGGACTGTCGCTGGGCGTCGATGAAGCGCATTATGCCCTGTACGGACTGCTTCCGGACTGGAGCTATTTTGATCATCCGCCTCTGACAGGCTGGCTACAGTGGCTGGCACTGCAACTGGGCGACACCGAACTGATACTGCGGCTATGGCCAATGCTTCTGCAGGCTATGGCCGGGTTGCTGGTCTATCGCCTCGGCAGACAGCTGTTTCCAACCGTTCACTGGCTGCCGCTGGTTGCCCTGATCCTGTTTCACAGCATGCCGATCGTTCAACTATTGAGCTTTGGCCTGGTACCGGAATGGCCGCTGCTCATACTGACCCTTTTGTATGCTGACAGACTGTGGGCGATTCATCAGACAAACCGAACACGGGATTGGCTACTGCTCGGCGTCTTCCTCGGCCTGGCAGGGCTGACCAAGTACACCGCCATCCTCCTGCCGGTTGGCCTGCTCATTTTCATGGCCTTGAACAAGCACTGGTACTGGCTCCGGCAATCCGGACCCTGGCTTGCGGCACTCACTGCCCTGCTACTGATCACACCGGTGATCTACTGGAATTTCCAGCATGAATGGATTTCCTTCGACTACCAGTTCAACCATGCGACCGGCGACAGTTGGCGTCTGAGCGCCTTCCTGCGAGGCGTGCTCATTCAGATCGCCTGCTATGGTCCGCTCATGCTGATTGGAGGCATAGTCAGTTGTCGTCTTGTTATAGACAAGGCGGTCAAAACACTGCTACTGACCACCGCGCTCCCCGTTCTGGTGACCGTGATCATCGCAACCGGCAACAGCCAGTCACTGCCCCACTGGTCACTGATCGGCTGGGCGCTGTTGACGCCTCTCGTGGCATACTGGCTGTGCACCAGCTGGCCCAATAAGCGCATCTATCTGATGACGGAACTGTGTGGTTTGTATTCGCTGGTCGTCACGGGCTTTATCATTGTCCTGATGGTGGCCACCATGAACCAGATGGCGATCAGCACGGTCGCCGTCAAAGACCTGATCGGCTGGAAAGAGGCGGCCAGCCGTGCCGAAGCCCTGCTTGAGCAGTTGCCTGCCAACGACCATGAGCCGGTATTGCTGGTCACGAACTGGTCCCATGGCAGCCGTATCGCCTGGTATGCCCGTCCTACCCCTGTGCAGGTCATCAGCCGTCGAACCTCACAGTTTGACCTCTGGTTCGGCAAACCTCACAACGAACAGCCAGGCATTCTTATCCGGGTCAACGAAAAGCAACCGGCACAACAGATTGAAAAAATACCCGGGCTGGTTTGCACATGGACATCCAGTTACCTGGCCAGGATGAACACAACCCTGATCAACCACTTCCGGTTCTACCGGTGCCTGCCTTCCCGTCCCTGAACCCATAACAACCCTGACGTCAGCCGCCGCCCTGCCTCACCCTGCAGCCGGGCGGCGGATGTCACGCCCCGTTCACATTTTTCTCACACCCCTCTCAATAGCATGGCGTCAGACCATCCAATAACACGCCAGGGACGCCTTGATCAGAGACCACCTGAGAATGACGACATCGACACTTGTTCATCCCCCGTCCGCTATCCGACTCACCGGTCCACTGACCGGTTCGCTTGCACTGGTACTGATCCTTCTTTGCATGGCCTCGGTCTGGTTGCAGGTTAATCCCGCAGAAAACACGACACTGTTTCTTCTGATAAACCACCAGGCAGCCTTGCTACCAACGGCATTCTGGGCAGCGATCACCAACCTGGGTGACGGTTTTTTCGCCTTTGCCATAGCAGCACTGCTGCTCCGCCACCAGCCTGACAAAATGCGAGCCGTGCTGCTGGCCAGCGTAATGATCGCCATCCTGGTGCGACTGTTGAAAAGCTACTTCGGTGTGGAGCGCCCCCCTGCCGTACTGGAAGCCGGAAGTTTTCACCTGATTGGTGAGGCGTTTCGTAATGGCAGCTTTCCTTCCGGTCATACAACCACGGTCTTTTTGCTGGCCACCATTCTTTGCCGGCATTTTCGCGACAACCTGTTCCTGGCAGGCGGTGTAATTGCACTGGCCGTACTGGCAGGTTTCTCACGCATTGCCGCCGGTGTTCACTGGCCCGCTGACATGCTCGCCGGCATGGTGCTGGGCACGGTTTGCGGCACTCTTGCGCTTGCTCTTTGCCAGAACAGACCTTCTCAGCCAGCCCCTGTCATTGCCCTGCTGACACGGTTACTGATGGTGGTTTGCGCCATCAGCCTGCTGACACTGCGCAATGGCACGGAGCACTACACAGGCATCCTCCAGATCCAATACGGCCTTGCGGCGTTACTGCTGGCTGCCCTTGTCTCAGATGGTCTCAGCACCTGGCGTCAACACCAGCCCGCTATCCAGAGTCGTCTGAAAACCCTGCGCCAGCGCTATGAAACGCCACTGGCCCTGGTTTACCGCCTGTTCCGGTTTGGCCTGGTGGGTTGCACCGGGTTCGTGGTGGACATGACCGTTTACAGCCTGCTGCTCTTTGTAGCCGGAATACCGCCACTGGTCGCGCGGGGCTGTGCCTACTGGGTGTCTGCCAGCTGGAACTGGCTGATGAACCGCACCTTTACCTTCAACGACCGTCGTCGTTCAGACCGGGCGCCCCAGTGGCTGAAATACCTGGCCATGTGCCTGATCAGTTTTGTCCCGAACTGGGGCACCTTCTGGCTGCTGACGACTAACGTCCCCTTCTTCGCCCAGTACACCCGGCTGGCGCTGGTCGCCGGCGTGCTGGCCGGCATGCTGTTCAACTTCACCATCGCCTGCCGCTTCATTTTCAACGACAAGCCTGAAACGAGTCCTGTATGAAAGTTGATACCATGCGGTTTATTGACCGCTACGCCGGCATTCCGCTCTGCTTCCTGAGCCGGATGTTCTTTGCCATCGTGTCAGTGTTTCACCGAAAGAAAGAGCAGGCACTGAAGAATGTGCTGTTTATTGAACTCTCGGAAATGGGCAGTGCAATACTCGCGGATCCGGCATTACGCCGTATGCGTGATAACGGTAGAACCAACCTGCACTTTGCTATCTTCGACAGCAATAAAATGAGCCTGGATCTGCTCCGCACCATTCCTGAAGACAACATTGTCACACTGCGCAGCGACAACCTTGTCCACCTCGCCGTGGATGTGGTGAAGTTCATGCTCTGGTGCCGACGCAGGCAAATAGACACTGTCGTCGATTTGGAGCTTTTTTCCCGTTTTACCGCCCTGCTGTCCCGCTTCAGCGGCGCCAGCCGCCGCTGCGGATTCGACGCCTGCCATGATGAAGGGCTCTACCGGGGCAAAATGCTGACCCATCCCGTGCGTTACAACCCGCACCATCATATTTCCCGTAATTTTATGGCACTGGTCGACACCCTGCTGGCGGATCGCGCCGGCCAGCCTTACTGCCCTAGTCACTATCAGGACAGGGATATTGCACTCGCCCAGGCAAAATGCCCCCAATCGCAGAAGGACAAGGTTCACGACAAACTGAAAACACTGTATGAAGGTTATCAACCGGACTATCACCGCCTGGTGCTGATCAACCCCAACGCCAGTGAACTGCTCCCCCAGCGTCGCTGGTCTGCCACATCTTATGCAGACGTCATACGCCAGTTACTGGCGCGGCATGACGATATTCTTGTCATTATTACTGGTGCACCGGCAGAACGTGCCGGCGCTGAATTACTGAAACAAAGCGTGGGTGATGATCGTTGTCTCAACTCCGCCGGCGTATTCGCTTTTAATGAACTGGTGCCGTTGTATTACCTGTCATCCGTGATGTTGACCAATGACTCCGGCCCTGCCCACTTTGCCTCCGTGACGCCTCTGAAGACATTTGTCATCTTCGGACCGGAAACGCCTGAGCTTTACCGGGCTCTTGGAGACTCCACGCCTATTTATGCGGGACTGGCCTGTTCTCCCTGCGTCAGCGCTGCCAACCACCGGAAAACCGGCTGTCGCGACAATGCCTGCCTGCGCGCCATCAAGCCGGAGCAGGTCACGAAGCAACTGAACCAATACCTGGAAAAAGACAGAATTCCACTATTAGCCTCAGCCTGATTGACTGGATACGGAACAGGGACGTTCCTCTTCACCACGGCTTCCCCGATTACATCAAGAATCCCGATATAAGCTTCCAATAACGGCTATGTAACCGCACTGACGCGCTCCCTAGAATCCCCATCAACAGACTACAGACCCAAGAACAGTCTGCTTAATCACGAGGGAATTCATATGTCAGAGAATGCTTACGATAGCGGTCGCCTGAACCTGCCTTTTGTCGGACACTGCACCTTCGCCAAGGCACCCATCTGCCTGGACTGGGATAACATCGATGCTGACGTCGCCATCCTCGGCGTTCCCAATGATATGGGTACCCAGTGGCGGAGTGGCGCTCGCTTCGGGCCTCGTTCTATCCGTGAAGCCTCCACCCTGTTCTCCTTTGGCCATGGCGGCGCTTACGACCATGAAGACGACACCCTATACCTGACCCAGAAAGAAGTGCGCATGGTTGACGTTGGTGATGCCGACATCGTGCATACCGACATGAACAAGAGCCACGCCAACACCAAGGCAGCGGTGAAAAAGATCCTGGAACAGGGTGCTATGCCGATCGTCCTCGGTGGTGACCATTCCATAAACTACCCCTGCCTGGCGGCGTTCGAAGGTCGCGGCCCGATCCACGTCATTCACTTTGACGCGCACCTGGATTTCGTTAACGAACGCCACGGCGTCCGATACGGCCACGGCAACCCGCTGCGTCGCGCCTCTGAATCCAGCCATATCTCCGGCATGACCCAGATGGGTATCCGCAACGTCTCGTCCTCCAGCCGCTCTGACTATGACGATGCCCGCGCCGCCGGCTCTGACATCATGTCTGTTCGCCAGGTACGTGAAATGGGTACCGCGGAAGTACTGTCCCGCATTCCGGATCGCGACCAGTACTACATCACCCTGGATATTGACTGCTTTGATCCCTCCATCGCACCGGGCACCGGCACCCCGAGCCATGGTGGTTTCCAGTACTACGAAGTCCTCGAAATCATCAAGGGCCTGACCCGCAAGGGCAACATTGTGGGTATGGACCTGGTTGAAGTCGCTCCGGCCTATGACCCGGCAGGCGTCACCTCGATCCTGGCCGCCCAGGTGTTGATGAACAGCATTGGTTTCATCTTCCACGAGCGCGCCCTGAAGAAACAACAACAGTAAGACCACGACACAGTCAGCGACGCACCCACTGCGTCGCTGACCTGCCATTGACCGCAATCACAGAATGTCGGCTGGATGGACAGATGCAGGCTGATATCAAAATAAGCGGTTGTCGTTCCAAGCATAATCAGCATCCATAACCAGGGTTATGGGCAGGGGGGAATATGGAATCGATTAATCTGTTTTTTGTCTGCGGCATCCTGGGCGCCATTGCCATTGTCGGCGCCTACTTTCTGATCCAGCTGGAAATCTATGCTGCCGAGCACATTGTGACGCTGTCGTTGAATCTCGGTGGCGCCTTTCTGGTTCTTATCTCGCTGTACGACGGCTTTAACCTGGGATCACTGGTGATTCAATTGGTCTGGATTGTCATTGGTCTGGCGGGACTGTACAAAAAACTGCAACCGAGGAGCGCGTAAGCCATGGAAACCATCAATCTCTTCGCGCTGGCGGGTGTCGTTGCAGCGATATTTCATACCTGCGCTTATTTCCTGATACAACTGGATATCATCAAGCCCACCCATTACTCCACACTGTTTCTTAACCTGGGCGGTTCGGTGCTGTTTCTGATCTCACTGTCGGAATCATTCAATATCGGCTCATTCCTGATTCAATGCTGCTGGTTCTGTATCGGTATCACCGCACTGTATCGGAAATTAAAAGCCACATACTACACCGCCAGAAGCAACGCGATGGCCTGATCGTTATGTCGTTACTTTGGCTTTGAGGTCTGCCGGGAGAGAACCTGACCAGAGACAGTCTCCATAGATAAAGATGATCCCCATTATTAGCCCGACTATGGCGTTAGCCATGAGTCGGGCTTTGGATCGATAAACCGGCCTTCATGCGACGCTGAAAGAAAGCCCGGATCTGATCGTAGCCCCAGTTAAATATAATGGCATAGATCAGGAAAAAGAGTATAAAGCCCAGATCAAGCAGCAATACTTCCCAAAAACCTGCCTGTAAATGCCACATCAAAAACGGGACAGTAAACACCACCAGTCCCATCTCAAAGCTGAAGCCATGGAAAATTCGCAGCCCCAGGCCTCTGTGAATACGTTCCTGCCCAAACACTTTGTCGAAACCGAGGTTAAATAGATAATTCCATACCATGGCGATTACGGCGAGACTGACTACCGTTGTTGCCATAGCGGCTGCTCCCTGCCCCGTTACTGCGCTACCCAGGGGAATAAGTATCACAAGGGCAAGCATTTCAAATAAGACTGAATGGAAAATACGTTCTTTTGTCGTCATAAATTCGCTCAAAGATATCGATTCACTCAAAAGATGAGAGTGTTTTATGGGTGATAATATCTTTCAGTCAGATACATAAAAGTTAGTAACCATCAGAAAAACCGATATGTATAGCCTTGAGCAGTTAAAGATGTTTGTACTAAGTGCTGAGCTGGGATCTTTCTCAGCAACGGCACGACAACTGGGAAAAGCGCAATCTGCGGTTAGCCAGGGCATTGCCAATCTGGAGATTGACCTTGGCAACGAGCTCTTTTCCAGAACGGGCCGCTCACCGGTTATCACAGCAGAAGGCCGTCGCCTATTACCGCTGGCACAAGCCATGCTGAGGCTTGACCATGATATGGACAAAACCGCCAAATCACTGGCAGAAGGGCACGAAGACGAATTAATGCTGGCAGTGGATGAGGCGTTAATGATTCCGGCTATGTCCCGGGTACTAACAGAGTTTGCCGATCATTTTCCAGCAACCGCCTTAAATATTCATACTGTCGCCAGTCCTGATGTCCATGCCATGGTTGCAGATGGCAAGGCGCAGTTAGGTTTAACGTTTGCTGATACCGGCATCCCTCCGAATGTTTCTACCTGCTATCTGGGTTCACTCCCCTTTGTAGTGGTGGCAAACCCGGAACACCCTTTGGCAAAACAGAAGTTGGTTGATGTTGATTGCCTGCAACATTACCGGCAACTCTTGGTTAAAGGCTTCGATGGCTCAGGACTGGCTTATTTTCCATCACTGTCAACAGACATCTGGTGGACAAATACGTTTTACCTGTTACGAGAGTTGGCACGACAAGGACTTGGCTGGAGTTATGTTCCCCTGCACCTGGTAGAGCATGAGCTTGAACAGGGATTACTGGTTCGCTTACCCATCAGCTTTGACCACAATCCCTGGCAAGCTCCTGTAGAACGGGTCATGGCTAAATACTCTTGTCCCGGGATAGCGCTTGGCTGGTTAGCTGAAAAGGTGACAAACCTTTTTTCTGAACATTAGTAATGGGTGATGGTGAATACTATGACGAACCACTTTCCAGTAACGATTCCGCTAAATAGCTAACCAGAAACAGGCAACCTCCCCCGTAAAAGCCTGTCGCCCAGGCTATGGACGACAGGAAGCGATGATATTGTTCTTATCTGATGTTTTTTATTAGCGAGGCGCCGCTATCAGCGGTTGTTTCCGACGCTTGCTCTCAGGCTGGGCTACATCAGCATCCTGCTGAAGTCGTTTAATCAGGTTTACCCCCATCAACACCACCACAAAGGAAAACGGCAAGGCACCGACAATAGCTGCTGTCTGGGTTGAAGACAGTGCTGTCACTCCACCAATGGACAACAGGGTCAAGGCAATCAGACTGACCAGCAAACAAAGCATCAACCTGTAAATACGCGGCTCACGCTCATCACTGGCCACGAGGGATGACAGGGCATGGATACCAGAATCCAGCGACGTGATGTAATAGGTACCCACCAGCACAGTGGCCACAATCAGCAGCAGAGTGCCAATCAGCCCGATATTCATATTTTCAATGGTTGAGAACAGCCCACTGGAGGTGTTTTCCGCCACAGCCGCCGAGATAGCCCCACCACTCTCCATATCCAGCGCAATCGCCGTACCGCCGAAGATGGCAATCCAGATACACACCAGCAGTGAAGGAATCACCACAACGCTGAACACAAACTCACGCAGTGTCCGCCCCCGGGAGATCCGGGCAATAAAGCCCCCGACAAAGGGAGAGAATGAGAAGACCCAGCACCAGATAAAGGTGGTCCACCAGCCATCCCAGCTGTTGGTCCAGCTGGTCAGACCATTCACGATGGCAAAGGCATCGTTATGGAATCCCATGGTGAACATGTCACCGAGATATTGCCCAAAGCTGTTGGTAAAAAAGGCCATCAGGAAGACTGTCGGTCCCAGCAGCAGGATAGCAACCAGCAGGAGAATACTGAGCCACATGTTAATCTGGCTGACCAACTGCATGCCTTTCTTCACACCGAAATAGAGAGAAATAGCCGCCAGGACACCAAGGCAGACCACGATCACACTCTGGAAAAGGGCGTTATAGGGAGTGCCCATGCTGTACTGAAGGCCGGCGTTCAATTGCTGGGCGGCGAAACCAAACGACGTTGACAGACCAAACACTGTCGCCAGTATGGCCAGCACTTCAATCAGAATGGACAGGCCGGTTCGACCACGCTTCGGCAGGCTCTCTTCAACGGTACTGATGAAGCTCAACCGTGTGCGGCGATTATGGATGGAGTAGGCAAGACAGATGGCGACCACACAGTAAACCGCCCAGGCGTGAATCGCCCAGTGAAAATAGCCCCACACCGTGCCACTGTACGCGCTGTCGATACTACCCGGCGTACCGATAACGGGATCGTTGTAGAGCATGATCGGTTCCGCCACGCTCCAGAAAATCAGGCCTATACCCTGCCCGCAGGAAAACAACATGGCGTACCAGCTGAAGGTGCTGAATTCCGGTTTGGCGTCAGAACCGCCCAGCCGGACATTGCCATAGGGGCCAAGTGCCAGCCAGATACAGAAAAACAGGCTGACAGAAGCCATCAAAACAAAGTACCAGGTGAAGTTGCCGGTCACCCAGGTACGGATGCCATCCATCACCCTGGCGGCATCCGCCCCCATGGTCAGTACAAGGGCCAGCAGCAAAATACCGATACCACCACTGACCCACTTGATCCGACTGTTAATGATTTGCAGATGATCACTTGCCTTCATACGTCATATCCCCATGAAGAGACCGGACAGATGTCCCGGCCACAACATGATCATCGGAATACGTTCCCCTGCCGTTCCTGGCCTGTGCACTGCCCGCCCATGCGGGCAGTTTGCGCAATATTGGATTGTCAGCGCCTTATGCTTATTCCGATAATCATCACTCAGAACAACAACGATCTGATATCGCCGTACCATTCAATCAGATGTCAGGAAATTCCCTGCGCAATGCATCGGCAATACCTTCAACGCAGGCATTCAACAGCAGCTGACCTTTTTCAGCGGTGGCCTTGGCAGCGGAAGACAGGCAGCCGGAAGCCGGTGTCCGCTCGGGGCAAATGGGGAAAACGTCATAGTTAGGAAGATCAGCTGGCGGCAGATCCATCACCCGATCCATGTGGATATGTTCAGGAAACAGGTGCAGCATCAGGGACGATTCCAGCACGCCCCCATGCTCAATATCCCATCCCGGGAAGCCTTCCGGATAGATACGTGCAATGGTGGCTTCATCGACAAAATCCCAGTAGGACAGGAAGACCAGTTTCACATCATCAATACCGTCCCAGCGCAGCTCCCGCAGGGCGAGATCCGTACCTTCCACCAGGAACATGTTGTTTTCAAAATGGCCGTTGCACAGGCAGAAACGGCGAATGCCATGACGGGCAAATTCCTTGATAATATCCTTCACCATATGGGTCAGGGTTTCCCCGTCCAGACTGGTGGTGCCGGTCAGGTGATAGCCGCCGCCGGAACGCTGCTGGGACTTGTAACCATAGGTGATGGCAGGTGCGACAATCGCGCCGTTCAGCTCAGCCACATGCTGACACACGGCGGTCGGCAACAGCACATCGACGTTCATCGACATATGCGGACCATGCTGCTCAATGGCGCCGACAGGCATCATCATGATGGGATTGCCTGAAGCAATACGCTCCCGGTATTCAAAGCTACTCATCTCGGACATGTTGACGGTATTGTTCACAGATCTCTCTACCCTGTTAAATAAAAGACAAAGAACACCCGCGGAATAAACGTTTAGCGTTCCGTTAAATAAAAATCCGATAAAAAGCCGCCGTTGCCTGAATAAAGGCCGGTATTTAAAAACCAGACAAATACCTGTCCATTAACCTGATAAAGGCAAACAGACACCGATTTGAAAAGGCTTATGTCGCGGGCAACGATTTGTCGGAAGTCATCGAAATAAACGATGTTTGCCCTATCAGGCAATCAGTCGTTCAGAACATCGTACTTGTAATAGTGGAATGGTTTTGACAAAAGAAAGGCACCAACAAGACGGAGGACAAAGCAGTCCCAGCGCTCGTTGAGATAATGGCTGGTGTGGCAGATGAAAGCATACATCACAACTAAGTCCTCTCGTATAACAACACAAAGATCTTAATTGCGGGTCTGGGTGCGTGTTCCCTACACTGGAGAGCGATATTTCTGATGGTTAGATACCTGAGCAGGCAAAAACAACACCATCAGAAACGATGAAACAAGATTGACCCGTAATAACGGTGAACCCTGTATCAATCCAAAATCCACAGAACCAAACTATTCCCGGATCCGAATCGCGTATTACTCAATAAAGCCAGCGCTTAACATGGCAATCCCTTCTGCCTGGTTTCACGGCCTTCCATGAAGACTTGTGGCAACTTTATCCAGCATCCCGGCAGATTTACACAACATTTTTGGCAGGATATTCCATCCCTCGAATATGCCCAGCATAAAACAGCCAGCCTCTGGCAGAATTCAGGTTGAAACAACTGTAAATCATTGATCCACTTATACCAACACTATGACGTTTACGGATTCGTTATTGCGTCTGCCCTTCTGCTGATCTATTGATCTCTCACTCTTGGAGACAAACGACTGCCCTAATCACGCCAGAATGGCTGCAGGATAAAACCGGACATGCCCGGCCCCCCACTGAACCCAGCTGTTGATGATTTGCAGATGATCGATTGCCTTTAAAGGGTGACAGAGTTCATCCCCATTCATGCCAGACATCATAAGATCCGTCAACGCGAATGCAGGCTTCGCTTTGGCGACAGTTCTCAGGCTACTCTCGCTGAGAAGCTTGTCACCGCGGCCACAAAGAGCAGGCTTTCGGGTAAGTGGACTTTCTGCCGTTCAGATTAGTATGCAGGAAAAGAATATGGCTGACAGAGGACAAACATCTTCTTTAGAAACGCACGTATTGAAATGAATGTTTAGCGCCTTATAGCTCTGCCAATCAAGTCACCACAATCTTTAGCGTTTACATGACTTGAAACCATTACCACTTCATCGAATTCCTCTGCAGCAGAGTCAGATAATAGGCTTTTGGCAGCCGTTATCGTCAATGTTCGGACACAATTGCCTATGAATGATCCTTTGCGCCCCCCGCCATAATCATACATACGTTGCCGGTTATATTCGCTCTTGATGCAAGCACAAAATCCATTGGAACCGGCAGAATCAGTAGTAGCTGTAGTTGTAGCTGTAGTTTCTGCGGCTTCAAAACGCTCATAACGTTCAGATTCGCCCGGTTCAAGCAACGTTCCTTTGGTCGATTCATCTGCACATGCAGACACCATCTCGTCCTGAGAAAAAATCACAAAGTCAGAGGTATCTTGATCAGCAGTGTTATTTGAGCGCCCAATGATCTTTTGGCCCTGGGCTGTCTTCACTGTATGCCCCGCCATGTTCGCCTGCGAAGCATCCTGTCCTGATGATTTCATGCCATATGACGCTGACTGTTGGGCCACCGTAGTCCTCGTCACATCAGGTGCACATGCCATAACGCTACCCTCTTATTTCTAAACAAAATTTGCATTTATTAGTCCCTTCATTCCAGATGGATACATCAACACCTGTCCGACAAGGACATCCAATTGTTTTAATCTCTAATAGAGAGACAGTCGTTTTCATGTAAAAGTTCCCACGCTGCTTAAAAGCGACTTATTTCAGGTCAGACGCCCCCATACCCATGAAGCCGGACTGGCGGCTCAATTTGCAGGTGTCTCCCGCGGATACAGATCCCGTTGCCTGCCTGGATGCCTATACGGGTGATTGAGTGCTGGCAGAAGGATGGCTCCGGTTTGAACAGGCTGTGGACTTGCTTTTATTGCGATGAAGGCAGCCGGGCAGGCTTTCGTTCGTTTGCATCCGACAATACCCCGGCAGTCGGCTTTACAGCGGGAAAGGGGAAGCTTCTTCTGGCTGGCGGCAACGCGACATTATTATCTGCAGCGTCCTCAGGGTTTTATGCATTAAACCGCTAATAAGCAGAGTCAGTTGAAATAACAAAATCAAAACCTGTAAGAACTAAATGATAATGCCCAAGCCTAAATTGCATGAGCCGAGTTTGTTAGAGCAGAGGTTTAGTCACCACTATTTTCTTCCTCTGAAAGAATATCAAGCAAGTCGCCCTATCAATCCGGAGGTTGTTTATGTTTAGAGATTCAGGATCAAAGCCTCTCCCAGCACCACAATCGCAAGCAGTGCAGCCTCTACAGTTCGGTCAACAAACCTCCCAAAGTCGGTACCCATTCAGTGCGGAACCAGACAGTCCTTCGTTAAGCATATGGGCACCGATGCAGCAGCAGGAAGAGATCGGTAGCAGACGTGTCAGCCAACCTAACCACAAACAGTCCCTAATGGAGAACATCGGGGTTCATTTTGATCCATCTGCACCTTATCGCACAGACTTCAGCAGCGTGGAACAAGATATCAAGCGCCATATCGAAATATTTTCTGATCGAAAAGCATCTATGGATGCTCCCGTTGGCATAAGCAGCGTGGGCGGGACTTATTTCCGGCAAGGAAATCACAGTTTCAGTGACGAATACTACATGAACCTGACCAGGCAGCTTGACGCGATGGACAAAAGGTCTCAAGAGATCGAGAGTATTAACACTAAAACCGTGCAGAAAACATCCGCCCAACAATTTCTTGAAAAGTTTTCAGAAATAAGAAGTCGTGTTACCTATCGTCTTTTTGAGGCAGAAAAGGATTTCATACAAAACATCGACACAGTGAATGCCCATAATATTAATACACGCCTTGCTCAAGTGGTAAGCGGTCTTGATGCACTGAACATGACGGATAGCAGCAAAATAGATTATTGCGCTTCATTCCTTGATCATTGTTATGATGTGCTTTCTGATAATAAACAGACAAACCTGATTCCCAGAATTCATCGTGCACTGGTCAATCTGGCTCGTATACCCACCGCGGCGACAATAGAACCCGTTTCTCCCACCCTGACGGTTTCGCATGCCATCAGGAGACAGCAGCAACAGCAACCGACTCTAGAGTTTTACGGTGTCACGCTTGAAATGGGGAAGACGCCACCACCTTCCACTCTTCAACCTGCTTCACCGGGAATTCCCGTCCATGCCAGGCACAGTGAACCAGCAAATTACGCTGCAATGCCACTACCACAGCAGCCAATCGATACAGCGGATGCAGCAATGTCCTCGGCGCAACGTATTGCGACTACAGAGTTTCCTGGCGGGGGAGCCAGAGGAAAAGAACAGCAACTAACCCTGCCACCACGGTTTCAGCCATCCTCTCCGCCACAGTCGCAGGAAAAATATACACCGACAGTAAAAGTAATAGCCGTAGAGACAGATCCCAAGTTCTATAGCGGTCGTCTGATCTACGATCCATTTCAAATGCTCATATTGAAGCAATCTGAAATAGAAAAAACAAAAGGGACTGAAGCAGTCTCTACGTACGACCAGTATTATTGTTGTCTAAGTAAGGATGACGATCAATTATCTTTAATCCCCGAAAATCGTTTAAGGCAAGAGACAGCATCAATTGCTGATGCTGATAACTTCTGCGATACCCTAATTGCCTGCATATCCAGCTTTAAAACGATGCAACAATGGTTTACCACCGAAACATACAAGCCAAACCCACCAAAAACAAAATTGACATATCTCCACATGCCATCAACAGGCACCAAAAGCGATAAACAGAAATCTCGAGGCATCACCTTTGGCGAATCTAAACAATACATTAAAATAATAACAAGCGATCCAATCCATCCAATTTATCAACAGAGACAACAGTTGTTTTCCAAAATAGCAAAATGCTCACACGAGCGAAGCTGGAGTAATCAGGGGATACCTAAGGAAACAAAGACGCTGTTTGACAGCGTCGCAACAATATCCAAGGAGATAGGAATTACAGCAGCCCACCATGAAAATATCCGTAATTTTTTCCAGCACACCTATCAATGGTGCATTCAGCGTAGCCCCTTAAAGAAAGAGCTCAAGACAGAATTATTCACAACAATGAACAGTTTACTAAAAGAAAAACTCAACCTTGCACACCGCTTTAAATTAGTAAAACTCAAACCTCAAACAGGATCAAAATAATCAATACAACAGATTCCCAGTATAGATTTCCAGTCATATTAGACCTGCTTGGCATCGACTACTTCAATGCCTTAAAAGCGCGGTTAGCGATGCATAATTTTTCGCTGTAAGTATCCGCACAAACATAATCTCAAATGTGTCCCTGCAGTTGCTCAGGCTCGGCTAGCACGTTGGGTAAGCTAAGCTGGTAGCTCAGTGCTGAAGTTCTGACAAAAGCAGTTTTTTTCAAGTTATCATGAATTTTTCAGAACCGGTGAAGTCAAAAGTCCGGGTTATTGTGATTCAAGTAATAAGCAGGGAATACGGATGGAACCCAAAAGCACTCAAACCGCAAGCGCCGGAGCATTACCGGGTGACCGATTGTCGACTTCTGGCCAGACTCGTACAGCCCCCCAAAAACGCTCAGGCACTGAAAATCAGCCAGTAGCGGCCAAACTTACTGATTCAACCACTCCGGACACCGTTCTCACCAAGAGGAAAGTCCAACAAAAAAAATATCAGGAACAATCCAGTAAGGTTGCTTCAGCAAGGCGCAACCTGTTTGATCGTGATGACATCAAGGAATACCTATCAGAGATAGCAAAATTTGACGAGGTGATATCAAAAGAAGCTCGCTCAGAGAGAAAAATACCGCCAGAGCTACGAGCTACAGGCGTCATCACTTTCAGGCGGTATAGAAAAATTCACAAAGATCTCAAAAAAGAAATCAAACCCCTTGAAGAAATCAATATCAAAAACTCAAGATTCCCCGCTGATGCTTTTCATTATTTCAACAAAGAAATACGTCCACATCTGGAAAAATTATTAAAAGGCATTCAACTTTACCTGGAAAACCCTTTCACTGTGCACGAAGACATAAATAGCGAAGGCTATTATTTAAGGCAATTTATCGATACCACCAGCTACCAGCTCCTTTTACAGGAAACAATAATCAGCGATATTGAAATCGTACTGAGATTATACGAATACGCCAAGGCCATCAATTCGCGATACAAGACTGTTCTCTATGGAAAGATATGCAAAGAGAGCATATCCCCTGATGACATCATCAAAATCCTTGGCCTTAAAATCAAATACGATTCTTACGAGGAGAAGGAACAGTTTGTTCATTTTAAGGAAAAAACGTTACGAAGTTTCAAGCACATCCGCAAGGCATCATTAATATCCGCAGATAATGAAATAATCGAACCCTATCTCCTTTTAATCCACAGGAACCTGACCCAGTTTACGGTTGCACACTTGTGGATCCACTGCACCTTAGCGAAAGCAGCCCGCCCCAGACTAAAAACCTTCATCCAGAACCTTGGTGTCCTGTCTGTGTTTGAAATCATGGGGGGATGTGGTTACCTGGCCCGCTCAATGATGGACATCGGCATGCCGGTCAAGGCCTGTGACCTATCCCCCCTCTCACGCTCCTTTACAACAGTCTCAGAAATGGACGCGAAGGCGTTCATTGACAACCTTGCCGATAGTGACAGCGCCTTGTCTCAGTGCGCGCTACTCATTGCTGCCCCGCCAACAACAGCCGAAACCTACGAAATAGATAAAAAGGGCGTTAAACATCCTATACAGAATCCTATCAATGAATATCTGGCAGAAACATTCCTGAAATGGCACAGGTATAATGGCGGTCCAGTCATTATTTTCAGTGATTGTACGGATGAAAGCGAACTGTATGATGCTGAAATACTCCTTCAGGCCGGTATCCGTATTAAACCGCTCGCCCCTGTACCGGATGAGTTGATAACTGATTTGGGCGCTTATGCCGGTACGGCCAAAGCCTTCAATCTGGTTTCCGTCTCCAGCTAACGCACCCCATCATTTTAGACCGGCATGGTTATACAACAGGCTCCTCTACTTATATCTGAAACACTATAACCTGTGCATATAAAAAATAATTAACGGCATTATTGCCTTTAGGGAAAAACAGCACGATAAAATATGACAACACGGTCAATATTGGATAACAAATAGCATCTGTAGAACAACAAACCATCAAAAAAGAATCAAATAAAAAACACACCTTTTCATGGAAACAACCTATGTTGACTACTCAAACAAGCGCGCATCATCGGTTCCCGAAAAGAATGCGTGAAACACAGTGCTTTCAGCATCATTCAAAAAGCTTACCTGACAACCTGATAACACTAACTGAACAAAAACCAGAAAAACGCATAAAAAAGACCCAAAGCGAGATCCTATGCACATTTAAACAAAAAGAAGAAATAACGCATTTTACACCCAGAGCAGGTTACCTCAAAGACAATAGAAACATTAGAACACTCTCTGAAACTATCAACGCTCTCCCTGTAGACAGCAAAGCGTACTATCAACAATTACATGAATTGCATAAAGTGATATCACGACTCATCGGCAGATTAGACATAAGACTGGAAGCTATTAAATTTCCGGAAGAAGTCTTGGCCTGCTTCACAGAAAGCATTCAAAACGAGGTACTATCCGTATGCATACCTGTAGAAGACTTTCTCAACGGGCCTTCACATTTCGACTGGGAAGCCCGGGAAAACCAGAAGTGCCGTGAGATTATTAAAGCCACACAACATATTTGTCAGTGTTTCAATCAAACAACGTACAGTTTTATCGACGCCCTTATTTTGACATACGACTTTTATCAAACCGCATACCGTAATATTCAGCAATTATTATGCGGGCAGGTTTGTGATCTGAATATCAGGCCAACACAGCAAAGCAAAGCGCTGGATCTTTTCATCACCTATGAAAAACAAACCCTCACCTTTGCAGGTATGGACTATCTGCACAGAATGATCCCATCCATTCCCCGGGAAGTCGATGATCTCCACCCCGACCTGGTAACAATGGCTTCCAATATGGAAGCCATCATTTCGGGTAGAATGCATATCTATTTTTCCCTGTCGAGAACAGGCTATGAGCTGTTAGGTGACTATATCCAAAGCAATGGCGCCACAAAGGTGGTAGAACCGATGGCAGGAACAGGTTATACCGCAGCACATCTTAGCCAATGTGGACTCTGCGTTCGCGCCTGCGACAATCACCCCAGAAGATCTGGCGTTTATTTTCCTGTAGAAAAAATGGATGCTATCGATTTTATTAAAGACATCGCACGCCGTGAAACAATAGAAAATGCCGTACTACTGATTTGTGCACCACCACCCTATGTCAGAGTCACAGGTTCCTCTGGCAACATTGGAAACTATCTGGCTCATTTATATAAAACCTGGCATGAAAATCATGGGAAATTCGTGATTTTATTTAGCGAGTGCTGTGATGAACAGACATTTCATTGTCGGCGTCTGCTTAAAAAGGAAGGAATTGCAATCAGGGAGTTACCTTCATTACTACCTGATGAAGTGGTTGAAGACGCCGGTGAGTTCTCTGGTACAGCCAAGGCTTTCCAGGTTATCTCTTACGAACAGGCAATGGCAGAGGCACAGGACAAGGATGGTGCTGGATATGCGCGCAAGGTGCGCTTTTATATCGGCGATGATCCCGGCAATGTTTTATAGATCATCCTTTATTTTGTGATGATTGAATCGTAAGCCAGGGTTACATAGAGAAGAATGACGGATTTCCCTTAACATTAAAAACCCCACAGCTGTGGGGTTTTTAACCATCATCAGTTCAGGTTGCTTTCACTTATGCAACCTGCTGCTTTTTTGCATAAATCGCCAGACCGCCCAGGGAGGTTTCGCGGTACTTGGCCTGGATATCCAGACCGGTGCGGTACATGGTCTCGATAACGCTATCCAGAGACACCTCGTGGCTACCGTCACCACGCAGCGCCATACGGGTTGCAGTGATCGCCTTGATCGCAGCCATACCGTTACGCTCGATGCAGGGAACCTGTACCAGGCCGGCAATCGGGTCGCAGGTCATGCCCAGGTTATGCTCCATACCGATCTCGGCAGCATTTTCTACCTGGTGGATGTTACCGCCCAGTACAGCGGCCAGTGCACCCGCCGCCATGGAACAGGCACTGCCCACTTCCGCCTGGCAACCGGCTTCCGCGCCAGAGATAGACGCATTCATCTTGTACAGCATGCCGATCGCGCCGGCAGTGGCCAGGAAGTCACGAACGCCCTTCTGATCTGCACCCTTGGTAAAGCGGGTGTAGTAAGCGATAACGGCAGGAATAACACCGGCAGCACCATTGGTCGGCGCAGTGACTACGCGACCGCCACAGGCGTTTTCTTCATTGACCGCCATGGCGAACAGGGTCACCCAGTCCATGATGACAAAGTGGTCAGTCAGCATGGCTTCCGGGTTAGCCATCAGGGTCTTGTGCGTGGTAGACGCACGACGCTTGATACCGCTGACCGGCAGGATGCCTTCCATCTTCATGCCGCGGTCGATGCAGTTGCGCATGACATCCCAGATGGCGTCGATACGCTGGTTGACCAGCTCCATGTCGCCACCGGCAAGGGCTTTTTCGTTTTCCAGTGCCAGTTCCGCGATGGTCAGGTTGTGCTTCTGGCACAGGTCCAGCAGCTCTTCGGCATTCTTGAACGGATACGGAACCACCGGCGCGCCACTCACAGGCGCTTCAGTGCCGTTTTGCTTGTTCTTGTCGTTGAACTCGTCGGCGCAGACCACGAAGCCGCCGCCAACGGACAGGTAAGTCTTGTAATAAACAACAATCCCATTGGCGTCAGACGCATAGATGCGCATGGCATTGGGATGCTCCGGCAGGGTTTCGCCGAAGTGGAAAATCATCTGGGTGTCGTAGTTGTAAGCAATCTCACGCTCACCGGCCAGGTTCAGCTTGCCGCTGTCCTTGATAGCTTCATAGACCTTGTCGGCTTCATCAGGATTAATGGTATCCGGACGAAAACCTGCCAGACCCAGCAACGCCGCCTTGTCTGTCCCGTGACCGACACCGGTCAGCGCCAGGGAGCCGTACAGACCGACACGCACGGATGCGATCGTATCCAACAGGCCTTTCTCACGCAGATCGGACAGAAAACGATGACCAGCCCACATCGGACCGACAGTGTGGGAACTGGAAGGACCGATACCGATTTTGAAAATATCAAAGATACTGAGTGTCATAGTTATTAGGGGATGCTTTAGGGTCAATAATGAGGGGGAGTCTGACGGTTTTAACCAGCAGGGAACACTGTGGCTGACCACAATATTCCTGCCGGTTTCGCTACCCCGGAGAGCCGGGGTAGCGGTGAGTGATTACAGCAGCTGGGACGCGATGAAACCAGTGATCGCGATGGTACCCATAACCGCGGTGAAGATGTTCCAGGCAGAGTCATACTTGCGCATGGCCGGGATCTTCTTGGCCGCGTAAACCGGCATGATGAACAGGATAGCAGCAATAATCGGCGCTACCATGGCTTCGATCATACCCATGACGCTGACGTTGAAGTAAGCGATGGCCCACACGGACAGCGTGATGAACGCCATGGTGTAACGGTCCAGCTTCTTGACATCAACAGTGGCATTCGGGTTGTTGCCCTTGATGCGCTTGATCAGCAGACCGTTCAGACCTTCACGGGTACCCATGTAGTGACCGAAGAAGGAAGAAGTGATCGCAACAATCGCAACAATCTGAGCCAGCCAGCCGAACAGGCCTGCGTTACCCTGCTGTGCGAAAACGGACAGGATCGGCAGGTTGGACGCCTTGGCCGCCTGCAGCTCTGCGGGAGACAGGGTCAGTACGCAGCTGTAGACGAACAGCATGGTGAAGCCAACCAGGATCATCGCGGTGCGCTTCAGGGTCTTGCTGGCCTGAGCTTCAGCGGCATCACCCAGTTCCTTGCGGTAAGTCTGTGCAAAGGAAGAGATGGCCGGAGAGTGGTTAAACGCAAAGACCAGTACCGGAATAGTCAGGAAGATGGTCTTGAAGAAGCTGTCAACAGTGACAGGCGCGTCAAACTGGGCAGTGTTCCACTCGGGAATCAGGTACAGGGACACACCGAACAGGATCGCAATCAGCGGATACACGATCGCATTGGTCACTTTCAGGATCAGGTTCTGACCACAGTTCATGACCGCTACCAGACCACCGACCAGCACCAGGCTCAACAACCAGCGTGGCGGAACCGGCATATGCAGCTGGTGTTCAATCAGGCTGCTGACAGTGTTGGTGATACCGATACCGTAGATCATGAGGATCGGGAAGATCGCCATGAAGTAACCGAAGGTGATGATAGAACCGGCTTTGGAACCGAAGTGCTCTTCAACCACGTCAGTGATGTCGCCGTCACGCTTGCTGCCGGACAGTACGAAACGGGTCAGGCCACGGTGAGCCAGGAAAGTCATGGGGCCAATCAGCAGGGTCATGGCGATCAGGGGCCAGATGCCACCGAGACCGGCGTTGATAGGCAGAAACAGTACACCGGCGCCGATAGCGGTGCCGAATAGGGCCAGCGTCCATTCTGTATCACGTTTGGTCCAGCTTTTCGCGCTTTCGGCGCCGGAAGCGGCGTAACCTTGAACGACATCCTGTTGGGCCATGCAATCTCTCTCCGCAGGCAATTAATGCCTGTAACTTTTCGAGGGGAAACCGGAACGCGCATAGAGGGGCTGGCGGCATTTCCGGAGGCAAAATTCAGGCCGCAGACTGTACGGATTTCGTTCACCCAAAGTATTGATTTGGACCTCTTTTTTTTGCCGGAATTTAGGGTTAGCGTCGCGCGCGTTGCATTTTCAGTACAGACATGAACAGTCGTACATACCGAAGCAAAGGTTATAAAGAAACGAAGAAAAGTTCTGAAGAGAGAAAATTTGATCGCAGTGCAGCCCCTTGCACTGCGATCAGGAGAGAGAAACCGTAAAGGTTTGTGAACGCGGGCTAGTTTATCCTGCAAGCTACAAATGTCAACGCAAAAATTAAACTCAAGTTGAACTTGTCAACTCAACCCGCACACACTCAACTTCTGTTGATTAAAAACCACCCAATCCGCTTAAACCATAGCGCAGCACCGCAAAAATGCGTATGGGGTTTTGCCTGGCATCTCCCTACAATCGCCAACGACTCAGGTACGTCAGGCATTTCAGCCACCCCGAGTACTAACTGGACACCACCGAAACAATGCTGCCACAACATATGTGAACAGAAGCTGAACGAAACCAGCCCGGGCATTGTCATTAGAAGCGCCGGTATCCGACATCTGATTCATTCCAACTTTATTGAAACGACAATGGCAGGAGACCGCACGTGCTGTTGCTGACGCTTTATATTATTGGCATTACCGCCGAAGCCATGACGGGTGCGCTGTCTGCCGGGCGTAAGCAGATGGATACCTTTGGCGTCGTCATCATTGCCTGCGTCACGGCACTGGGCGGTGGTTCAGTGCGCGATGTCCTGCTGGGCAGTTATCCGTTGACCTGGGTGGCCCATCCTGAATACATGGTCATCACCAGCGTCGCTGCGGTGGTAACCATTGCCATTGCGCCAGTGTTTCGCTACCTGCGTAAACTGTTCCTGATGCTGGATGCTGTCGGCCTAGTCACTTTTGCCATTATCGCCACCCAGAAAACCCTGGACCTGGGTCACGGTATTATCATTGCCTCCATCATGGCAGTTGTGACCGGCGTATTTGGTGGCGTACTGCGGGACATTCTCTGTAATGATGTGCCGCTGGTATTCCGAAAAGAGATCTACGGCAGCATTGCCCTGATGGTAGCCCTGCTGTACCACGCACTGACATCAGCCCTGCATGTACCGATGGACTATGCCGTGATTATCACCCTGGTGGTGGGTGTCCTGGTTCGCATTGCAGCCATTGGCTTCAAATTGGACATGCCCCAGTTCAAATACAACTCACCGGAACACTGAAACCCTCGCAGATAACGCCATGCCTTTGCATGGCGTAGCAAATCCTTTCTTCACTGCCGTTTTCATTGGCAAGAACTCCTGTCACCATACGCAAAAATGACCTGGCAGGAGTGCACCATGCTGTTTGATCTCGTTTCCTCGACCCTGGCGTCCAGCGTCCGTTTCTGGCAGGGCACCGCTGCCAGCCGAACCACCCACCAACCGGAACAGACCATTGCCCTGTACGACCGGGAAGGTTCCCCCGACTGTCGACTGGTCCGTGAAGCGCTGACGGCTTTAAACCTCGATGTGCTGATTATGCCCTGCCCCAAAGGCGGCAATCGCTTTACGCAGGCGCTGAAGGACAACCAGTTACCACTGTTGATTGACTTAAATACAGAAACAACACTCACGGGGCCCGAGCAGATCATTGAGTATCTTTACGCCGAATACCTGGATGAAAAGCCGCCCCTGCCGGTAAGAGCAACGCCACTGAACCATATCAGTTCCACCCTCGCCTCCACGTTGCGATTACGCGCAGGCACACGCTGCCGCCCTTCCCGGGCACCGGAACAGCCATTAACACTATACAGCTTTGAATCGAGCCCCTATTCCCGCCCTGTGCGAGAACGTCTGTGTGAACTGGAGATTCCCTACCACCTGATCAACCTGGGTAAACAGCAGATCGCAGACCTTGGCCCCGCCAAATGTCACTTCACCCTGGGCGCCTACAAGCCTTTACCTGACACCAAACGCAGCCAGTTTTTTGATGAACACGGCAATGTTCAGGTGCCTTATCTTGTCGACCCAAACACCGATACAGAGCTGTTCGAGTCGCAGAAAATTATCCGCTACCTGGATAAAACCTATAGCCTGTAAAGCAAAAAACCACCGATACCCCTGAAGGTATCGGTGGTTTTTATCCAGCAACCTTAATCAGGCAACCTGAAGTTTCGCCAGCTCTTCGGCCCGTAAATCTTTCCGCAGGATTTTACCCACGGGGGTCATTGGTAGCTCATCGCGGAACTCAATCAGTCGCGGCACTTTATAGGCGGTGAGCTGTTCACGGCAGTACGTGTTCAGCATCTCCGCAGTCAGGGACTTGTCACGAGCCACAACGAACAGCTTGACCGCTTCGCCGGTTTTGCTGTGAGGTACGCCAATCACCGCACAACACTCCACCATCTCATGACGAGCGACCACATCCTCAATCTCGTTGGGATACACATTGAAGCCGGATACCAGCACCATATCCTTCAGGCGATCAACAATCCGTACAAAACCGTCATTCTGGATCACGGCAACGTCACCGGTTCGCAACCAACCGTCATCATCCAGAATTTCTGCGGTTGCCTCAGCCCGACGCCAGTAGCCTTTCATAACCTGCGGACCTTTGACACACAATTCCCCTCGCTCACCGATCGGCATTTCATTGCCTTCTTCATCGATGGCCTTAAGCTGCGTATTGGGCATGGGCAGGCCGACGGTGCCCTGCTGCACCAGGTCGCCGGCCGGATTCATGCACACTGCCGGGGAACACTCGGTCAGCCCGTAGGCTTCCGACACCGCGCTGCCGGTCATCGCTTTCCAGCGGTCAGCGGTATCCGCCGGCAGCGCCGTACCGCCAGACAGCGTCACCTTCAGGCCGCTGAAATCACAGGCCTTGAATTTTTCATGGTTCATCAGGCTGACAAACAGCGTATTCAGCCCGATAAAGGCGGTAAAACGCCAGGGCTGGATCATCTTGATAAACGTGGCGGTATCGCGGGGGTTGGCAATGAGGATACTGTGGTTGCCCATTTCCACCATGGCCATCAGGTGCACAGTGAATGAGTAAATATGGTACAGCGGCAGAGGCGCGACAATGATCTCCTCACCCGGCTTGTGGAACGGCTGACCATCGGACCCCACCTGCTGCAGCATCGCCTTGGACTGCTGCATGTTGGCCACCATGTTCCGGTGGGTCAGCATGGCGCCCTTGGCGACACCTGTCGTTCCACCGGTATATTGCAAAATGGCCACATCCGTGGATTTCGGCGCCGGCGGCGCCACATACCGCGCTTTCCCCCCCTGCTGCAGCACATCACGGAAACGCAGGGCATCCGGCAGGTTATAGGGCGCCACCATCTTTTTCACATACTTCACAACGGCATTGATCAGCAGGCGCTTCGGTGTGGGCAGCATATCCGCCAGACTGGTCACGATCACCGTCTTGATCGGTGTTTCGGCCAGAATCTGCTCCACCAGGTGACCAAACACATCCAGGCAAATCAACGCTTTGGCGCCGGAATCATTAAACTGGTGATGCATTTCCCTGGCAGTGTAAAGCGGGTTGGTATTCACGATGACCAGGCCCGCTTTCAACGCGCCATAAACGGCGATGGGAAACTGCAGCAGATTCGGCATCTGGATCGCGATACGATCCCCCGGCTGCAGATCCGTATTCTGCTGAAGCCAGGCCGCAAAGCAGGTGCTGTAATGGTCAATATCCTTGAACGTCAAGGTATGACCAATACCGGTAAACGCCGGCCGACTGGCATTATTCCGGACGGACTCATTAAACACATCCAGAATTGAGTTGTACTCATCGGGGTTAATGGTGTCAGGTACGCCCGGGGCACGCTTGCCATCCCAGAAACTGGTATCCATTGCTGTATCACTCTTCTTGCTTTCTGATGAGCACACCGTCATACCGGCATCAACAACAGGTATTCCTGCCTGACGCCCTTATTCCAGTCTGCTGAAACCTTCGGTTTTCTTATCCAGAACAGCTTCCCCCTCACGTTGAGAAAGCAGCCCCCCTTCAATGACTCTCTCTCAGGAGAGTCGTTTTTTCAACTCGTCAAACGCCTGCCGCAGACAGGCTGCATACAGTTCCGGATCCGGCATCATGGTCCGGCAACTGGTAAAACTGATGCCCAGCGAACCGCTGTAGCTGAATACAATGTGAAACAGACCCACCGTGTCATAACAGGCGCCAGCACCATAAAACGCCCGCATTTTTGCGCCAGCCAGGTAGAGCGGAAACTGGGGGCCGGGCACATTGGTGATGACCGTATTGAATACTGGCTTCATATGGTCAGCCAGGTTGAAATGCACCGCTGCCCGCATCAGGGAATGGGTCAGGGTTGTCGGCAACAGCTGGCTTGATTCCATTACCATCAGTCCCTGCTGGTGCTCCAGGCGTTCTTTGGCAACATGTGTCGTTCGAACCAGCTCCCGCAGTCGTTTAACGGGATCTTCAATATCACTGTGGAGCTGCGGACACATCACACCGACATGGTTACCATAACTGTCGGCACTGTCCCGACGAGCCCCCAGCACCGGCTCCGGACGCATATTGACCGGCACCATGGCATTCAGGCTGGTCTGCGGCAGTTCATTTTTACGGATGAGGTAACGTCGCAGAGCGCCGGATACCACGGTCAACACTACGTCATTCACGGTGCTGCCGGGCACCAGTGACCGTATGGCCCGAATGTCATCCAGGCTAAACGTCACCGCATCAAACACACGGTGAGACGACACCTTGCCATTAAAACGGGTTCGGGGCGCACGACGCTGACGTCCCTCTTCTGTTAACAGCGCTGCCGTCAATTCCTTGAGTAACGGTAAAGCCTGACGACTCAGCATGCGTGTTTTGCCCAGTAAATTGCCGGGTAAACGCACGGCGGCACGGGCAATCATTTCCAGTCGATTTGGCAGACGATCTACAATGACTGGCGCCAGGCGGTCTTCGACAGACGAGCCTTTGGGCGACAGATCATGCAGTGCGGCCATGATCTGTGTACCGCGCACACCGTCAGCCATCGCATGATGAATCTTGGTAATAACGGCATAACAGCCAGCGGGAAACCCCTCAACCGCATTGACACCTTCCACCACATACACTTCCCAGGGTGGACGACTCAGGTCCAGCGGTGTGGCATGCAGACGGGCCGCCAGTTCCCGCAACTGCTTCCAGTTACCGGGTTTAGGCAGGGCGATATGTTGAAGGTGAAAACTCAGGTCGAAATTGGGATCACTGATCCAGCGGGGGAAATCCAGGCCAAACGGTGCGCTGACATGGCGCTGCCGTAACACGGGCACCTGCGTCATTCGTCGTTCGAAATTATGCGCGAATGCCTTGAAATCAAATCGCCCCTCGGCGGAGGTCGATGGGTCGTATATCGCCAGACACCCCACGTGCATCGGGGTGGTATCGGTTTCCAGGTTCAGAAACAGCGTGTCCAGTGCGGATAAGTGTCCGGTCGCGACCATAGGAGTATCTTGCTTCACGTTCATCCGGTTCGGTTAAAACCGGGTTTCATTAAACCAGCGAGGCGCCAGGGCGCCCCGCCGAACACCTTAACCGGCCTTGGCAGCGGTCTTCGGTGCAGTCTTGGCCGCTTCCTTGGCAGACGCTTCCTTGGCAGACGCTTCCACTTCGGTCAGCGCCTTGACCGCCAGGGTCAGCTCTTCGATCTGCTTGGACAGCTCTTCTTTCTCTTCTTCAGTCTGCTCTGACTCAGGCAGCAGGGAAGAACGAACCTTACCCAGGGTATCGGTCATTCTGCCCATCAGCTTGCCGCGGGTTTCGTCAATCTTGTCAGAGTAACGATCACGCAGGTCATCACCTTCTACAACCAGGTCTTCGAACAGCTTCTTGCCTTCCTGACCCATTTTTTCGTAACGGCCGTAGGCACCCAGACCAGCCAGCCACAGTTTTTCGTACATTTTCATGACAACGTCACCTTGTTGATTCGTCGCAAACGACGACCTTATTTTCCAACTGCCCGGTAACGGGCAGCCGGGGAATTACCAGTTAACGCCCTTGAGCAGGTTGACCATGAGTTTCTGCTCCGGCGACGGCTTCTGTTCAACCCCGTCAGCCTTGCCCTGCGAGGCGGCACTTTCCGGGAACATATGGTAGCCAGTATTCATTAATAGACGACTGACGCCGGGCAACAGATCATTCAGCAATGCAGAGAATGTGCCCAGCCGGGTCGCAATGCGCGCAGGCTTCTGGATAACTGCCTTGATAATCAGTTCAGCCGCCTGCTCAGGTGAAAGCGTCGGTACATGGTCGTACAGCTTGGTCGGCGCGATCATGGGCGTTTTCACCAGCGGCATATTAATCGTGGTGAACTTCACGCCTTTATCCGCATATTCACTGGCCGCGGAACGGGTGAAGGCATCCAGCGCTGATTTAGAAGCGGTATAGGCGGAAAAGCGGGCATTACCGGCCAGCACCGCAATGGATGAAATATTGATGACCTGGCCGCCGCCACGCTCCACCATGCCCGGCAGGAAGGCAAGCATCAGGCGCAATGCACCAAAGTAGTTAATATCCATGGTGCGCTGGAAATCGTGCAGACGATCATAACTGTGCTCAACACCACGACGAATGGAGCGTCCGGCATTGTTTACCAGGATATCCACACCACCATGTTCACGGATAACCAGTTCCGCCAACCGCTCAACATCATCATCAGACGTCAGGTCGGCACTGCAGGCATAGGCGATACCACCCAGTTCATGGATTTCTGCCGCAACCTTTTCGAGTTCCTGCTGATCGCGAGCCACCAGCACCAGGCGGGCCCGGGTTTCAGCCAGACGCAGCGCTGTCGTACGACCAATGCCGGATGAAGCGCCCGTGATCATGATGACCTTGCCTTCTACCTGGTGATTCAGGTTTTCCGGCTCAATCCGCTCTTCATCCAGATGCTGCTCCCAGTAAGCCCATAACACACGGGCATATTCTTCCGGGGATTTCAGGCGAATACCGCTGCCTTCCAGCGCCAGGTCGGTATTGGAGCGGTCAAAGCGGGTGGGGTACTCCAGGAATGCGAGGGTTTCACGGGGAATACCCAGGTCCTTAAGCAGCATGTCCGTGAAGCGCTGCACGCTGGGCATACCGGTGATGCTCTTGGCAAACATGGTCACCAGCGGATTGAAGTTCGCCGCATCAATACGCATGCTCATTTTGGGCGCACGGGCAGTTTCGGCAAACAGGTTCAGCAATTCACCCAGACGACGCGGGTTCGGGTCGGTCAGATGGAAACAGCGGTTGTCGAAATCAGGCTGGTGTGCGATATGGTCCATGGCGTCAGCGATATAATCGACAGGCACCAGATTGAGCTGTCCGCCTTCCAGTCCCACCAACGGCATCCACTCCGGTACAGAATCGCGGAGTTTACGGATGGCATTAAACAGATAGTAAGGACCGTCAACTTTGGGAATCTCGCCGGTCACGGAATGACCTACCACCATACCCGGACGGTAAATACGCCATGGCAGACGGGTTTCACGACGCACCAGCTGCTCGGAATCGTGCTTGGTCTGCAGGTACGCATTATTCAGCGGTCCCGCTTCATCCAGCATCGTTTCATCAAACACGCCTTTGTACAGACCCGCGACCGCAATAGAGCTGGTCAGGTGGAAACAGCGGGCGCCGATCGCAGCGGCACAGTCCAATGCATGACGGGTGCCATCAACGTTGACTGCACGCTGTAATTCCAGTGAGGCTGCAATGTCGTATATTGCCGCCAGGTGGAAGAACTCGATATTCAGGGAGCGCAATGCCGCCTGGGTCTCTTCATCAAGCCCCAGCATGGGACGGGTAAGATCCCCTTCATAGCAATGAATACGCGACTGCTCACTGCGATAACGTTCGAGCAGCTTCAGCGTGGCAGGTTCATTACGGTCACGCACCAGGATATGTACCTGGCCCCGGCGCGCCAGCAGGCGTTCCAGCAGATGGGTGCCAAGAAATCCGCTGGCGCCCGTAACAAAATAATGGGTTTCGAGGGGAGTCACTTTTTCAGAAGTCATTAATGGTCTGCTGATTCTGGTTGTTTAATGGTTGTTATGCGCTACCGTGCCATGACAGCAATAAACAGGAATTCCCGAAAACAAACAGTCATTCATCCTGAGTTATCCAGAGGGGTATACCGGGTGCGCTATTTGCGAATATTGTACAGACCACAGCCTTTTACGTATGACGACGAACCGTAAAGACACGTAAAGAACAGGTAACTTTCTGATAATTCAACATTCCGGCAGGAATTAGAAATCTCAAAAATCAAACAATATAGTGATTTGCAGCAGTGAAATTCGTTTTCATCAATCATTTCCACCACATCAAATAATTACAATCAATAACCAGCACTCAGTGAAGAGCATGCAGCCGATGCAATAAACTCAAACAACAATGCAAAGCGCCCACAGACATTGAATCCGTCACTCAACACTGCCGACATGAGCAGCCATTAGAAATCAGAACAAACAGGCATACCTGACTTTCCTCAATCGGCTTTGTCTGCCAAAAGACCTCCGATATGATCAATGATCGTTTCCACACGGCGAGGCAACGGATGAAACCTGCGTTTGAGCAAATAAAGGGTTTCACTCACCGGCGTTGATAAGTGATGTACTGCAATGCTCGCCTGCCGAGGGAACGCCGCCACCGCATGAGCCGGTAATACGGTAAATCCAAGCCCCCGGCTTACCGGTTCAAGAATCAAACCGATCTGGTTTGAGAATCCACGCTGCGGAAACTGGCTGATCTGTTCAAAACAGGTAAAGTTGGCTCCCAGCAACAGGGATGCATGATGAGCACCATCCGGGTGATTAACAAACCCCAGCATTTCCAGCGTTTCCCAGGTGACAGATTCCACCCCTGCAGGCGTCGCCAGCAACAACGGCTCGCTGCTTATCGGCACACAGCTGAGCTCTGATCGCGTGCTGGTACGCGTCACAAAACCCAGGTCCCGCCGGTTTTCAACCAATGACTGCTCCACGCTGTCATTGGGCGCAAAGACATAATCCATCGATAACCCCGGATGCGCCCGCTGATAGTCCAACAAAGCAGGGTATAACTTCAGACCAAGGCTCCCCGGCGAAGCGATCCGGATGACACCCTCCCAGGGGGAGTCTGTGCGAACACCTCGATCCAGCTCTCCCAGCATCGCCAGCGCCTGCCGCCCCTGCCGATAAACCTGCAACCCTGCATCGGTAAGATCAAACTGTCTGCCGCGTCGGTTCAACAACGGGCGTCCGTAATGCTGTTCCAGCTTGCGAATATGCTGACTGACCCCCGGTTGCGTCATGGCAAGTTTTTCAGCCGTCCGGGTGAAGTGCCCGGTATCCACCAGGGTGCAGAAAGTTTTCAACCAGAGAAGATTAACCATAACAACTTATTATCAAAAATAGTCGGAATGATAATTTAACTATGGAGAAAGCCATTTTTACAATCAGCCTGTCTCGTTAACAATCCACTGAGAAACTGCAGATGAGCACACCCTACCCACGCACGTTTTCCCATATCGGTATTTCAGTCACAGACCTGGACAAGGCCGTAGAATTCTATACCCAGGTGCTGGGTTGGTACCTGATCATGAAGCCGACAGAAATCACTGAGGATGATTCTGCCATTGGCCTGATGTGCACCGACGTCTTTGGTGCGGGCTGGGAGCGCTTTCGTATCGCCCACCTGTCAACCGGTGACCGGATTGGCGTGGAACTGTTTGAATTCAAGAATGCAGAACAGCGCGAAAACAACTTTGAATACTGGAAGAGCGGCGTGTTCCACTTCTGTGTTCAGGATCCTGATGTAGAAGGGCTGGCTGCACGTATTGTTGAGGCTGGCGGCAAGCAGCGGATGCCGGTACGGGAATACTACCCGGGCGAGAAGCCTTACCGCATGGTTTACATGGAAGACCCGTTTGGCAACATTCTGGAAATCTACAGCCACAGCTATGAACTGACTTATAGCGCCGGCGCTTACTAAGCACCGACTGGCTGCCAGCGTTAATTATTACGGGCTGGCAGCCAGCGCTATTCTTTCGCGTTATGCAGTAGGCCTGCCCTCTTGCCCTATTTATTTCATAGTGAAATATGACACCTTCTCTAAAGCTATTCTTTTAATAATGCTCTTTTCGAAACACCCTCCTAAAATACCGTAATGCTTTGTTTGCATCGTGCTATCGGGAAGTGGAATCCTGAAATAATACTGGTCTTCTAGCACGAAGCGAGCGGCTACAGCTTTCCTCGTATGCGAATGGTACCAAACACAATGTACGACAAAGAATCAAAGCGAAGAGGCGTGGCTGATTTTGCAAAATTTCTGCTAACGCGAAAAGACAGAGGCGCCGGAATTTATGATCTTGAGTCGCTGACAGAGAGCCTGCAAGCGGAATTGTTTTCCCAATACAAACGTGAAGGCGAGATGTCCGACGGCTACATCCCATGGGTTCATTTAACGAACAAATACACCGCTGCGAGCATGAACCTCAATAACCTGGTGCCGTCATCCAGCGTGATCAGGGGGTGTCTAATGGATCATCTGGTCGAATATAACGGTAAGGATGCTTATCTTACTGCAAGCCCGAAGCCGGATGTCAAAATAAGCTCATGGGATACCCCCCGGCAGGGATTGACAGGTTATGTGCCATCCATAACGAGAACAAGCGCCATGGACGAGAAGGAATTTATTAATGCGTTTATTGTTCCCGTTGACACTAACGAATCACCCTACATAGACGGTGCGATTGCTTATGGCCAATGCAAGAACAGCAGTTTTGCCGTGGTCAAATGCAGGCTGATTGAATGCCTGATCCGGGGCGCAGCCATCTATCAAGACCTGCAGGCATCAGCACCGGATGCGTGGATAATTGCTGTTCCAACCGGCACACTCATACCCGTCGACATTGTTTATTCATCCAACTGAAAACGCTGCGACATGAAATAGCCACAAAATGACGAATAGCACGAACAGTGACAACCGGCTGACTCACAGCCACATCTCGCTACCTGGCGACCAACCTGAGACCAACCCTTCTTTCAAAACCTGGGGATTCGCTCAGTGTTGCCGGGAAGCCGGGCTCTTTGACGGAATTAGAAGGTACGATTGGTATAACAATCAACCGCCAATCTGCGCTAACTGGCGCGTGGTACCCGTGTACCCATGCTCCAGAAAGTGCCCATCCTGCTTGAAGTTCAACTGTCGGCGAATATCCGCAATCAGCGCTTCCATGTCATCATCAGACTGAAGCAACGGGCGCAAATCATAACCGCCATCCGCAAAAAGACACAGCTGCAACTGTCCCGTGGCACTGACACGCAACCGGTTACATTGACGACAAAAGTCCGGTGAATAGGGCATGATCAGACCGATTCGCCCCTGGTAATCCGGATGACAGAATTCCCGGGCGGGACCAGCATCGGCAAGACGGGTGACTTCCGTCCAGCCCCGCGCCACCAGCTGTTCACGAATCACCGATCCTGACACATGGTGCTGCTGGAAGAATTCACGGTGGTCGCCGGTTTCCATTAACTCGATAAAACGTACACTTACCGGCTGCACCTTGATCCAGTCCAGGTAGCGATCCAGATCACCGTCATTCAGTCCACGCATCAATACCGCATTGACTTTCACACCCGGCAAACCACGATCAAAAGCCTTTTGCATGCCGGCAAGAATTTCCTGCAACCGGTCATGGCCGGTAATGGCCTTGAAGGTTCGGGGATCCAGACTGTCGACACTGAGGTTCAGAGCATCCAGCCCCGCATCCAGCCAACCCTCAATGCGCTGAGGCAATTTGTAGCCATTCGTGGTCACCGCCACTTTCCGGATACCGGGTACCGACTTGATCGTACGAATAATGTCAGTGAAATCACGCCGCAACGACGGTTCCCCACCGGTCAGGCGGATTTTCTCGGTTCCCAGGCGGGCAAACGCCGTCACCAGACGACGGATTTCCGGTAACGTCAATGCGTCACCGTGGTGATGATCCTGGCAGCCATCGGGCAGACAGTAATTACAGCGGAAATTGCACAGGTCGGTGACAGACAGGCGCAAATAGGGAAACGTCCGTCCCTGGCGGTCTTGCAATACGGTCATGGAACACCTTTCCAAGATCGGGAGGCCAGAGAATTTCTTCTGTGGCCCTGGCGGCAGGTCAACAACAGCTGACAGCCACGGCTGCAAAACCCTGTACCTGTTTCAGGCATTTAGGCAGAACAGCTCGGCGCTCATTGTTATGTCTCGGACGGATGATAACGCGACTTGGACAAAAGAAGCTATCGTGAAATGACGTCAGACCAGACCGGCCTGACGCAATTTAGTATGTGCCGCATTGGCACCCTGCTGTAACCAGCCGCTGTCGCTGCCAACGGTGACCAACCGGAATCCCTTCCGAGTCATAGTCACAGCATAATCAGCGGAAAGGCAGTGCATACCAGCGGGTATGCCATAGTGCTGAGCACGAGTCAGAATATGATCGATGGCATCCAACACCGGCTGCTCATAGCAGTCCGGTGCAGGCTGACAGCCCAGCGCGTAAGAAAGATCATAGGGACCGATATAAATGCCCCCCAAACCCGGCACCTGAAGAATACGATCAAGATTTGCCAGTGCTTCGCGGGTCTCAATCATCGCAATCGGAAGAATGGTGTCATTAGCTTGCCCTGGATAATCGGGTCCATAGCAGGTTTCCGCCCGCAGCGGCCCAAAGCTCCGCTCACCGACGGGAGGATAGAAGCAGTAACGCACCAGCGCCTCGACCTCTTCCGGCGTATTGATCATCGGGCAGATAATCCCCCAGGCGCCGGCATCCAGCATTTGCATGATCTTGTCGGGCGCCAGCCAGGGAATACGCACCAGGGGAGTCGCCTCGGTCGTCGCAATCGCCTGCAGCATCGACAGCGCGGTTTCGTAGCCGATAGCACCGTGCTGCATATCAATGGTCAGTGAATCAAAGCCCTGCTGCGCGACCATCTCTGCAGTCAAGGCTGATGGTAACGTCAGCCAGCTGTTCATCACCGACTGTCCATTAGCCCAATGTTCCCGGATTCTGATGGATTTCATAATACCCTGCTCCCTTGTCCCGCCGCAGACACGCAACTTTTAGCCAGCTCATTGATCGTGTTATCGGCAAAACATAGAATTCAGCAGTGATTGCCGACATTCAAATAACGTGAACCCTAGCGACTGGCGGATAATTTTTCCGGTCTTGCCCTTCAGACCTGACCCATTACCGCTATGCTCTGCTGAATTCGCCCACGGAACCGTGCCAATGAATACACCGGTCACCGCTACCCTTATCGCATTATTGCTCAGTATTCCGGCGGCCAGCCTGGCCGAAGAAGACTCCCCCTACCCGCTTGCCGATGCCGAAATGCACTACGTCAATTTCATGCAGGAAAGTGACGGCATGGACAAGCTGTTGCATGCCATGGATCAGGCCGATGTCACCGATACCATGCTGACCGGCATGGCGGTCACCAAGAAATGGAAAGAGACGGCGCCGGAGCGACCACGCTATTACCAGGGGGATGATGGTCCGGTGTACTGGTATGCCGCCACCGATGAACTGGTGGCACGCGCCATTGAAGGATTACCCAAAGAGCAGCAGACGCGATTTCACCCTTTCCTGAGCGGCTTCAATCCGACCGATTTGAATGCGGTGGATCATATTGAACGTATGTTGCAATGGCGCCCCGGCTTCTGGCAGGGAATCGGTGAAGTCCTTACTCGTCACGATGACCTGACAGCCCTGACCGAAGGCGAGAAACCCCGAGCCAACCATCAGGCCATGCACCGTGTATACCGGCTGGCCGCCAGGCATCATCTGCCAGTCTTATTGCACGCCAACATCACGTCGGCCCGGGAGGATCGTCCGCTTTACCTGAAAGAACTCAAGGAAGCACTGACCCAGAACCCCAACACAACCTTTATCTGGGCCCATGCCGGCACCAGTGCAACCACCATGCGTCGAAATGACATGGACTTCCTTGCGCCACTGGTCAAGCAGCTGCTAAAAGATCATGACAATCTCTACATCCTGCTTTCCTGGACGGCTGAAGAAGTGATCTATAAGAAAGAGGGGGTACCAGACCCGACCTGGGTCAAGATAGTAAAACGTTATCCTGACCGTTTCATGCTGGGCTCCGACCTGGTCGGCCGCTTTGACAGCCTGCCCAAGACCATGGACGATTTCCAGCCATTCCTGGATGCCCTGCCGGAACCCGTCGCACGCAACGTCGCCAGGGAGAACTTCCTTGACCTGCTGCCTCGCAACCGATAAACAAAACCCCTGCAGAGCATCGGTTTAATTCTCCCGGTGCAGACCATACAATGCGTGGTTATTTACCCCGCCGGAACAACGATGAAGATTACGGTCAATAACCAGCCCTATCACAGCGAAGACACGCTCAGCCTGAGCCAGCTGCTTACCGATCTCGCGATAGCAGACAATGGTATTGCAGTGGCAGTTAACGAAGACATTGTCAGCCGCAGCCTGTGGGACGGTCAGACCCTGTGCGACGGAGACCGGGTCATCGTCATCAAGGCAACGGCCGGCGGCTGACGACGCTTCGCCAATACACCCAACGCTTCCACCTTTCCTATAACATCAAGTAGACCATCCATGCTGACCATTGCGGATCAAACCTTTACCTCCCGCCTGTTACTGGGCACAGGCAAATTCAACGATCGAACGACCATGGTCGATGCTGTCAAAGCCTCCGGCACCGAGCTGGTCACCATGGCCATGAAACGGGTTGATCTGGACCAGCAGGATGATGACATCCTGGAACCTTTGAAGCAGGCCTGCAATGTCCGGCTGCTGCCTAACACCTCCGGCGCCCGTACCGCAGAAGAAGCGGTCTTTGCGGCAAAACTGGCCCGCGAAGCCCTGCAGACGCCACTGCTCAAACTGGAAATCCATCCAGACCCCCGCTACCTGATGCCGGACCCGGTGGAAACCCTGAAAGCCGCGGAAGCACTGGTTAAACTGGGCTTTATTGTCTTTCCTTACGTCCATGCCGATCCGGTCATCTGCAAGCGGCTGGAAGATGTCGGCTGCGCCACTGTCATGCCATTGGCTGCTCCCATTGGCAGCAACCTGGGCATTCGCACCCGGGATTTCCTCGAGATCATCATTGAACAAAGCAGTGTGCCGGTGATTGTGGATGCCGGTATCGGCAGCCCTTCCGATGCAGCGCTGGCCATGGAAATGGGCGCCGATGCCGTACTGGTCAACAGCGCCATCGCCGTCGCCGGCGACCCGACCAGCATGGCTGATGCCTTCCGCAAGGCCGTTGAAGCCGGACGTCAGGCCTACGAAAGCGGGCTGGGCGGTCGTCGCCTGGAAGCCGCGGCCACCAGCCCCCTGACAGGATTCCTGGACCTATGAGCTTTAGCGACGTTTTCCGGCAGCTGGACTGGGAAGACCTGAAGCTGCAGATATACCAAAAAACATCGATGGATGTTCAGCGGGCGCTGCAGGCCAGAAAACGCAACCTGCAGGACTTCATGGCGCTGATTTCACCGGCCGCGGAACCGTTTCTGGAAGAAATGGCCCAGGAAAGCTACCGGTTGACCCGCCAGCGCTTTGGCAAGACAGTACAGCTGTATATTCCGCTCTACCTGTCCAACAAATGCCACAATATCTGCACCTATTGCGGCTTCAGCCTGGATAATCATATCCGGCGGGTCACGCTGTCGCAGGATCAACTGCACCGTGAAGCCCGGGCGATCCGTAAGATGGGCTTCGAACATGTCCTGCTGCTGACCGGCGAGGCACCGGGCTCAGTTGGCATGCCCTACTTCCGCGAAGCCCTCCCCCTGCTGAAGGATTATTTCGCCCATCTCAGCATGGAGGTGCAGCCGCTGGACCAGCATGAGTATGAAGAGCTGATTGGCCTGGGCATGGATGCCGTCATGATCTATCAGGAGACTTACCATCAAAGCGCTTACGCCCAATACCATCTCCGCGGCAACAAGCAGGACTTCTTCTACCGACTGGAGACAGCAGACCGACTGGGGCGCGCAGGCGTTAAAAAGATTGGCATTGGCTCATTGATCGGGCTGGAAAACTGGCGTACGGATGTCTTTTTTACAGCTGCGCACCTGGACTACCTGCAGCGGCGCTACTGGCAGACCCGGTACTCCATCTCCTTCCCCCGCCTGCGCCCCTGTGAAGGTGAGCAACAACCCCGCTCCCTGATGAATGACCGGCAACTGGTGCAATTGATCTGCGCCTGGCGTCTGTTCGCACCCGAGGTAGAACTCTCACTCTCAACCCGTGAATCGCCGGTATTCAGAAACCATGTAGTGAATCTCGGTATCACGACCATGAGTGCAGCATCTTCCACGCAACCTGGTGGCTATGCGGATCCGGAGCAGGACGCCCTGGAGCAGTTTGCGATTGATGACAATCGCTCGGCTGACGAAGTCGCTGCCATGATCAAGGAAAATAACCTGGAGGTTGTCTGGAAGGATCATGAATTAAGAGCAACTCAACTGTAATTATTAGCGTTTGAAAGGCAGGCATATCATCGAGTATCAGCCTGCCCTTACCAAAACGCAATTATAAAAATTGCCAATTAGGAGCAACCAACACGCTTCTAACAATAAGCAGCATTAAAACTAACAAAACACATGTACACACAACAAAGCTTTTTCAAGAATGAACTCTTAAAGAAGCAACAAGTCTCAGCTTCATACAATCCATGAAAACCTGATACCTTTATGCATATTCCATCAGTTACCACTGGCAATCAAAATCAAGGATCGAATAACAGCCAGAGCGAAAACCATCAGCTTCCCGCAACGATACCTGGCACAGGCCCCCATACTCCAGCCAATAGCAATAGCAATAGCAGTAGCAATGAAAGTAAGGCTGCAAGGGTTGGAAACCGGGTTTTTTCATGCGTACAAATTTGCTATCAAAAAATCATTGCTTTCGTTATAGCAATCGGTTTATTTTGTAAAAAATGCTGTTGTAACTGTTCAAGCCAACCCACCCCAATAGAGAATCGATCAGTTACAAGGCAACGAATCAGATATGCTGATTGTTATGCTTCACCTGGCGACATCCCAACTGATTCAGACGATATCATCTACTCTAATTCACACACAGATTCAGAAGCAGGATCTGACTATGAGATCGCGCCAAGCTCAAAAATATTTAAGCCATTTAAACCTACTAAAGGAGCTATTAGGCCACTGCAAGCCAATGCTGAGCCTAGGCTTGTAAGAGGCCCAACATACCAGGATGATGGGATAAAGCTATATCGAACCGAAATAGAATTCAATTATGAAGCCGCCTACTTATTCGAATCATCAGACCCAATACGTTTTTTTGATATAGTTGCAAAACTACGAACAACCTTTGCTTCAATATTAGAAAAAGATGGATCATTCATTGCCTTAAATTATATCCTTCCTCCTGCAGAAGGAAGCGATACCAAGCGCTCATTTATTACATTCCATAGAAACCCTGATAGCTTTGAAGACTACCGAAACAAATATGCCTCACTAGACATCAGCCAAAACGAGGCAGCTGCTGATGAAGAGCTTGACAAAAAACTCAGTAAAAAACAGCTCGGCCAAATATTATGGGATTTCATCCATCGTTATGATAAAGAAGCCAGAGACAAGACATTCAAAACATTTGCCTATGTCCCATACTTAGAGGGAAATTATTCATGGAGCACACACGTAAAAGCCGCATTTCTTAATCGCTGGCCACTTTATCGCCCCCTGTTTAGCTGGAAAGGTGCCGCAAAGCAAGAATACTATATTGGAGATAACAACAAATATATTGAAATAGATATAGACGTATCCTCCGGTGCCGAAGGCTATACCGGCCCTAACGATCCAAGCACCTATGTGGCACCGTTCCTTGAAGATGCACCTCACTTACGTGTAGATATCAGCCTCATTGCAGAAACACCAACATCAGAAGCCGTAGCCTTTGGCATCACCCTGGATCAACCGACTTTAGGAGTAGGATCCGGAATTGTAAATCTTGATGAAGAGGATGCTATCCCTGAAGATCAAATAGAGACACCTCAAGCTGATGATCCAGGTACAGTAACACAAGAGCCTCCCACCACTGTCACCATTGAAGATTCAGATGGGGGCAGTGAAAGCGACATCCAGCAACAGCAGCCTACTCGTTGCCTGATACAATAAGCGTGTGCAGCCTTGTCAAGCGGGTATCAATCAAGCAGGCATCCAATTCGCTGTTTCATCGATATAACCAGACACGCCCACCAGGATCACAATCGCGAAACCCAATGGGCGACACCATGAAAACAATGACCTTGCTTTTCAGACAGATGCCTGCAGCTGTTCTGCCACCGTCGGCGGAATCATCTGGTAAAGATAAGAGGCTGCCAGTGGCTTGCCATCAGCCTGCTTACGCGCCTGCCGTTCTTCCCATGCCTTCAGCCTTTTCAGGGGAATCCCGTTTTTACCGAGCTCCAGCTCCCTGACGAGATCCTTCTTGTTTTTGGTGACGATAGTGACTGTGTAACCGTCATCGGTGGGTGTGACCTTACCCACTTCAACATTGTCGTTGCCCCGCTGCAGAAGCCGCGCTTCCACCAGGGTACGGATTTCATCAGCGGTATACTCACGGTCCATCATGGCTTTGCCGTGATGTCCGGACATGCCCTTGTGATAGCCGCGACCATTACAATGGCCACCATCATTCCCACCCTGCCACGCCATGGCGGAACCCGAAGCCATGATTGCCGCCAGGGCCAGTGCTATGGTTTGTTTTTTCATACGTATCACCTTCTCATGCTGTTTGCGTTATGGGCTGGTAATGGTTCCGGTTTCTGCGTTACCGTGATTTTCCAACCCTTGACAGCAACCATTAAATCGCCACGGTGTAACCGGTTTATCCCGGGGACTGACTTTATTGTCATAAAGTGTGACAAACCGGCTTTTCTGCGACATTTTGATACAGCTTACGCCTGTCCCAACGGAATATAATGGGCACAGTTACGTAAGACAGAAGACCAATGCCATGGATCATCCGGGACGCACAGACACCTCAGGCCATATCCTGGTGGTTGACGATCACCACGAGATTCGAGACCTGCTGGGCCGTTACCTGCAGCAGCACGGTTATCGCACCAGCCTTGCCGACGGAGGACGGGCTATGCGAAACGTTCTCAAGGAAGGCGGTATTGATCTTATTGTGCTGGACCTGATGATGCCCGAGGAAGATGGCCTCAGCCTGTGTCGGCACGTCAGGGAACAGGATGGTCCTCCGATCATCATGTTGACAGCCATGGGCGAAGAGACCGACAGAATTGTCGGGCTGGAAATGGGCGCCGATGACTATGTCACCAAACCTTTCAGCCCCCGGGAACTGTTAGCCCGCATTAAGGCGGTATTACGGCGAGCACAGCGCATACCCTCTGAACCACAGCCGGAAACTGATAGTAACCGAATCTTGTTTGATCGCTGGGTGCTCGATGTTCATCAGCGCCAACTGGAAAACCGGGAAGGCGTCGTATTGCCACTGAGCACCGCAGAGCATCGCCTGTTGACCACCTTTATTCACCATCCACGCCGTGTACTGAGTCGGGATCAACTGCTGGATCTCACCAAGGGACGCGAGGCCATGCCCTTTGACCGCAGCATCGATAACCAGGTCAGCCGACTGCGCAAAAAAATCGAGGAAGACCCCCGCAACCCGACATTGATTAAAACGGTTTGGGGCGGTGGTTACCTGTTTACGCCCGAGGTCACGGAACAGTAATGGCATTTCTTAAACGACTGTGGCCATCCAGTCTGGCCGGACAAATGGTCATCGTCGTTCTTATTACGCTGGTGTCAGCCCAGGCGATCAGTCTCTGGATACTCTCCAGCGCACATCGCAACGTGATCTACGATGCCAGCGAACTGCAACTGATCCAGCGTACTATCACTCTGACGCGCTTGCTGGACGAAACGCCAGAAACCTTTCACAGCCGTATGGTCAAGGCTGCCAGCACAGCACCGGCCACGTTCTGGCTGGACAGCAACAGCCATATTCCCGAAGACGCCGAGTCCCGGCAGGACCTGCGCTTCATTGCCAAGCTCAGCCGTGAGCTGGGCGCGCCATACCGTGGCCGGGTGCGCGCCTGGTTAAGCCGCTATGGAAAACCCCATTGCATGCACCCCAGCCACCGACGGAACTCGCAAGAGTGGGCAAAAAACAGTCGTCGTACTTGCAGAAATCCTTCACACCGGCGGTTTGACTTTCACTCAGGCAAACCTGCAGCGCCTTTTGTGAATTTCTCCATCCAGCTGAATAATGGACAATGGTTAAACCTCTCTGCCAGAACGCCGTCCATTCCTCCGCTGGTCGCCCGGCAAACCGGTCTGTTTCTGCTACTCAGTGGTTTCATGCTGATGCTGGTGATTATCCTGATGGTCAGGCGCATCACCCGTCCCCTGGGAGAACTGACCCAGTCGGCCAACCGCCTGGGTCTTGGCGAAACCGTCACGACCATTGAAGAGCGGGGGCCAAAGGATATTCGTCAGACGATTCACGCATTTAATCGTATGCATGAACGTCTGCAGCGTTTTGTTGCTGATCGCACCCGTATGCTTGCAGCACTCTCACATGATTTGCGAACCCCGATTACCACGTTGAGATTGCGGATAGAGCTGCTGGAAGACTCCCCTGAAAAAGAGCGACTACTTGCGACACTGGAAGAAATGCAGGCCATGACAGAAGCGACGCTCTCTTTTGCCAGGGAAGCCGCCAAGCAGGAAGACACACGTCGTGTGGATATCAATGCCCTGACGGCCAGCATCTGTGATGACCTCGAAGAGCTTGGGATGCCAGTCACGTTCCACGAAGGTCCGGATGCAGTGCTGTCCTGCCGTCCGGTCAGCCTGACACGAGCCATTCGCAACCTGGTCGAAAATGCCGTCAAATATGGGGAATCTGCCGAGGTATCCCTCAGCCATGAAAACCGGGGCATCCGTCTGACCATCATCGACAAAGGCCCTGGCATTCCAGAAGCAATGATGGAGAAAGTGTTCGAACCCTTTTATCGCCTGGAAAATTCTCGCAATCGCGACACCGGCGGTATAGGCCTTGGGCTCGCAATTACCCGTACCATTATCCACAACCATGGGGGCAATATTGCGCTGAAGAACCTGAATCCGGGTCTTCAGGTCACTGTCACACTGCCCGGAGAATAGAAAAAACAAACATCTTCAGACACACAGAAAAACAGGGACATTATGGGGTGGATATAGCCGGCAATAGGTATTTCACCCTGCCTGGCGTGCGATATCGCCTACACCATAATCCACAGCTTTTGTGGATAAACCTGTTGTTTACTTTGGAAATTCAACGTTATCCCCCGAAACCACAAGCCTGCTGACAAACTGCTCACCATTTAAACAGATTCGTTTTATCTTCCTGCCATAGCGTTATAAACGACACTGACCCCCTGTTCATTTCTGTTCAAACACACCTATAACACGGTACAGTTTGTTACACTGACTTCGGTAAAAAACAATCATGCATAATAGCCAACTTTTACCCATAGGATTGTTATATACTTGAACATACTGCACCTAAATTCGTACCATCATCCAAAATAAGATGGGGATGCGGGTAGGCGATCAACGTTTCAGGGAAAGGCAGTCAGGACCTGCAGGTTAAGGACAGCAATCGCAGGCAACAGAAACACAATCGGGCAGTAGAATGAGCAAACAAGAAGCCATCAAAGCGCCAAGCAAGCTGGACACCGCTCTGGATGCCATACGAGCAGTCAAGGATGTCGCCAGCCTTGTTAAAGAGCGCTCTCTGCTAAACCGGGCCCCCAGGGGCGATGGCCATTCGGTCATGGTACTGCCTGGCTTTATGACCAGCGATCCCGCCACCGCATTTCTGCGCAAGCAACTCCGGAAATTCGGCTATAACGCCCAACCCTGGAAACTGGGGGTTAACCTCGGTCCTACCGGCAGTCGGGATATTGAGACACTGTTGTCTGAGCGCGTCAAAGAACTTTATCTCACATCCGGCCACCGAATCAGCCTGGTCGGCTGGAGTCTGGGCGGTGTTCTGGCCCGGGAAGTTGCCCGCAAGCATCCGGAAATGATCCGCCAGGTCATCACGCTTGCCAGCCCGATTGGTGGCTCCATGGAAAACACCAGCCTGTGGGATATCTATCTCAAGATCTTTGGTCGCAACATGAGCCGGGAAGAGATCGAAGAACGGGTAGAGAAAATCCGACACCCGGTACCCGGTGTCGCCTTTACCTCGATCTATACCAAACAGGATGGCGTGGTCGCCTGGCAGATCGCCAAGGTTGATGAGACGGAACTGTCCCAGAACATTGCCGTCGGTGCCAGCCACCTCGGCATCATCTTCAACCCCCGGGCCCTCTACGTAATGGCAGACCGGCTCGCCATGCCGGACAACCAATGGAAGCGCATGGATGAAGGCACCCTGCGCCTGCTGACCTGAAACGTCTGCATTATGTATAAATACTGGTAATAGCGACACCAGTTACTTATCATCCCTTCACGTTCAGCGACAGCCAGCACCCCCGACAGCAGGACGTTGCTTTCCAGATCCCGCTGATGCGTACGAACATTAATCCAGGTCAGCGCAAACTGCGATTGATCCGGTACGCTTCAGAGATAACAAGGTGCTTCTTACCGGGAACGACTGACCGCCATGTACCAGGTCTCACCACAAGATAATCTTTTTCTCCATATGGAGAGCAGCAGTACCCCGATGCATGTGGGCCTGCTCTGCATCTATGACCAGAAGACCAGCAAAACCGGTCAGGTCCGTTTCAAGGAAATCATACGCACCTTCAAGGCGCGCCTGCATAAACTGACGCCCTTGCGGCTGCGTACGGTCAAGGTCCCCTTTAACCTGGACTACCCCTACTGGATCGAAGATCCGGACTTCGACATTGAGTATCACCTGCGCCATATCTCACTGCCGAAACCAGGCGACTGGCGTCAACTGTGCATCCAGGTTGCACGCCTGCATGCCCGGCCACTGGATCTGAACCGCCCGCTCTGGGAAGCCACCATCATTGAAGGGCTGGACAACATTGAAGGACTGCCCAACGGGTGCTTTGCCATCCTTACCAAGGTTCACCGCGCCATACTGGACCGCGAAATAGGCGGTCAACTACTGGCAGCACTGCATGACCTTGATAGTGGCACCATGACGCAATTGCCAGATCGTCCGCTCACTGTTGAACGGGTGCCTACCAGCGTTGAACTGCTAAGCCGTGCGGCTGTCAATCGCGTCAAGATACTGGGCAGTTACGCCCATGTCGCACAAAGGTATGCACTGCCGGTCACCAAGGGGCTGTTAAAAAACTGCGCCACCCGCAAGTCCTGCATCCGCTACGCACCGCGCACCCGCTTCAATGAACGTATTTCGTACCACCGCTCGTTCGATGGCATCAGCTTCCCGCTGGATGCGATCAAGGCGATTCGTGATGCCCGTCCACAAACCCGCTTTAATGATGTCATCATCGCCATTATTGCCGGCGGTTTGCGTAGCTATCTGCGCTCCAAGGGCGAATTGCCGGATGAGTCATTGCGTGCCATATTCCCGGTGCCAGACCGTTCACCCAAGACCAACGAAAAGCGGGTACACCATTTTTCCTACGTGTTCCCGCGGCTGTTCACGGAAATCACCGATCCCCTTGAGCGCCTGGAACGCATTGCCGCCCATATGGATCGTGCCCGGAACCAGTCTACCTGGCTGGACTGGCAGATCGCTGATGATGCCGCCAAACTCTTCCCCAACACTTTGGCGGATATGTCACTGAAGGCAGCGGTCACCTATCAGACCACCCGGCATGCGCACCCACTGTTTAATACCTTTATCAGTAGCGTGGCGGGTCCCCATATACCGCTGTATCACGTTGGCGCCCGCATGGTAGCCAGTTACGGGCTGGATATGATTTACGACACTGTCGGTCTTGCCCACACGGCTTTCAGCTACAACGGTAATATTGCCATTTCAGTCACCGCCTGCCGGAATATGATGCCGGATCCAGCGTTTTACATGGAATGCCTGCAACAGTCGTTTGAAAAATTGCAACATGCGATTATGGCGGCAGAACCTGTCGAGGAAGGTGCGTAGAGCGGGAGAAAAAAAGCCGGCTGAGTAGCCGGCTAAAAAAATCAGGACGCTTTCTTGGCAGCCGCAGTGGTGCGAGCAGGAGCCTTGGTCTTCTTTTCAGCAGCGGCCAACGCCTTAACCGCCTTGCTCAGTTCTTCAATCTGGTGAGAAAGATCCTGAACGTCATCACCTTTATCCAGGCGAACGATCTCTTTCAGCTTGGCAATGGTCTCGTTGATTTTGTCCTGAGCCTTGCCTTTCAGCTCTTCAACCTTGTCACTGGCGCGATCACGGACGTCTTCACCGTCTTCAACCAGCTCTTCAAACAACTTCTTGCCTTCCTGGCCCAGCTTTTCATAACGGGCATACGCTCCAAGGCCCGCAAGCCAGATCTTCTCGTACATATTCATTACTCCCCTGTATCATTTTAAATTACTGCCTGTACTGCGCCTCGAATTATATAGACTGCTATCACACACGTAAACATATGTAATCTTTGTATTCAGCGAGAAAAAAACGGCTATTGAAATGACATTCAACGAATCTCGTCGATATAATAAGCCTGAAAAAACAACCTGTTAATCCTGACCAAAAGAACAGACGTCACAATGAAAGTAACTGCAAGACATCAATATACAGCTTCCGTCGAAGATATTTACGCATTCTTTGCTTCCGAAACCACTGTCAGTGACAAATACGAAGCATTAGGATCGAGAAAATTCCGTATCAAGGATCTCACCACAGGTCCCGATACCCTGAGCATCGACAGTCGCCGTGAAGTCCCTGTAGGCGATGAAATCCCTGCCATGCTGAAGAAATTTGCCGGTGAGTGGAACCGTGTCCGCCAGCGTGAAAACTGGAACAAGAACAGCGATGGCAGCTATTCCTGCGAGCTGCGCATCGATATTGATGGCGTTCCTGTCAAAATCAACGGCAACATGACGCTGCAACCAGAAGAAAACGGCTGCGTTAATATTGTTGATATTGAAATCAACAGCAGCGTGCCACTGGTTGGAAAAGCATTAGCGGAATTTGTTGGTCAAAATACTGAACAGCAAATGGAAAGTGAATATCACTATATTCGCAGCACATCCGAAAAATAAAATCAAAACGAAACCATTGAATGCCGTAAAACGGTATTCAATGGAACAAAAACAGCCTAATCAAACTTAACAACAGGCTGTTTCCAGCGCAAAAAGAAAGAGGGCTATAACAGCCCTCTTTAATTATTTACGATTCTTTGACATTCACCGTTTCTTTTTTCTCCGCACCGGGTTCAGTTTGTTTTGCTGCTGCTACGTTTGTTGTTGCAGATTTTTTACGTACCGTTTTACGGGCAGTGGTTTTCTTTTCTGCAGCCGGTTTGGTCGTAGCGGTTTTTTCTGAACGTGCCGTTGTCGTTTTTGCTTCCTCAGTCGCCGGCCTGGCTGTTTCTACAGCTTTCTTGTCGGAGGCTTTCTTGATCGGTGTGACAACGTTGCTTTTCTTGGTTTCACCCAACAGCGCCTTCTGCATTTCCTTGAAGGAATAACGCAGACAATCCGCATAGAAGGCCGGATCCGGCATCATGTTACGACAGCAAGTCACGCTTATAGTGATATTACCGTTGTAGCTGAAGAGGATATGGAACAGCCCCATGGTGTCGTAGCAGATACCGCTACCGTAGAAGCTGACCAGTTTCGCACCGGCATGGTACAGCGGCAGCTGGGGACCGGGTACGTTGGTGATCACGGTATTGAACAACGGCTTCACATAATTGGTGACGTTGTACTTCACCAGTGAACGCATGATCAGGTTAGTCACCGTCGTTGGTAACAGGGCCGCAGATTCCAGCGCCTGGCCACCACCAAACTGTTCGTTGGTATCTTTACCGGCAGCTGTCGCCTTGTTGATCGCCTTCAAACGTTCCACGGTATCTTCAATGTCGGTATAGATCTTCGGGAACATGAACGAGATCTGGTTGCCCTGCTGGTTCTGCTTGGCATCAGGACGTACAGAGATCGGCAGCATGCCGGTCATGGATTCTTCCGGCAACTCGCCCTTGCTCTTGAGGTAACGACGCAGCGCACCGGCCACGATATTCACCATCACATCATTCAGGGTGATATCCGGCAGCGCATTTTTAACCTGTTTGATCTCGGACAGATCAAACGACACCGCCTCGAAAACACGGTGTGAACTGACCCGGTCATTGAAGCGGGTTTTCGGCGCACTGAACAGGTTGCAGCTCTGGCCGCTCAGCTTTTTCTTAACGATATTGGTCGCCGCAGGCAGCGCATAGCGCCCCAGTACCTTGCCCTTGTTCATCACGTTGCGAACACTGTTGAACGCCGCACGGCTCAGCAGTTCAACACCTGTCGGAACGCGATCGACAATCCAGGGCTTGTCGGGCAGGTTGATCTTGGTGTTAGGGCCAAGATCGTGCATGGCTGCCATCAACTGTGCACCAAAAACGCCATCGACCAGGGCATGGTGCACCTTGCTGACAATGGCAAAGCTGCCTTCCGGCAGGCCAGGAATCTTGTCCAGCCCTTCAATAACGTAGATTTCCCACGGCGGACGCCCCATATCCAGCGGGCGGGCGTGCAGGCGCGCTACCTGGATGCACAGCTGACGCCAGTCACCCGGATGTGGCAGGGCAATATGACGCAGGTGAAATTCAATGTCGAAATCGGGATCAGAGATCCAGTAGGGATAATCCAGCCCCATGGGCACATCAACCATGCGCGAACGCAGTGCAGGCACTTTTGGCAGACGGCTTTCGAAATAGCGGATAATGTCTTTGAAACCGAGTTTTTCGCCCGGAACGGTGGACTGATCATAAATACCGAGGGAACCGACATGCATCGGTGTGCTCCCTGTTTCCAGGTTAAGGAATGCGGTATCAAGTGCGGATAGCTGCTCCATAAGCTCCTGCCTTGTGCGACGCTGGTGACTTCCCGCTACCTGTCGCGTGTTTATTGACGTGTGAAAAATTGGTTAGCAATTTTCATGTCAAAAAATACAGGCGTCAACCGAAAGCGGGACTCTTGTCACAGATTAAACACTGGGATGCATGGATTAACGGAAAACAGACCGGATCGACAGATTGCATACACACCACTGACAAACATCGGTACACTAGGCGACGAGAGCACCGATTCAAAGCGAGCACGGTGCTCGGCTTTCATGAAGGGTTAATACAACAGTAACCACAGACTAATAAGAATAATAAAACACAATAAAAAGTCAGACAGGAAATCCCATGAACCGCCTATTTACCTCCGCCACAGTCGCCGGACTGCTGGTCTGCGCCACGGCTGATGTCCATGCTTTCACGCAACCGACTCACAAACGGATCGTCATTGACGCCGTCAACTACATGGCCGCCAATCCAGATACTACGGCCTATAACCGGCTTCAGTCGGTGGCACAGGCCGCTGGAATATCCATTGACCAACTCGCAGATCGTCTTGGTCAGGGCGCCTTTGACGTGGATGACTTTGAAGACACCTATATGTGTGGCGCCATCACCGGCGATTGTGTCAGGGCGCCGGTGTGGGGACTGGGAGCTTCAATCGTCTCCTATACCTCCTACTGGCACTTCCAGAACCATACCCGTGGGCCGGACAGCCACGGCAATGATATTGGTGGTTACAACTACGATCAGCTGACAGTGTGGGGCGCCATCGACAATATGGCCGCCACCTGGCTGGTTGGCGATCACCTGGATGATGGCCGTGGCGGCATGGCAGGCTGGTTTGGCCGTGAGGACTCGGAATACAACAGCTATGGCATTACCGAAGCCAACTACCGCCAGGGCAGCTACTCCAGCAAATCCATGTACAAGGATTTTGAGAAAATCCCGTTCCAGCCCATCGATAACCTCGGGCAATACTGGTACAACGAGTTCTGGCGCCAGCCGACCATTCAAACCCTCGGTTTCACCCTGCACACCACCGACCTGCTGCAACCCCACCACACCTGGACGACATCCGACCATAATCACTCAGGCTGGGAAGGCTGGGTAGAAGATTATTACGACCAGGAAAACCTCAATGAAACGACACTGGTAGAACAGGCCTTGCTGAACCTGACGCCGCCCGTTCCCGGCAACCCGGAAATACGCCCGTTATTGACCCAGGGCGGTGCCTATTCCTATGCCAATGGTGGTATCGTACTGAGCAGTCAGGATCACAATGACCGGGTACGTGTTGCCAGGCAGGTGATCCCCCATGCCATCGCCATGGTTGTGCATATTCTCAACCATGCCGCTGAGCGGTTCTGAGGCTGTTGGACAAACCGACGATAATAACCATCAAACCCGGGCAATACGTCCGGGCTCTCTCGAACAGACAAGATAGCAATGAACGACGCAGTAATGGATCTGATTGATGACCGCGGCAGGGTCAGGACGGGGATTTTCAAGCAACCGGTAGACACGATTAATTACCGGGATTTCAATCTGAAAACCCCGATGGGGAACAAAGCCGGTAAGCTGCGCCGATGGTTTGGCTTTAACCAGTTCCAGTTCATGTCGATTATCAGCCCGGAGATCATTGCCGGCTGCGCCATTGTCGACACCCGTTTGGCGGTTGTCGCCTTTCTCTACCTGTATAATCCCAAAACACGCGCCTTCAAAAACTACCAGTTCAAGGCGCCGGGATTTGGCGGTTTCCACAAAACCAGCCTGAGCCCCGATGCTGGCAACTGGCTGTTCCGCTCCGGCGCCAACGAGATCCACATGGCGATCAATCCACAGACCGGACTGCGGGAACTGACGGTTCGACTGAAGGATGGCACCGCCATTGATATGGCTTATTCCGAGCAGGATTTCTCGCCCATGCGTATCTGTACGCCGGCAGACCTGACCGGCTTCGCCTTCACACAAAAAGTAGCAGGTGTACGCTGTCGAGGAGAAATCCGCAGCTCGCTGGGTAATTTTGACCTGGAGACTGTCAACGCCTGTGCCACCCTGGACTGGACCGCCGGATACCTCCGTCGCCGCTGTTTCTGGAACTGGTCCTGTTTCTCCGGCGTACTGGACGACGGACGTGTGATTGGCCTTAATGGCGCCTGCGGTGTCAACGAGACGAGCTATACCGAGAACTGTTTCTGGGTCGATGGCACCCTGCACAAGATCGACACCCTGATCTTTGATTATGATCCGGCTAATCTGTACGACACTTGGCGGGTTACATCCGGCGATGGCAACGTCGACCTGCAGTTCACACCTGAGGGCTGTCAGGCGGAAAAAAACAATTTCCTGATCATGGCCAGTAATTTCAGCCAGATGTTTGGTCGTTACAACGGAACGCTGACAACAACGGATGGCGAAGTGATCACGATCCGTGACCAGTATGGCTTTACCGAAGAACATTACGCCAAGTGGTAAAGCCGAAACACATAAAAAAAGGCTGCTTATTCAGGCAGCCTTTTTTATTTCAGCTATGAAATCAGGCAGACTTCTTAGCCGGTGCAGTTTTCTTTTCAACAGCAGCCAGTTCGCTGACAGCCTTGCTCAGCGATTCGATCTGACGGGACAGCTCTTCAGTGTCCTTGTCCTTTTCCAGCTTCAGGATATCGCGCACCTTGTCGACAACTTCGCCAATACTGTCTTTGGCCTTGCCTTTCAGTTCTTCGATCTTGCCGCTGGCGCGATCACGTACCTTCTCGCCATCTACCACCAGCTCGTCAAAGAACGCCTTGCCTTCCTGACCTTTTTTCTCGGAACGGGCGTAGGCACCCAGGCCCGCCAACCAGATTTTTTCGTACATAACCTGCTCCCCTCATGCTTTGATTTCAGGTAACACCACCTGTCCAGATGATTATATCCCCCGAAAAAAACACCCTGAGTTGACATGGGACAAGGATTACAGAGACAACTGTTCCAGAATCTCCCGATCTGCCAGCCGGAAACCGGCCCTGAAATCGAGTACCTGCCGTCGCCGCTCATTGAAGAAGTAACTGAGTTGAACCAGGGTTCCGGCGACATCCGAGAGTTCCATCCCGGTCATAACAAAGCCTGCCTTCAGTTTGGGGATGATAATGGCATTGTCTGTCGCCAGATGACGACTGCGAACAATTTGCACGCCCTGTGCGCTCAACTGCGTCAGCAGCCAGCGCAACAGGGCGGAATAGATGCCTCGCCGGCGCCAGGGCTCCAGCAATGCACTGCTGGCCATATAAAACGTTTCCTGGTCAAGTTGCCGCCCCCAACTCCAGCCGATAAACGCATCGCCCTGATAAAGCGTAAGATTTAACCGTACAAGGCTATCCGCATGCTGCTGCCATGACTCCAGCGCTTTTTGCTCTGTCGCGTTCAGGGCTTCCCAGGCAGAAAAGGTCAGTGTGTTGGCAAAGACCTGGGCTCGATGCTGCTCCAACAACGGCAGAAATGCATGGTCATCAAGAATTTCAACAGAATAATCATCAAACAGCGGAAAGCGGGTTCCGGCGCTATGGGCGATCATGGTGGCATCATTGTTATTGCTGTTATTGGTGTCTTTGATAATGCCATAGTCGTGGCAGGTGTCGTTACCGCAAATCACAAAATCACACACCGGCCTTGAGTCAACCTGCCCACAAAACCGATAATCCCAGCCACAGAATAACCGGAAACCCGTGCCATGCCTTTTACACCCGCCGCCGTTCTTTTGGATCTGGATGGCACCCTGATTGATACCGAGCGTTTCTACCAGCGAATCTGGCAGGCAACGGCTGCAGATTTCCACATTGATCTTAACGATACCGTCTACCAGCAATTCATCGGTATCCGCCTGGCAGATTGCTTTCAGCTGATTAAAGAACTCGGCGGAAACCGATTTGAGTTAGCTGCATTCAAGGCACAGCTGGCCGCACGGGAAACAGAAGGATGGGAAGCCGGCATTGACTGCAAGCCGGGCAGCCAGGAACTCCTGCTTTTCCTGCAGGAACATCAGATTCCCATGGCGCTGGTTACCTCGGCCCATCAGGGCAAAATTGATCGGGTGATGGCGAGTTATCCGTGGTCTGATTATTTTCAGGTTATTGTTTCCGGGGAAATGATCAACCACCCCAAGCCGGCACCCGACGCTTACCTGCTGGCCGCCAAAGCGCTGGCCATCGATCCCGCTGACTGCCTGGCATTGGAAGACTCTAATACCGGCATGCGCTCTGCACTGGCGGCGGGCTGTCATAGCCTTATGATTCCCGATCTCAACATCCCGGATACTGAGGTGCAGGAAAAAGCCCAGGCGATTCTTCCTGACCTCTTCCGTGTGATTGGCTACCTCTCACACGAAACGCTTTAACCGGTTCAGGATAAACGTTTTTTCCGGGTAAGCTGGAAGACATGCTCCACCAGTGAAGACACATCCTTCTCTACCATTCGGGAAGGTATCCTTTCCGGTGGCGCAGAACCGAGCAATTTCACGTCAAACCACTGACCATAAAGTGCGTCTACCGCGTCCGGCCCGACAGCATAAGGAGGACCACCAGCCAGTATGGGGGCATAATCCAACGTGATGAGTAACCCATGCTCCAGCGCAGGCGCTGTCGCCATCATCGCTGCCACATAAGCGACTTGTTGCTCATGGGGTATCGCAATCAGGGCAGCCCTGTCATAAAACGCTGAGGCCTCAACAGTACCCGCGGGTATCGTAAAAAAATCGCCCTGGATGATCGTGATGTTACTGGCTTGCCACCAGGTGTGGCTACCTTGCGACGTTATCTCGGGCTTAAGCGCATTTTCGGCAAAAAAAGAGGCTACCGCCTGCTCCACGATTTCAGAACCCACAATATGATGATGCTGTTGAGACAGCCAGACCATATCCACCGTTTTGCCGGAGAGTGGAACCAAAACCGATTCATCCTCACCCACTGCCAATGTGGGCCAGTAATTAATCAGCAGGGGATTAGCGTCCTGCCGATGGAACCCGGTTTGCCCCTCCGTCCAGGCCTGCTCCCAATCTTGGGTTTCCATCGCACGTCCCTCCTTAATGGCAATCACAACAGCAAACAAAAACCAGGCATAGCGACAACGCAGCAGCATGTTGTACATAAAAGGCTCTGACTTTGATAGTTTGAGGTTATTGATGTGCTCTCAGACTATACCGAATCCGTGTAAACGCCAGTCCGGCATGGCAATGTCCGCCGACCCGACATTCCTTGATACAAATCAACACCATGCTAGCCCAGACCGCGTAGATTGCCCCCATCCGGAACGGGGCCGGCTGTCAGCGCCCTGCTTTCAGGGTCTACCCTGACAACAGCCGATGAAAACAGACCCATCACCGGTCGCCTGTCGACCATACTGGTGATAACCCTACCCCTGTCCGCAAGGCTCCTCATTCATCACAACGCCATCTGGAGGCTGCAATCTCCATGACTACGTTCAGCAAAAAAATCCTCGCCGTTGCCATTACCAGCGCCATCATGGTACCGACCGCCCAGGCCTGTACCGCCGTTGCCGTCGGCAAGAAGGCCTCGGCCAGCGGCGCCCTGATCATTGCCCGCAACGAAGATTTCTCCATCAACAACTGGGCCAAGCACATGGTCGTGCATCCCCGCGAGACCATCGAAGAAGGCACGGTATGGACCCTGTCCAACGGCCTGAAGGTGCCAGCGCCCAGCGTCGCCTATCGCTATACCAGCATCGCAGACTGGGATGCCTACCAGCACGCCAATGACGGCAAGGTGTTCGAAGAGCGTGGCGTCAATGAATACAACGTCGCCATGTCCTCCACCACCAGCGCCGAAGTCAATGACAAGGCCAGGGCGGCGGATCCCCTGGTGGATACCGGCATCATCGAAGAAGTCATGCCCACCCTGATCCTGCCCCAGGCCAAGAGCGCCCGTGAAGCGGTACAGCTGCTGGGACACTACGTTGAACAATACGGCGCAGGCGAAGGCAACGGCGTCCAGTTCTCGGACAAGAATGAAATCTGGTACATGGAAATTGGTTCCGGCCACCACTGGATGGCGGTACGGGTGCCGGATGACCAGTACCTGATCATGGCAAACGGCCTGCGTATCCACGGCGTCGACCTGAATGACAAACAGAATGTCATGGCCTCCCGTGGCGTCTATGACTTTGTTAAAAAACACAACCTGCTGAAGAATCCTGATCGCCAATCCTTTAACTTCGCCAGGGCATTCGGCGTCATTGACGATCCCTACAACACTGACCGCGAATGGCTCGGCCAGAAACTGCTGACCCCTTCAATCAAGCAGAAGCCTCGTCAGGCACAATATCCGCTGTTCATGAAACCCGATGAAAAGATCAGTGTTCTGGATGTAGCCAACGTCCTGCGGGCGGATTACGAGGGTACCGCACTGGAAGGCAAGTCTGACCGTCCCATCGGGATCGACCGCCAGGCGGAAAGCCATATCATCGAAATGTATCCTGATATGCCGAAAGAGCTGTCAGCGGTGATCTGGCAAACCATGGGCACCGTTGAGGACACGGCTTTTGTCCCCATCTTCAACGCCATGGATGAAATCCCGTATGCCTATACCATCGGCACCGACCAGTATGACGACCAGTCCGCCTGGTGGACCTACCGCAGCCTCGGCACGCTGACCAACAAGCACGTGATGGACGGGAAGTATGCACCGGTTGTGCGCTCGGTGTGGGACAAGGTGGAAATCCAGTATGTCAGCGCCCAGCCTTACATCAACAGCATGCTCAAGACCCTTTACACGGAGGATCCCGCCACGGCCATCCAGTTCGCCAACGACTATTCCAATGGCCTGCTCAGCCGTACGCTGGACAAAGCCCGGGAACTGAAATCCCAGCTGATGACCGATCTCACCCGCAGTACCGAGAAGAAGTACAGCCCGGAGGAGTTTGAGAAGATCAAGAATCTCTGACCCCCTGGACGATGCCATAACTCTCACAGTCATGACCGGCGTTACCGGGAATGACTGTGGGCAGCCATTCTTTCCATATCATGTCATGTGATGTGATGGTTACGAATTTGAAACCGGCGGATTCAGGCAGTACGTCATTCCCGGCACTGTTCCAAAGCGGTGTTGACTGCACAAACGTATACGCTGAAATCCTTACCTGACGAGCCCCATGGCTTGTATTACTGTTATCAGCACCAGCTCAGAAGATGCAAGGTAATATTCAATCAGTATTGTTATTTGCAGCCACATACTGCACATAGAATTGATTTCTTAACGAATCAATTCTATCCGTATAATTCACCCTGCAACCTGGATTGTTTCCATCATTATAAGATACAGGCGCTGGAGGTTTGACGCGAATAAAGATACTCCCTTCTTTTCGAATAAAATATTTCTTTTCCGTATCAGCCCCCCTCCTGAAAGGTATAAATTCTTTGGGCAATTCCACACATAGGCGAAAAACATTTATCTTCTGTCCATTTTTATCGTCGCTTGCTTCATAGACATCACGTTCACCAATATTCTCAAGCTTTGTTTCGTCTTCAATGCGAACTTCCTTCATTTTCATTGTCTTGGCTGTTTCTTTGTCTATTGGTATCGACAGCTTTGTATCAAGAAAATCAGGATCCAGGCACTTTATATTTTCAACCGACGAGGGTTCAAGCAATTTTAAAACACTCAATCCATTCACCTTGCTATCCGGAAACTGTTGACGCTCCAATGAACAGTCACCCCTTGTTTTATCTTTACAGATAATAAAACCAGACTCTTTCATTGCCTTAACAACATTTTCGAAATCTTCTTGTAATTTTCGCTTCAAATCTCCACTATTTAATTTTTCATCATCAACCTCAAGCACCTTAATATCATTTTTTAAGTAATACTCTGAAATTACCCTGCTGTGATCTTTCATCACCCTCGCACCGTAAGTCCACGCTTTCGCTGTCTGCTGGGATAAATACAACCCTTTACCATACGAGTATTCTTCAAAACCCCGATCACGCAATCCTTCTAAAGCAGCCTCTTTACCTTCGACCTTCCATCTTGCTTTTATTTCAAGCCCATATTCGTCTTCGCCACGATGAAAAACAGTGTGCTCAGGCTTTAGAATCCCTATCAAAACAGAACCACCACAGTAATCAAATGCTTTTTTGTCACCGTATGTGGAGTTGGTTAAAAACTCTATTAATTGCTCTCTGAATTCTTTTCTCTTGTTATCATTGATATCTGGCTCATTGTTCAAATCTTCTGGTAATACTTGCATCTCTTCCGTTCGAGATGACTCGACATCAGCAATAGACATCCTTGCATGAACTCCAATGTCCTCATCAGTATTAGTGTTTACAGGGGAATTTTCAGTCTCAACGATATTGCCACAATGACTTTCATTCAAACCCGTTTCATTGTGACTGTCATTCTGTACAACGACTTCACCAGTTGTCAGTAAGTTATTCACTAATCCTGGTGATAAGACCTCTGATTTTCTCTCCGTGAGACTGATATTTATTTCTTTCACAAACCTTGCATCTTTATACCTTGGATCATTTAATAATTTATCAACCTCACAAGAATCAACCTTATAACCTCCAAACAATTTAATTTTAACCGACACGCAAAATGCATTCAGAAAACTGCAGAACCGTCCTTTGCATTCATTTTGTGCCTTGTAGTAACCATATGAAAAAGCCCCACAAAAGCTTAAACGAGAAAGTCTTTCATCCATCGAATCACCTTAGCAATAATTTAAATAGCACCAAAGTCATCATAACTAACAACTCAGACAACTATGCCTCAGCATCGTTCAAACCAAATCGAATAATTACAACTAATCACTTATTAAAAAAATTCTTTTATACTCTTGTTCATTAAGAAATGATTTGATCAAGATATCCGGAAATCTATTGAAAACTATGGTATTGGACAGTTTCCATGCCACCACTCACGACTATAACAGTCCATCAGTAGCAGGAGCTGAAAACCAGCGATGTTGCCGGTCAGAGTTCTCGTTTGAGTTTATTGGTTATGTCCCAGTTCAGAGAGTAACTGATCCAAAAACCGGCGTAATTGTGTCAGCGCTTCCGGGGCAGGCACCTGGTCAACGTCTTTTACCGTATAATAACGAACAGCTTGGGAAAGGGATGAAAAATGCGCTTCAAGCATTGGTTGATGCTCTACCTTATCCATGGCAATAATGATATCCGCATCGAGCATGTCCTGCTCTTTCAGGCTAAGAGGCTGTCGATTCAGACCTCGCACCTGTACGCCAATCGCCTCAAGGGCCCTGACTGTTTCCTCTGCCATATTTCCGACATTGCCAGTTGCACTGAGATCCTGAAGCAATGCACGGGAAAATGCTTCATAAGGAAGATGATGTATACGTACAAAATGATTGAAATATTCTTCTGCAAAACGGCTTCTATAATAATTCCCTGTACATAAAAAAAGAACTTTTTCCATTACCACTCCCTGACAGTACAGTAATATCACCCCACAAAAGAACAACACCGAGAAAACACATCATTATTAATAAAGCACTTCCTATTAAAAAATCCACATATTATAAGAATCAAAAAACGCCATGATGTTATTAAAATATTCGAACAATCTTTTTTTCAGTTATGGGCTTAACGTCCATTTAAAGCCCAAAACAATCTGACTACTAACTCAGATGAATACCATCCTCTTCAATAGTAATCAGCCGCTGTTTGTACAGTGCCCCGATCGCCATTTTGAAGGTGCGTTTACTGACAGAAAACTGTTTCTGAATTAGCGCCGGATCACTTTTATCGTTCAGGGGAAGAAAACCCTGATGACGCTGCACAGCATCCAGAATCTGTTGACTCAGGTCCGCCATGCCCTCCTTGTCAAAACCGGGTTTGGACAGGCAAAGGTCAATCTTGCCATCCGGGCGAACCTGCTTGATATACCCCTGAAGGCGCTCACCGTAGCGGATCGACTGATGAATATCATTGTGGAAAATAACGCCCCAGTGACAATCCTCAATAATCGCCGTGTAACCGATATCGGTGCGGTCTGCAATCAACAGTGAAACCGTCTGGCCCTTTTGATAGCGGACAGGCATGTCGTTCATGAATTTATCAACCTTGGAGGAGGCAACAATCCGACGGGTTCTGTCATCCAGGTACAAAGCGACAATATAGGAGCGCCCCTTGACCATACGCTGCTTCTGCTCACTGAAAGGCACCAGCAGGTCTTTGGGCAACCCCCAGTCCAGAAATGCGCCCGTGGCATTCACCTCAACCACTTTCAGACAGGCCAACTCACCCACCTGGGCCAACGGTGTTTCCGTTGTCGCTATCTGGATATCATCTGAATCCAGATAAACAAATACCTCCAGTTCATCCCCAACCTCAGCACCTTCAGGGACATAACGCTTGGGCAGCAAAATTTCAGAGAACTGGCCTTCCAGGTAAACACCAAAAGGAACCTGCCTGACGACTGTCAGCCGATTGCGGCGGCCAACTTTGACAACTTTTCCGGGCATGACGGGGGATGACTCACTTCCACAACAATCAGTCATTATACACAGGACGCATCGGCAAAGATCGTCACATGAATACCTACATGATCAACGCCGGTGTAAGCCCTGCGTTTGCCCTTACTGATTTCCATCGCCAGTGAACATGCCCCCTGCTTAGTCACAAATAAACACCGGACTCCACTTGACCCTGATGGGTACTCGTCTTTTACTAGTACGACAATCACAACTGCCACGGAACTAAATGACCGATTCATTGTCTATCGTCATTATTAAACCCTCCGTCTCATACCAGTAAGGTAACCAGCAGCAGCACACCATGATGCAAAAACCAAAACTCAAACAGACCCTGCTTGTACTGGCGCTTGGCTCAACACTGCTGGCAGGCTGTAACTCCCTGTCATCCAGCCTGTTGTCAACCGACACTTCAACCGCTGCCATCCAGCAACTGCCCAAAACCGCGATAGAGTATGAAAAATTCACCCTGGATAACGGGCTGACAGTTATCGTCCACGAGGATCGCAAGGCACCGGTGGTTGCGGTCAATCTTTGGTACAAGGTCGGTTCCAAGGATGAAAGCCTGGGCAAACGCGGATTCGCGCACCTGTTTGAACACCTGATGTTCCAGGGCTCGGAAAACTACGACGATGAATTTTTCCGTCCCTTTGAGGAAGCCGGCGCCACCGGACAGAATGGCACCACCAATACCGATCGCACCAACTATTTCGAAACGGTGCCCACTCCCGCGCTGGATATGGCGCTGTGGATGGAATCGGATCGCATGGGACATTTCCTCGGCGCAATCACCCAGGAGAAACTGGATCAACAACGTGGCGTCGTGAAAAATGAAAAACGCCAGGGTGAAAACCAGCCTTACGGCAAGGTATGGAATCGTCTGGCGGAACAGACATTTCCGGAAGGCCATCCTTACTCCTGGCCCACCATTGGTTACATGGAAGACCTCGATGCCGCGGATCTTGATCTGGTAAAAGAATGGTTCAAAACCTATTACGGCCCTTCTAACGCCGTACTGGTACTGGCTGGCGATATTGACGTGGAAACAGCCCGTGAAAAGGCCAACCTCTACTTTGGCGATATTCCTGCGGGCCCGCCGCTGGCCAAAATGGACAGCTGGATCGCCAAGCGTACAGAAGAAAAACGGGATTCCATGCAGGATCGTGTGCCCCAGGCTCGCATCATGAAAGTCTGGAACACCGCACCTGCGGGCAGCACCGATTCAGAATATCTGTCACTCGCCTCAGATGTGCTGGCTGGCGGAAAGAACTCCCGCCTCTACAAGCGTCTTGTCCATGATGAGCAGCTTGCCACATCCGTCAGCGCCTTTGTCTATGACCGTATGCTGGCAGGCCAGTTCATGATCGTTGCCGATGCAAAGGACGGTGTCAGCCTGTCCCATATCGAAGCGATCATTGATGAAGAACTGGAGAAATTCCTGAAGAAAGGTCCCACAGACAAAGAGCTCCAGCGAATCAAGTTCAGCCAGGCTGCAGGCTTTGTACGAGGCACTGAACGCGTCGGCGGTTTTGGCGGCAAGTCCGACATTCTGGCACATGGTGAGGTCTATTTTGGTGATCCCGGCCACTACCTGAAAAGCTTTGACACCATGCAAAGCGCTACACCAGCCATGATTCGCAAAGCCGCAGAAAAATGGTTGAGCAGTGGCGCCTATGTGCTGGATATCACGCCCTTCCCGGATTACGAGCACGCCGCAGAGGGCGCTGACCGCAGCAAGCTGCCATCAACGGATGGCAAGGTATCACTCTCCCTGCCCGCCCTTGAGCGCGCTACGCTCAGCAATGGTCTCAAGGTTGTACTCGCCCCACGCCACCAGACACCGGTAGTTAGCATGGAACTGCAGTTTGACGGCGGGCTCTCAGGACGTCTTGGCAAACCGGGTCTGCCCAGTCTGACCATGGCAATGCTGGATGAAGGCACAGCGAATAAAACCTCCCTGGAGCTGGCCGAAGAACTCGAAACCATCGGCACCTCCCTCAGTACCGGTAACGACTTCGATACGTCCAGCGTCTACCTGGATAGCCTCAAGGTCACCCTGGACCAGTCTCTTGCCATTATGGCGGATGTGCTGACCCAACCGGCTTTCAGCGAGACTGACCTGGAACGCCTGCGCAGCAACATGCTGGATGGTATTCGCCAGGAAAAGGCCAGCCCCCGCAGCATTGCCGGTCGCATTCTGCCGGAACTGCTTTACGGTCCGGGTCATGCCTATAACACCCCATGGAGTGGCAGCGGTACGCTCAATACCGTTTCCTCACTTTCCCGGGACGATCTGGTGGGCTACTGGAAGACCTGGATACGTCCCGATAACGGCACGTTGATTGTCACTGGTGACACCTCCATGGAAGAATTGCTGCCCAAACTGGAAAAAGCACTGTCCCACTGGCAGGCGCCCGCAGAGCCCATGCCCGGGAAAACCATCAATAAGGTCGCGGAGCCCGGCAAATCAACGGTCTACCTGATTGACTACCCCGGCGCCAGCCAGTCCACCATCATCGCATCACAGCTGGTCATGCCACTGAACGATGACAAGGCACTGGCTTTCGGCCTGATGAATGACGTAATTGGCGGTCAGTTCACCTCGCGACTGAACATGAACCTCCGTGAAGACAAACACTGGGCCTATGGTTCCTACAGCTATGCCCGCAATGCTCGCGGACAGCGTCCTTACATGGCCACCGCCTCGGTCCAGATCGACAAGACCGATGAAGCCATGGCGGAAATGCTGAAGGAATACCAGGCCTACATCAGTAACCAACCGGCGACTAACGAAGAACTGGCCCTGGTGAAAACCAACCGGATCAACAAGCTGCCGGGCAGTTATGAAACCAATGGCGCGTTGCTGGGTTCCGTCAGCACCCTGGTTGAATACGGCCTGCCGGACAGCCATATGTATGACTATGCCAGTCGTGTCGAAAACACGGGTAAGGACACCATCCGGAAAACAGCGAAAACCTCGCTGCATCCGGATCGTTTCACCTGGCTGGTTATCGGTGATCTCAGCAAGATAAAAGCGGATATTGAAAAGCTGAACATTGGTCAGGTGGTTGTGTTAAACAGGGAAGGGAACCCCGTCGCACAGTAGTCGCAGGCTATTTTTGATCGTCATTGCCGGTCGCTGCTTTCAGGCGGCCGGCGCGCCTTTCGGGGCTTGTGCTTCAGCCCTGGCCACTAACTGTTCAAGTTTGCGGAGCATTTCATTCGCACGCTTCTCCCGTGCCTCAATCCGCTTGAGTGCATCAGCCGTCTTCTTCTGGTTTTTCTCTGCTTCAGAAGCCGCAGACTTCGCCTTTCCTTCCTGAGTCTTCGCGTTGGACGATGCCGTTTTCGCCTTTTTCTCAAGCGCTACAGCACGATCATGAGCCTGGTTGATTTTCTTTTCCTGACTTGCAATACGGTCACCGGTTAACCGGCTTTGACGCTCATACCCAGATACCTTTTCAGCACCTTCCTGGGTGTCTGTCGCCATGCGCTTAACCCGTTCGGCATCACCTTCAATGCTGTTTTTGAGTTGCCCGGCGGTTTCACTGACAGACCGTGTTTGTTGTTCAAGCTGGCTCACCCTGTCAGCATCGCCTGTTGCCCGTTGTGCCAACTGGCTGATTTCCTCCGATACTTGTTCAACGTTTTGCCGCTTGTGCTCTACGGTCTCTTCAGTGGTTTTGATCCGTTCCAGACTCTCACCACTTTCGGTGACATTCTGCTTTGTCTGCTGCATCATGCGATCAGACGCATTGGCATATTCTTCTGAGCGGAATTTATTGGCAGCCGAACGCTCTTCGTTAGAACGCGTCTCTTGTAAGATGCTTTCTGATACGCTCCGATCTTCTTCGATCTGATCCCTGCCCGCACGCGCCTCGTTTTCATACACCTTCGCCTGGTCCCTGCTGAATTCAATCTCTTCTGCACTGGTCTGCGCCTGTCCCTTAATGGTGGCGATACTTTCTGCATTCGCAAGACTTTCAAGACGACTTTGGTGACTGGCTTCCTCATGCTTTTTCGCTTCGGTACTACTCGTCCTGGAACTCTCCGTGAACATCTCGGCCTGCTGCTTATACCGCTCTGAAGAATCTGCGTTCTTCCGGGTTTCGCCGAGGTTAGTCTGAGAACGCTCTGCGTTGCTCTGGGTTTCAGCCCGGAAATGATCAGAGGCATCCGCGTTTTTCCGGGTTTCTCCAAGATTGTCTCGCGAACGCTCCGCATTGTTCCGGGTTTCCTCTACGAGACGACCGGAGGTATCGGTGTTTTTCTCGATTTCTCCAAGACTGACGTGCGAACGCTCCGCGTTGTTCCAGGTTTCGGCCAGGAGGCTACCGGAAGCATCAGCGTTTTTCTGGGTTTCTCCGAGATTGACTTGTGAACGCTCGGCACTGCTCTTGGTTTCCGCAAGGAGGCTACCGGAAGCATCGGCATTTTTCTGGGTTTCATCGAGATTGAGTTGCGAACGCTCCGCATTGCTCCGGGTTTCGGCAAGGAGGCTACTGGAAGCATCGGCATTTTTCTGGGTTTCATCGAGATTGAGTTGCGAACGCTCTGCATTACTCCGGGTTTCCTCTACGAGGCGCCCGGAAGTATCGGTGTTTATCTGGATCTCTCCAAGATGGGCTTGCGAACGCTCTGCGTTATTCCGGGTTTCCTCTACGAGACGTCCAGAAGTATCAGCGTTTGTCTGGATCTCGCCGAGATGAGTTCGCGATCGTTCGGCATTGCTCCGGGTTTCCTCTGCGAGGCGACCTGAGCTGTCAGCGTTCTTCAGGATTTCCTCACTGCCCCGACGTGCCTTTTCTTCATAGGTTTCAATTGACTTGAGCCCCGTGTCGAACCGGGAGTCTTTTTCCGGAAATTCAGGTTCCGATAATAACTCCACACTGTCAGGGTCAGAATCAAACAGTATGGTTTCACCAGTCTCCCGATTAAATTTTATGTAAACTTCATCATCACCCGTGTCATCATCCGCTGGTGTAGTCGGGATGCGGGACTCCCCTTCAACATGGCTGATAGTTCTTTCCGCAACAGTCGTTTTATTATCATCTGTCAGACTTAATGAATGGTCTTGTATAATCTGTGGTTCTATATCATTGATGGGCTTTACACTTCTTGAATCAGAGGTTTTTCCTTCTACATCAACGGGTTCTGCCGATACCAGATTCTTGCCAGTTCCAAACGAAATACCACCTGTTTCCGAGATCCCTGACATACTGCTTCCTGCCTGAAAATGCCTATCTGGATACCATAAATACAACTATAGCTTTGAATCAACAGTAAATTACGACGCAGAGATAAAAGTCTGAGTTTAGTTTATGCCCCCTCCTTTCCAACAACTAAACTAAATTAAAACCGTCTACTAAAGAGAGAGAATGATGGACAAGCAACCGCCCGTTATCAAATTGCCTGTCAGGTCATACAGCGAATCATCAGCGATGATGCTGACCATGTCTTTTGATCCAGAGGGTGAACCCCGTTACGTATTGAAAACACAGCATTCAAATGGCGACGAAGGCATTTTTGACCTTGAAGACTTACTGCTTTATATCAAAAATGAAATGCCTGAAATATGGAGAAAATAAAACTTAAAAATACAAAAAACTAAAAAACCAAAAACCTGCTTTTATAAAAATGGCTAAATCAGCTTTAAATCATTACACAAAAGCTTACTCATCTTTGGAAAGTCTGTTTAATACATTTAGCATTCTCTCATGTTCATTTTTATCTCGTCTCATCTGCTTACGCTTCTCTGACTGTTCTTCTTTAACAGCGTTCACCTGATCTTTTTTCTTTCCAATATTATCATTAATATTCAGAAGGGAATTTTCTTCAGATTGCAACCGCTCTTTGAGTTCCTCAACATTTGCCTTAAGTTCATCATAATCATAAGTCCCCTTCTTCCCCATATGAATGATTTTTTTATCAGGCGACTCGACGTCTCTTTCTATCTGGCGAATTCTCTTTTCCTGTTTTTTTATCTCAGATTTTAACTGCTTTATTTTGCGCTGCTTTTCCTGTACTTGCTCTTTGAGTGAAGACTTCAGTTCCGTATACTCTTTACCTCGAGCTTCCAGCTGTTGGGAGAGTTCCGCACTGCTCTCCCTGTACGTCTTCGCCTTATCTTCATAGGCATTATTTTCCGCTGCCAGACTATTCTTCTGTACCCGTTTAACAATAGGCTTCCTCATGGCCTGCAACATCTTTTCAGCCGCCTTGTAGCTTTTCATATCCAAAGTTCGCTCAGAGACCTCGCGATCGATGGCATCCAGCCGTTCCAAAGCGTCCTCTGCATCAAACACCTTCAACAGGGCTGCACGATCATTGTCGAGTTGATACAGACGTTGTTCAGTTTCTATGATTCTTTGCTTAACTTCTTCCAGCTGATCAACTTCCGCATACTCTGAATCGCCCTGCGACTTACTCAACTGATGAATTTCCTTCTTAGCCTGAGTGCTCAAATTCGACATCTTGAGTGAAGCGTCAGCCACCTTACCGGTTATTCTTTCTTTCAGTGCTTTGGGAGAAGGGGCATGCAACACCATGCTATCTTTTGCTTTACGCGGTAATTTGCTGTTGACCTTCTGAGGCACACTAATTATCCAGTCCGTCATTCTCTTCCGGAGGGTTTTGACTTTCTCAAGGGCATTGGAAAACCGTTCCTTTACTGGCGACTGACGACTGACGCTACCAGGTGCCTCATCTGTCGGCTGATCATCATCGTCCCAGTCTTCATCATCAACGTCCAACCCACAGTCGTCGTCAAAACCGTTGTCTTCTGATCGAGTTTCATATTTGTCGAGATCAGGCTCATCATCTGTCGAAAAACCAGATATCGTATCCCATTCACCGGATACTGACTCGGTATCAATGTCCTCTTCGATCCCCTCATCCGTGTCTATATCTTTCTGCAGGTCAAATGCATCAGCACGCGGGGGGGCGGATCTATATTTCAGCGAATGGGTGGTTTCCGTTGACGTAATCGACCTGTCATTATGCGATTTTACCGTGACGGTAGTATCTGCGAGATCAGGAGCCGAGCCAGCTTTCTCACTTGTCACCTTCTCCAACATGGCCATTATTGCTGGCATATCGGTTTTTTTCACCTTGAACGTTTGGAATTTAGGTTGAGATACCGGAGTATCCCCCTCATGCTTTCCAACAGCTGATGGTAGATGGCTTTTTCCTGTGGGAGCCGATGGTATACCTGCCATACAAAGCAAATCCTTTTGCTCATGTCATCTGATAAGTATTGATGATGGACAGAACCACAAAACAGACTGAGGTATTTTTTTGTGATATCAACGCCAGAAAGTGGAGATGGATAGTTCAAACCACAATTAAAAGCACTCCAATTATTCTATTTTAAATCGATATCTGACCTCACCCTGCTCACCAGGGCTCAATTCACCCTCAAACTGCCAGGCAATCTGTCCGATGTAACCGGCATCATACTGTCGGGCCTGGCTACAGCGGAGTCCTCCCGGGACACCGCCGGACATCCGACATGCTCAGCCAATGTTGTGAAAGCCGGCATATCGTCCCTGATTTCCATCTGTTTGATGGGTGTGGCGCCGGTGCGAGTGATCCATAAAAGGCAACTAACCCAGAGTATGGAAATACCAGTTCACCAGGTACACGCTCAGAATGGTTGTGATCAGCCCTCCGAATGTGATCCAGAATTGCCGGGAGATCGCCGCCACCTCGAGCTTCAAGCCGGCTTCTACTACCTTGATTTCACCCCGAATATCCTTGATTTCCCCTCGGATATCCTTGATTTCTCCCCGCATATCTCGTAGTTCATCACGCAAATCACCAATAGCGTTCTCCGTTCTGAACTGAACCTGCAAAATGGTCTCCTGCATCACCACCAGATCCTGTTTTGTCGCGACATGCTCCGGATCCAGTGACTTATCCAACTGATGCGCCAGCGCATCATCAATACCGATGCGTTTAAGCTCGTCGTATAGCGTTTTTGTCATGAATACCCCTTATCCTCAAGCGTCATTGAGCGTGAAAAAAGAGCATAGTCAGGATAGTGTGAATTGCACCGGGCAACCGACAAACGGTCACAGGGACTGTGTCCTGACAGCCCTCGCTCAACCCCTGTGGGGCAGGCGCTGATACCCGGAATCATGCATTACTATTGCCCCCGCAGCGGAAAGCAAGCACCAACACACCGGCAAGGCGGTTCTTCGGTCAAAGCGCCGACTCATACCCTGAACCAGGTTCGCGGTGCATCCGGGCTACAAGGCGCGAACCGTCAACGTCATGGTATCCTGGTAAATACCGCTGGATGCAGCATCGGCTTCCGTTCGGGGGACACGAACACGAAGGGTACTGTTCGTGCCCTGGTTGCAGTTTTCGTCCTGATGACCGGTATATGGACCGGCCAGCTCACCATCACTGAAAATATTTCGCCAACCTTCGTCGCCGGTTCTGAAACGCAGGTTATAGGTGATCCCGTTACCGGCGCCAGACTCCAGCTGAAAAGCGGAACCGCTGGTGTTCTTACTGTCAAAGGCAATCGCAAACTGACGTTGATCAGCGGTGGCGCCTGTAGCATGTACGCAGAACTGCATATCTTTTCGATACCACCGCCGTGTCCTGTTATCCGTGGTAACCACAACATCTTCCAGCCCGCTGACCTTGACCTGGGTCGGCACCAAGACTTCGACAACGACTGCCTGAACATCATAGTGGCGGGTTCCATAGGAGTCCTCACCAGCCACCCAGAAACGTAACGTATGGATACCGGTACCTAACGCCATCAACGCGGTTCGTGACAACTGCAACGTCACCGTCCCTGTGACAAAGCCGTTCGTGTTTGTCGCCAGACCACCTTCCTGCGTCCAGCTTCCCAGTGAGATTGAGGCGCTGTCGCCCCCTTGCCGGAAGTTGGCGGCGTTTGCGTATTTCAGCAGGTTAGTCACGACAAAACGTTCCGGCACATTGATGCTGGGGCGTTGAGCAGGACCCGGGTTGGTATCGGACAGCGCTATACGGTAAGCCTGACCGGTACAGCCACTGTAACAGAATGCACTGAAGGTGACGGTGAACTGATAGGTGATCTTCTCATCGGGCTCATCGGCGAGCATTAATTGATCCGTGTTAACGTCGGCGAACTGGAAAAACGCATGCACAGGCATCGGCAGGACCACCAGCGACAACAATAACCGCAGGTTTACCCTGGCGGCATGGGAACTTCTAATGGACGACAATTTCCCCCTATGAAGACTGCGGTATAACAATTGCTTTTCTCACTACGGTTTAAACACTGACTACAACATGCCATTCGGCGACCTTTCTCAGGGTGGGATAGTGCGACAGGTATTACTGCGTACGTGCCGGTTCGGCCTCATTCCTGCTGATCGCCATCTGGCCTTCCAGCACCGGCGAACAGTCCGCATCCGCCAGGTCAATCGTGCCCATCTGCTGTACATAACCACTGTCCGGCGTCGGGACGGGCACATTGCACAACCAGCCGTTATCCAGTTCTATATTGATAACGCCGGTGTCCGCGCGGCTTTCCAGCTGGAACAGTCCCATGTCATCGGACTGCGCCGGATACAGTCCACCATTGATACGGACATCGGTCAACGGCTCACCGCCAAACAGCAGGCGACCAAACAGCAGCTTCAGGGCAATGGCCTCGTAATCCATTGAGACGACATTGCCCGGGTACAGGGTAACCGTCCGTTCACGTTCATCAAAATCGTACAGTATGGAAGCGCCGGGACTCAGGCTGACCCGGTACTGGCGGTAAGGCGACAGGGGTATCACCGAGGATCGGCCTACCACGGCATAACCACGACGCTGACCGTCTATTTTCACGTCGAAGACATCGCCCTCATTGCCCTCGACATTGAGCACCAGCGCGCTCTCCGCCTGGCGCTCACCACCGACCGCCAGGTTGTTGCCATCGGTCAGGAAGCTGGTGCTGAAGCTGGCGGCATAACTGGTCACCGGGTCGTCGCCATTCCTGACATGGTCGAGGCTCAGGTCACCCCGTCCCCAGCTGTTGCCCAGTTGCACCCGGGCATCGTAACGCTCGCCGTTGCCGGAGCCGGTTTCCGCGCCCAGGTCGGCCCGGACAGTGCTGTCGAACAGCGCCTGGTCATCCCAGGACGCCGAGAGGCGCATGTTGTCAGAACGGTCCCGCACACCTGCGTCATCCCGGTACTCGGAACGGGAGGCGGCCTGCCAGGTCCAGCGGTCATCCCGCAGCCGGAAATCTATGTTGAGCAGGGCCACGTCAGTGTCGCCGGAGCGACTGAAGCCCAGGCTCATGTCGATGTCGTAATCCACTGTCCGGTAAAGATTGACCCGGTAATCCAGCGAATGGGTGCGGCTGACATCGCCATCACTTTGCCGGTTGTCGCTGTAGCGGTAATTCATGGAACCGGACAGGAACGGAAAATTCACGGAAACACTGCTCTGCTCAAACCCACTGCCCAGCAGGGATGGGCGGTCGGCCTCCTCCTCGTCCGTGGTTGGTGTGTCATCCTCGTCCCACAGGCGACGATAACTGGCGCTGGTCGAGACCGCGCCCAGGCGGAGCTGGCTGGTCAGGCTGAAACCGGCATCGCCGTTGTCCGCCAGCATCAGGGAGGGGGACAACTCATGCCAGTGCCCCAGGTTGAACAGGCCCAGTTCCACCAGGCTGTCATCGTTGTTGACGGCAACGGCGGCAGTGCCGGCCAGGGTATCCGACAAACGACGGCTGACTCCGGCCCGGCTCAGCCACAGGTCGGTGCCGGTGGGGAGGGTGTCGCCGCTGCTGCGGTCCAGCACCCGGCCGGTTTCGGCAAAATACTGCCACTCCCCTTCCGGCGGCAGCTGGTACTGCTTGGCGAAGAAGCGGGTTTCCCGGCTGAGTTCATTGCCGCTGTCGTCCAGTATCCGGATCTCGATGTTGTAGGCGCCGGAGGGAAAGGATGAGGTGTCCAGCTGCTGGCTGCCCGCCTCGAAAAAGTAGGAGCTGATAAGGCGATCATCCCGACGGATTTCCACCCGGCCGCGGGTGGGCAGGAAGACATCCAGCGGCGTGCCGCCGGTGTAGTCGGTATCTTCCCGGGTGTTATCAGACGACGCCACCCGTGCGCCCAGCAGGGTGCGGTCAGAGGTAAAACTGAGGCCAAAGCCACTGCTGCCGACGACACCGGCATTGTATTCAACGCCTTCAAAACTGCGGCGGGCATAGAGGTCATTGACCAGGAAATGCTGGTTCTTGGTGTAATCCCAGTTGAAATAGAGGCTGTTTTCCCGGTAGGCGAACTGGCTCAGGCCGCTGAGGGTATAGTCATCGTCGCTGTCGGCGACATCGGAACCGGACCAGGCGCCGCTGACGTTCTGCAGCAGCGAGAAGCCGCCGTCCGAGGGCGGCAGGTATTTACGGACGTCCGCCTCGCGGGTCAGCAGGAAACGACGGTTGACGAATATATCCAGCCGGAAGCGGTTTTCATCGAAGATCACGCCAGCCACGGCGGGCTTCAAAAGGCCGCAGTTTTTCGCGTTGCGGCTCAGGCAGACTTCCGAGCTGTGGGTTTCCAGTTCACCGCTGAGGGTTGCTTCAATCAGCAACGGGTCATTGATATCGCCGATCAGCCGAACCACCCTTGCCGGGTCGGACAGGCGGATCATCTGCGGGCTGAATGTCGCGATCTGTGAAGTCAGGTAGCGGTTGCCGTAGTAGATGTCGATCAGGGAACGCTGCGGTTTGGCCAGGTTCTCGAATCCGGGTGGCGTGTCGTTCATGGCCAGAAAGACCGGTTGTGTCGCTATTGACGGTTCAACGTTAAACACGGCAAGCAGCCAGAGAGGTGATCCTTTCCAGTGTTTTGGCAGATTGTCAAAATACGACTTTTTCATACAACACTGGGCCGCATCCCGTTTGACTGTTAGAACACGCTCGGTAAGCCCTGTCTATGGTAATTCAAGTAAACTTTTTGATAGCTACCTTAAGCAATGAGTTGTTGAGGGGAGATAAAACTCCCACTCAACACACGTCTGGATATTAATTCGGTGAGACTGTCAATGTAATCCTGTCAGAATAAGCGCCCGATGACTTATTTGGATCCCCATCGGGAAACCATACAGCAATCTTAGCGTTCTTTTTCAGATCGCAATCCACAAGATTGGGATTAGGTTGTCCGGGTAATGCACCTGCAGCTAAATTTTTAGTGTCCGATTTATTAGCCGTGTTGGTGCCGTCCCCTGTTTGCTCAAACGGTGTTGAACCCGAATTATCTGTTATTTTCAGTGTGTATTTTATTACCTCGTTAACTCCACCGGCGCCTGTACCCGTTGAGACTAAGTTGAAACCAAAGTTGCTCTCAACTTTCAGATCATAAGTGTTAGTGTTCGGGTCTTTGTTGGAAAAAACACAGAAATCATAGGTGTAGGAATTAGCTTCATCGACTTCATTTCCCGTCAGCTTGATATCTTCCAGCCCCCAAATTCTGGCCAATGTATTTTTAACATAAAAAATATCAAAGATGCCTGTGGAGGTAGAACCAAGCTTCCCATCCTGTGCCGCCATCGCCCCTAACGAAACACTTCCAATAGCAGTCGCCAACGCCAGTTTTTTCAACCCTTGCCTCATTGTTTTACCCTCTTGCGTCAAGGTTCTCGTAAGGCAAAATCCCTATGCCATATGTACTTTCACTTACATGGTAATTGTTTCATTTTGTGAACCGCGTCACAATCTGGAGACTATCGATTTTCGGTACAAAAATTCACAAAAAGCGACATCGTAAAACTATCACCCCTGCTTTCATGATATTCATTGCCGTAGATCAATAATGGCGATGATGCCCCGCCTGATGATTTGCCTTTTTTCAGCAGAAAACCTGTAACATTATTTTTCAAATATCTTATTGATAGACCTATTACGTATGCGACGGTCTTATATTTCATTGCCCTGGTTTCTCACCATGCTTGTGGCGTTCTGCCTGCTGTCTGTCGAGGCGGTGGCCAATTCCTGCCCACCTGGAGGACCTCCAGGTGGCATTGGTATGGCGCTGACCGTCTGCGAACTAAATGAACCAACCGAGATTAAGTGGCCCAGTGACGGCCAGCTAACCAGCATAGTCCCTTTCCAGATACGATCCTGCGGTAAACAGTCCTGCAATTACGCCACCCGCTTTACGATTCGAAGCCCTGACAACAGGGCCTTTGAACTAAAGCCAGAGAATGGGAATTCTTCTATTCCGCTAACAGTGACCTTCACACAGACTAACGCCCCCCCCCGGCCCGTCATCACGTTTCCCTCTACACGAGAATGCGACGAGGGAAACCGCGAATGTCCTTTCAAGGGCGCCGGCCTTCTAGACGGTCAGCGCTGTGAGAATTGCCTGGATTTCGGACTGGAGTTCAGAGCGGATCTTTTCGCGTTGATGGATGCCGGCATCCTGAACCAGCCCGGTCTCCATCAAGGCACCCTGACCTTCATCATTGACCAGGCAGAAAAGTCTGCCAGCGGCAATGAGGATTCCGGTTTTAACCGGACTGTCAACATCACCATCACCCTCAATGTGCCGGAGCGACTGCAAATCAGCGGTCTCGCGGACATCGTGCTTACCACTGACAGTCCCGTCAGCGGGGGAAACTATCAGAAAGAACATGAATTTTGCGTTTTCCGGCTGGGTGGCGGCACGTTTCATCTGACCGCTGACGGGGATAACAATGCCGACGGCAGCTTTCAGCTGTCAAACAATAAAACATCTATCAATTACGGGTTTGAAGTGACCCGGATAACCCGGTTCGGCGACTTTTATGTACCTTATAGCCCGGGAAATAAAGACACCCGGTGGTATTGGTATGGCGACTGCCCCCGCGCTGATAACAACCCTGGCAATAAGACCAATATGAAGCTTCGTATCACTCTCAACAAGGAAGCCGCCGACAAGTTACCCGCCGGACTGTATTCCGACACCATGACCCTGACCGTCAGCCCGGATTAACCCAACGCCAGCCGGTTCCGCCGGCATGGCGCTGGCCGCGACAGCCCGTTCCTGCACCTGGATAATCCGTGATATCCCGAAATTACACAGGGCCACCATCAGCACGACCATGGTGAACGTCAGCGTTACCATCCATTTCACCAGATCCATTTTCTGGTCGCTCATCTGCTTTTGCAGATCCATTTTCTGGTCGCTGATCTGCTTTTGCAGCTCCACGTACTGTCCCTTCATTTCCTCACGCAAACCGTCAAGCGACTGCTGCTGTTTTTCACTGAAATCGGAAAAAGCCTGCCGGAGTTCAGTCTTGAATTCCGACATCTCCTGACGGATCGAACCCAGCTCCTTGCACATTTCCACCTTGTGGCTATTCAGGTCGTCACGGGTGGCCAGCATACCAATGGCATCCTGAGCCGTGAGCACCGTTTTCGCCGCTGCCATGGCTTTATCCTCCTTCGCTCCCGCATCCTTCAGCGCTTCAAAAAGTTCTGATGCAATCATAGGCATTGTTGTTTTACCTTGTGAAAATCAACATCGGCGCCGAAGTATAGACAGGAAATCCGGATGCCATGGCCGTTGCCAGCCCTTTTCGGCCACCGGACATCGGCCATACAATACCGGCCATCAAGCCAGATACGGCGGCCCATGCTTCACATTGTTCTCTACCAGCCTGAAATCGGCCTGATACCGCTTCAGCCTGCACCTGATACGTCCTACGAGATTTGCGCTGGATGACAGGAAAAAAGGACACCCGGGGGGCATTGGTACGGCGACTCCCCCCGCGCTGATAACAACCCTGGCAATAAAACCAGCATGAAGCTTCGCATTACCTCAACAAATAAATCGCCGACAATTTACCCACCGGACTGTATTCCGACACCATGACCCTGACCATCAGCCCGAATTAACGCAACGCCAGCCGGTTCCATCGGCATGGCACGCGCCGCGACAGCCCGTTCCTGCACCTGGATAATCCGTGATATCCCGAAATTACACAGGGCCACCATCAGCACGACCATGGTGAACGTCAGCGTTATCATCCATTTCACCAGATCCATTTTCTGGTCGCTCATCTGCTTTTGCAGATCCATGTTCTGTTCCTTCATTTCATGGCGAAACTGATCAAGCATCACTTGCTGGTTCAGCCTGTATTCCTGCATCTCATCACGGAAACCATCAAGCGACTGCTGCTGTTTCTCGCTGAAATCGGAAAAGGTCTGCCGCTGCTCCTCACGGAATTCGGAAATCGTCTGCCGCATTCCGGACAATTCCTCTCGAACTTCCGTCTTGAACTCCGACATCTCCTCCCGGAGTTCAGTCTTGAACCCCGACATCTCCTGACGGAGTTCTGTCTTGAATTCCGACATCTCCTGACGGAGTTCCGTCTTGAATTCCGACATCTCCTGCTTCATTTCCACCTTGTGGCTATTCAGGTCGTCACGGGTGGCCAACATACCAATGGCATCCTGGGCCGTGAGCACCGTTTTCGCCGCTGCCATGGCCTTATCCTCCTGCGCTCCCGCATCCTTCAGCGCTTCATAAAGTTCTGATGCAATCATAGGCATTGTTGTTTTACCTTGTGAAAATCAACATCGGCGCCGAAGTATAGACAGGAAATCCGGAGGCCATGCCTGTTGTCAGCCCTTTTCCGCCACCGGTCATCGGCCATACAATACCCCCCATCAAGCCAGATACGGTACGCCCATGCTTCACGTTGTTCTCTACCAGCCGGAAATCCCTCCCAACACCGGCAATATCATCCGTTTATGCGCCAATACCGGCTTCAGCCTGCACCTTATCCGCCCCCTGGGCTTTACGCTGGATGACAAGCGGATGCGTCGCGCGGGGCTGGATTACCACGAGTTTGCCGCCCTGCAGCTGCACGACAGCTATGAGGATTTTCTTGCAGCGGTAAAACCCGGAAAGGTCTACGCCCTCAGCACCAAGGGCACCACCTGCTATACAACACCGGCATTCCAGCCGGGCGACGTACTCATGTTTGGTCCGGAAACCCGCGGCTTACCCGCTGATCTCAGGGAATCACTCCCAAAAGATCAGGTGCTACGTTTACCGATGCAGGCCGACAGCCGCAGTATGAACCTGTCCAATACTGTTGCGGTCGTGCTGTACGAATCCTGGCGTCAACTGGGATTTAAAGGCGGGATCCAGGTAAGCCCCTGATCATTCATAACCCTGCCGGTGAACTATGAGGAAAACAACACGTCAGAGGTAAAGGAGCATTCAATCAAGCGACATGGCGGGAACATGAGGAATCACTACAACTTCGAAGACGGCAGGGATACCCCATACATCATCCAGTTTGTAGAAACTGCAAAAGGATATGAAGTTACAACACTGACAGGCAAGCCAGTTGGCTTACTCATGACGGATCAGGGCGGCAAGTGGCTCTTCAGCCCCGATGGTTCGGAAAACCTGAGCCATCCCATGCTGACAAGCATTGCAGGTAAATTGCAGGAACTGAACAGCGGGACGGGAAGCCAGTAATAATAAGTTCTTTAAAAGCAGGCGATGTTCATTATCGCCTGCTCTTATGGCAATTACTGAACCGACTCAGCCGTCGCTTCCTGCTGGGCCTGTTGCATCGCCTGCGCATAAAGCGCGTCAAAGTTGACCGGCGCCAGCATCAGGGCTGGGAAGCTGCCACGGTTGACCATGTTGTCCACGGTTTCACGGGCATAGGGGAACAGGACGTTCGGGCAGAAAGCACCCAGGGTGTGGTGCAACTGGGCGGCATCCAGGTTACGGATCAGGAAGATACCGGCCTGCTCCACTTCCACCATGAAGGCGGTCTCTTCGCCATTGGTCACAGTCACGGTCAGTGACAGTACCACTTCGTACAGGCCTTCTTCTTCCAGCGCTGTATTGGTGGTGTTGAGATCCAGCTTCACTTCCGGCTGCCACTGGGACTTGAACACCCGGGGAGACTTGGGCGACTCAAAGGAAAGGTCCTTGATATAAATGCGCTGCAGGGCAAATTGCGGCTGCTGTTCCTGGCTTTGCTGATTCTCGGCCATGATGGTTTCCTTCTTGTAAAACCGGTTCTCTGTTTAAACGATGCTTGCCTGCCAGTGCAGGCCATCTCGTCACGTTGATTACGGCTGGGCGGCCAGCAGGGCATCCAGTTTGTCGGCGGCTTCGAGGGCATAGAGGTCATCACACCCCCCGACATGGGTGTCGCCGATCCAGATCTGCGGCACCGAGGTGCGCCCGGCCCGTTCGGCCATTTCCTGCCTGACTGCCGGCTGACCATCCACGCTGATCTTCCGGTAGTTCACCCCTTTGCTGTCCAGAAGCGCCAGCGCACGCTGACAGAATGGACAGTAATCAGAACTGTAAATAATGACGTCTTGCATGGTTTTCTTATATGACCAACGTGTTATCAGGCCTTGACCAGCGGCAGGTTTTCACCCTGCCAGGTGCCGAGGCCGCCCTTGAGACGTTTAACATTGGTGAAGCCTGCATCCATCAGCTGCTTGCCTGCAGCACCGGCATGCTGGCCCATGGTGTCGACGACCACGACCGGCCGTTCCTTGTACTTGTCCAGCTCAGACAAACGCTCTTTCAGCTTGGCGGCAGGAATGTTGATGGAATCAACAATGTGCCCTTTGCTGAAATCTTTCTTTTCACGGACATCCAGCACCAGACCGTCGTCCCGGTTGATCAGCTGGGTCAGTTCCTGGGTGGTGATGGTCTGACCGCCCTTGCGCATCTCGGTGATCGTCAGCAGCACCAGCAGGACGACAAACAGGCCCACCAGCACCGGGTGGTTAACGGCAAATTCAATGAACTGTTCCATGGAAACTTTTATTCACGTACTCATCAAGAAAGCCGCAAGTATACAGGCTGGAGAAAGTTTTTCATCTGCTCTGATGGCCTGTTATGTCCGGTGAGTTACCTACCCTGCCAGTGCTTCTCCCAAAGGCTCCAGCAACAACGCCGCCCAATTCCCGCAATCGTGCACAACCGTCGTTTTCCAACCGGCAGCCTTCCCCCAAATCCGGTACTGTTGAATGGTGACAGGAAAGTCTGATGTAGAGACATGTTCGTACACCAGGTCGGCCATTTCCCGGGTAAAACCCTCAAAACCTGAATAGTGCGCAATCACATCGTGGATGAACCCCTGCAGATCCTGACCCGGCGTCAAAAAGTGATCCACCAGCACCAGGCACCCGTTATCAGCCAGACGATGACGACTCAGTATAAGGAAGCGCTGCTTGTCCTGATCAGACAGATGATGCACCGAAAAACTGGCCAAAATGATATCTGTCAGGCCAGCATGTCGCTGCAACCCCTGAAGCAAATCCATGCATTGCAAGGAAACGTCACATTCCTCGGCCTTCAGATTCTCCTGCGCACTGCTTAGCATGCCTTCACACAAATCAATGCCAGTATAAGTCCCAAGCCCATAATCCCTGACAAGCTGCAGTGCCATGGAGGCATCACCACACCCTAAATCCAGAAGCCGACAAGGATGATGCGCAAGCCTGCCAGCCAGAAGCGGCCTGAGTCGAGCAATGAAATCCTGATGAAACATCATATTCTGGCGGACCAGCAGTGCATAAAGCGCCTGGCTTGTCCTGAAAAAACGAATAGCCTGATCATCTTCCGGACTGATTACGCTGTTCAATCACCACTCCTGCAGAACATACAACGGATTCAACCGTACAAAGATAGTCAACGTCGGCTCTTTCACACTGGAAAACAGCCTGTTCAACCCTATGCCCTGCCACACTGACAGAATGCGCCATGACAAATTGCACGATTAACCGGTAAAATCGCCCGCAATTTTGCTCTACCGGATACCTATTGACATGACCGCCAAGCGAAAGACCACAGCCCTGATCATCCTCGACGGCTGGGGCCATCGGGAAGAAACCGATTCCAACGCCATCCTGGCCGCCCACACCCCAGTGCTGGACCGCCTGCGCCAGACCTACCCGCATACCCTGGTGTCCGGTTCCGGCGGTGATGTCGGCCTGCCGGACGGGCAGATGGGCAACAGCGAGGTCGGTCACATGAACCTGGGGGCCGGTCGCGTCGTCTACCAGGACCTGACCCGCATCGACAAAGCCATCAAAGATGGTGAGTTCGAAAAGAAGCCGGTTCTGGCAGATGTCGTTGGTCGCGCCGTTGCCAATGACAAGGCCGTGCACATCATGGGCCTCCTGTCACCCGGCGGGGTTCATTCCCATGAAGACCAGATTTTCGCCATGGTCGACATGGCGGCCAAACGCGGCGCCAAAGCCGTCTATCTGCATGCCTTCCTGGATGGTCGTGATACACCGCCCCGCAGCGCCGAAGCATCACTGGCCAAAGCTGACGAACAACTAAAGCGCCTGGGCGTTGGCCGTGTCGCCAGCCTGATCGGTCGCTACTATGCCATGGATCGGGACAACCGCTGGGATCGCGTGCTCTGCGCCTATGACCTGCTGACTGCGGGTAAAGCAGTATACACTGCAGAAACTGCTGTTGCGGGCCTTCAGGCTGCCTACGACCGTGATGAAAACGACGAGTTCGTCAAAGCCACCACCATTGTTCCCACAGGTTCAGAACCGGCCGTTATCACCGATGGCGACGCCGTTATTTTCATGAATTTCCGTGCTGACCGTGCACGGGAAATCACCCGTGCTTTTGTGGATGCGTCGTTTGACGGTTTTGTCCGCGAACAGCATCCGGCACTGGCCGGCTTCGTCATGCTGACCCAGTATGCGGCCTCTATTAATACGCCCTGTGCCTTCCCGCCGGAAACCCTGACAAACACCCTGGGTGAGTACATGGCCAGCCTGGGCAAAACCCAGCTACGCATCGCCGAGACTGAAAAGTACGCCCACGTAACATTCTTCTTCAGTGGCGGACGTGAAGAACCCTACGAGGGCGAAACGCGTACCCTGGTGCAGTCACCTAATGTCGCCACCTACGACCTGCAACCGGAAATGAGCGCGCCGGAAGTCACCGACAAACTGGTCGACGCGATCAACAGTGGCGAATACGACCTGATCATCTGCAATTACGCCAACGGTGACATGGTGGGCCACACCGGTGTGTTTGATGCTGCCGTCAAAGCAGTGGAATGTGTGGACAGCTGCATCGGCCGCGTGGTTGAAGCCCTGGAGCACTGTGGCGGCCAGTGCCTGATAACTGCGGACCATGGCAATGCCGAACAAATGGCCGACCCGTCCACCGGTCAGGCCCATACCGCTCACACCTGCGAGCTGGTACCGCTGATTTATGTCGGCCCCCGCAACCTAACACTGGTCGAAGGCGGTGTCCTTTCCGATCTCGCGCCCACCCTGCTGGCCCTGATGGGTGACGAACAACCGAAAGAAATGACCGGCCACAACCTGGCCCAATTCGCCTGACAGCCCCGGGGGCGCTACGCCGCCCCCACCGGCTTCCACTCCGGGACTTGCCAAACACTTCCCTTGAGCCAACCGATTGATCAGGCATAATTGACCTCTGTTACAGCCGCTGTTGAATCCATGAAAAAACTGACAATCCCGGTCATGCTGGCCCTGGCGCTATGCAGCCTCTCCCTTACCCTGCCAGCACGTGCAGATGCTCCGGCCGAGGACAAGTCCCGGCAACTGGAAGCGGTCAAGGCCGACATCAAGAAACTGGAAAAAACCCTCAAGGGTATCCGGAAGGAACGTTCGTCGCTGGAGCGTTCCCTGCAGACCAATGAAAAAGCCATTGGCGACCTGCACCGGGAAATCCGCACCCTTGAACAGCGTCTCCGGGAGGGGCGCGCCGAACTAAAAAAGTTCAGTAGCCAGCGCCAGGATTTAATGAAGGAAAAGGATGCAGGCCTCCAGGCGCTGACTGTCTCATTGCGTTCCGCTTATGTGGCGGGTCAGGATTCACCGCTCAAGCTGCTCTTGAACCAGGAAGACCCCAGTGCCGTTACCCGGCTGCTGACCTACCAGCGCTACTTTTCTGACGCCCAACAGGCGGTGGTTGATGACCTGCGCAACACCATTGACCGGTTAGCAGCCACCGAAGCCTCGCTGACAGCAACGAACCAGAAACTGGAAGACAACCACAATCAACTGGCTAACCGCCGTGATCACCTGACCACCAGCAACCGGGAACGTCAGCAGTTACTGGCCAAATTGAAGCGGGAAGAAACCAGTAAAGGTCAGCGACTGAACAAGCTGGAACAGCAACAAAAAGAACTGGAGCAGTTGGTTGCCGCCATTCTCGACATGGAAGCTTCGGCCAGCTTTGACCGCCCCTTCACCGAGGCTCGCGGCAAACTATCCTGGCCGGTAAAAGGTCGCGTCAAACACCGCTTTGGTCAAAACCGGGCAGACAGCACCATTCCCTGGAACGGGTTGTTTATCGAAGTCGCACAGGGCACCACCGTCAAAGCGCCATGGCACGGGCAAGTCATCTTTGCCGACTGGCTCAAAGGATTCGGCCTGCTGGTCATTCTGAACCACGGCAACAATTACATGACGCTGTACGCCCATAACCAGGCCTTGTTGCGTAATGTCGGCGAGTGGGTATCTGCCGGTGATGACATTGCCGAAACCGGCGCCACTGGTGGCAATAACGATACGGGACTGTATTTCGAACTGCGTAAAAACGGCAAACCTATCAACCCGTCACCATGGCTGGTTCGCTAAGCCAGACGACAGATTATTTCGACGGACTAGTCCCGTTTCCTGATAACGCTATACTTTTTTTATTGCCGATTGCTCATAGCGTGAAAACAGCGGCTACAAACGACAGAAAACCGCTGTTACACCCCATGGAATCGGCCAGACAGATGCCACCCAGCCCGGGCGACCACGTTTCCAGGGTAACAATAAAGTAAGCAGGAGCTTTTGATGACAGCCAGACGCCTAATGCCCGCCCTGAGAACAGGCAGTCTTGTGCTGGCCCTGATGGTCAGCGCCCACTCTGCCAACCTTCTGGCTGAAGAACCGGCACAACCTGCGCAGGATACAGCACCTGCCACCACGGTCGAGGCGGAGCAGCCCCAGGCAGCGAAAGGCAAGTTGCCACTCGATGAGCTGCGTATTTTCACCGAGGTCATGCACCGCATCAAAACCTCTTACGTGGAAGACATTGACGACAAAACCCTGCTGGACCATGCCATCAAGGGCATGCTGGAAGGTCTGGACCCGCACTCCACCTACCTGGAACCGAGTGATTTCAAGAATCTTGAAGAAAGTACGTCCGGCGAGTTTGGCGGCCTCGGGATTGAAGTCAGCCTGGACGATGGCCTGATCAAGGTCGTCGCCCCGATTGATGACACCCCTGCCCAGCGCGCGGGCGTTGAAGCCGGTGACCTGATCATCAAGCTGGATGACAAGGCAGTCAAAGGCATGTCCCTGAAAGACGCCATCGACATGATGCGCGGCAAACCCGGCGAAGCGATCAAATTGACCATCATCCGGGAAGGCGGCAACAAACCGCTCGAACTGACCGTGGTACGCGACATCATCAAGGTACTCAGCGTCCGCCAGCGCGTGCTGGAGCCCGGCTATGGCTACATTCGCCTCAGCCAGTTCCAGATGGACAGCGGCAAGGAAGTGCTCAAGGCCATCGACAAGCTGAAAGCCGAACAGGACGATAAGCCGCTGAAAGGCCTGGTACTCGACCTCCGCAATAACCCCGGCGGCGTACTGCAGGCTGCCGTGGAAGTGGCCGATGCGTTTCTGTCTGATGGCCTGATCGTCTACACCAAGGGACGGATGGGCAATACCGACATGAGCTACAGCGCCAACCCGGATGATCCCTCCAACGGCATTCCCCTGGTGGTTCTGATTAACAGCGGTTCAGCCTCAGCGTCGGAAATTGTGGCCGGCGCCCTTCAGGATCATCACCGTGCCGTGTTGCTGGGCACCCGCTCCTTCGGTAAAGGTTCTGTTCAAACCGTGCTGCCACTGAGCACGGACGAAGAGCGCGGCCTCAAACTGACGACGGCGCTCTATTACACGCCGAATGGCCGCTCGATCCAGGCTGAAGGCATCAAGCCGGATATTCAGGTTGACCTGGCACAGGTGACGCACAACCGCAATGAGAACGCTGGCTACCGTGAGGCCGACCTCCAGGGCCATCTGGAAAATGGCAACGACAAAAAAGGTAAACAGAAAGGTAAAAAAGCGGACGCCAAACAAGAAAAGCCGCTGGACGAAAGAGACTACCAGCTCAGCCAGGCTCTCAATATTCTGAAGGGGATGCATATCAGCGGTCTGAAATCCGGGCAAAGCGGCACGACGCTGATCACACCGACCTCACAGGCTTCTGCAGATACGGCCGAACAAACCCAAGCCCAGTAACCCTGAGCGATCGCAGCTCCAAGGCTAAGACAACGGCGGATAATGACAGCAATTATCCGCCGTTTTTGTTTACCGTAGTTCAAAGGCTCAAAGGTTGAGCCGCCATAACAGTAAACAGAACATTCCGCTCAAACACAGAACGATGTCAGGCTGATCAACAGGGGTGAACAGATGGACAAACCGTACAACCTGAAAAAGTACAACAACAAGCCTTTGTCGGGTGGTTGATCATCGCTGCCGGTTTCGCCGTCCAACTGTTACTGGAAGCCTTCTGTGGGGTGAGAGCCGACCGGATATGGCCGGTTACCTCATCGGCATTTCCTTTGTGATCGGGGGAATTCCCCTGGATTGACCTGGCATTTCTGATCATTCCCGGCCTGCTCTTCTTCGTTGCCTGGCATTTACGGCAGTAGACGAACACATAAACGGATATCCTGTTTACGCATCCGCGCTTTAACACTGCAGTCGTCCAATCGCTTCTGATACCCTTGCCTCAAAATTTGATAGCGCAGGCACCTTTATTTCCATGGCTACACCCTCCCCCTTAAAGACTTTATGTGTTTATTGCGGCGCCAACCCCGGTCGAAACCCCTTATTCGCTGAGCAGGCACTGGAACTGGCAGACCGAATGGTCGAACGCGGGATCACCCTGGTTTACGGCGGCAGCAAAGTAGGATTGATGGGCAAAATCGCAGACAGGGTATTGGCCAACGGCGGCGAAGTGATTGGCGTAACGACCCAACACCTGATGAGCCATGAAGTCGCCCATACCGGCCTGACCACCCTGCATGTCGTCGACACCATGCATGAGCGGAAAGCCAAAATGCTGGAACTGTCGTCTGCCGTGGTGGCGCTGCCCGGTGGTTTCGGTACGCTGGATGAACTGTTTGAAGCGCTGACACTGGCACAGCTTCGCCGCTATCAGGCGCCTTGTGGCTTGTTAAACACAGACCATTTCTACGACCAGCTGATCATCTTTCTGCAACACGCTGAACAACAGGGACTGTTGGCGACTCAAAATCTTGCCCTGTTACAGGTAGCACAAACCCCGGAAACATTGCTCGACAGGCTTGAGCTGTGCGCCCGGGCGCCTGTCGATGACAACATCTATTTTGTGACGAACTGAGATTCATTCAGGTAGCGATCAAGATCCACCCGGGTTGAACCATCCCCAAGGGCATCACGGATAGCGGACAGCATGTCGAATACCATCGGACAGGCATGGCCACTGTTTTCCATGGGGCTGGTGTACTGAGGATCATCCAGGTCCTCTTCCTTGAGAATGGTATGAATATGCTTCGGGAGGTTGTAGTAAACATCCTTGCGCATGGAGAACTGCTTGTGATGGGTTTCCCCGTTCATGTGGTTGTTTTTATGATCCACCTCGACATCAACAAACACGTAGTCGCCACCTCTTCCCTTGACGACACGGCAGTCGATATCCATTTCTGCAACAATCCTGGCATCGGAGATTCTGGAAATCACCGCATGCCGGTGTATGACACTCTTTGCCATAACTGCCTCCCGGCTTAGCGATTATTGGTATGAGAAGCTAAGTGATTAAGACATCTCATGCTTCGACATAAAAAAGTCTAGCTGTTCCAAAATCGGCCTTTTCGAACCATTTGATATATACAGTCCCTGCGACATAACGGCTTTTTGACATGCCGGGTTGTTATTGTTGCCGGTATCGCATAGCCTCAGGGTTTTGACCACGGCAGGACAGGCATGGCACCGGCAAAGCCACTGATTATCTACATCCACGGGTTTAACAGCTCCCCCGCATCGCACAAGGCCCAGACCCTCCTGAACTATATCCAGACCCACGACCTGCCCTGCGACATCTGGATTCCCGAGCTGCCGGTCTGGCCCGGAGAAGCTGCCCGGATGTTGCTGCAACGGGCTCTGGAAGCCGGGATCTGTCGGCCGGTTCACATCATCGGCAGCTCGCTGGGTGGGTATTTTGGCACCTGGCTGATGGAAAGCATCCTTGATCACTGCCCTGACTGCCCGGTCAAACTGGTATTGATCAACCCCGCCATACGCCCCTACGACCTGTTTGAAGATTACCTCGGCCCCCAGACAAACTATTATTCCGGCGTCGAGTATGAGCTGACACAGGCACATGTGGACCAGCTCCGCCACCTGGAAATCGAAACCCTGAGCCGTCCGGATAATATCCTGCTGCTGGTACAGACGGGTGATGAGACCCTGGATTACCAAAAGGCCGTTACCCGCTATGCGGAATGCCCGGCGCGGATTGATGAGGGCGGCAGCCATGCCTTTGACGGGTTTGAAGCCACAATCCCGGTGATTCTGCAATTCCTCAGTGCAAGCTACATGGCGGCGGTCAGTCTGTCGGGTTGACGATCACCGCCTGATGATCACAAAGCAAAGGTAATACCCTGCCAAAAAGAGAGTGTTTTGCTTTGCTGTGAGTCATTCTGCATACGGGGATCACGATGACTGGACATTGCCGGAAGCCCCTCCACAAGCTGTGACTCAGCCTTCGGTCACAAGCCTCCCAAGACAATTAAAAAACACTGCAATAACAATCAGTACACGACAAATTCCACTTAATTGTTAGGGGACCATAGAACCATATAAGTAAATATGCTTACATAGGCCCGCAAAAGCTGAACATAAGTACAATAAAGAGCTATTGAGGCCCCTGCTCCCCTGGCGTGTAGTCCGCCAGATTAACCTTCGGGCGGTAGCGTGGGTGTGGTTTGAAATGCATCTACGGGACTATGGACACCCCGTCCTCCCTTGTTAAGGACATGTGTGTAAATCATCGTTGTATTCACATTGGCGTGGCCGAGTAGTTCCTGCACCGTCCGGATATCGTAACCGCCCTCGAGCAGATGGGTGGCGAAGCTGTGTCGGAATGTATGGCAACTGCCGTGTTTATGGATGCCAGCCTTGTGAATCGCCTGCCTGACGGCTTTCTGAATATTCCTTGTCTGAATAGGATGACGGCCACGGTGACCTGATACCGGATCCACACTTAATCGTTGACTGGCAAACACATACTGCCAGGACAGCGATTTTCCGGCATTCGGGTATTTTCTCGCCAGCGCACCGGGCAAATGCACAAACTCGATACCTGACGCTAATGCATCTTCATGTAGCTTACGTGAGCGCTCAATATGCGCCTGTAACAGAGGAATCGCTTTTTGAGGCAGGAGTGTAATACGGTCTTTTCCACCCTTGCCTTCCCGAACAGTGATTTCGTTTCGGCCAAAATCAATATCCTTGACTCGCAATCGAAGCGTTTCGATTAGTCGGAGCCCGGCACCGTACATCAGGAGAACAGCGAGCAAAGGCGTTCCCTGCAAATGGGCAATGATACTGGCAGCTTCCTGCCGGAAAAAACAACGGGGAGACGTTTATGGCGTTTGGCCGGTAACCAGTCATCAATGACCAGGTCTTCCCGATTCAGCACCTTTTTATATAAAAAGACCAGTGCGCTTAACGCCTGCTGTTGCGTATTGACCACAACATGCCGTTTCATAACCAGATAGGTTAAGAAACGCGAGATTTCAGCACTCCCCATCGTTGCGGGATGACGCATTCGGTTAAAACGAATGAAATGCCGAATCCAACTCCAGTAAGCACGTTCGGTTTGCAGGGAATAATGTCCGGTCCGCATTGCGAGCCTGAACTGTTCTTGTAGCCGCATGACATCCACTTATACGTTGAGGCGGCAGAAAATTTAGTTCGCCTATGCATGATTTTCAATAATTTAATAATCTATTGATTTTATTGTTTAAAAATACAAATAAAAAAGCACGATACTTATTCGAACTTGATAAAAAATGAGCAAAGGCGAACCTGATGATAAATAGAGCATTACCCTTTCATCAAAGCAACACATTGATAAATATATCTTTTTATAAAAGACATAAGATAAATAGATAGTATGTTATGCGAACTTGGTTCGTATAAACCTCTGTTACACGTACAATTCCTATCAGCAAAATCTATGAATAAAGCAGCCGCTATCCTACAACTATCCATAACTTTGCCATTTCTTCTAATGTCTATATTTGGTCCCATATTGTGTGACTTAAGAATGGTAATTGCTGGTCCACTTGGGTTATGGACGTTGTTTTTGAATAGTTATTTTGCTAAAAGAGCTAACGACGCAAGGTATTATGGTTTCTTCTCTTTATTCGGAACGTTAGGCGCAAGTAATTATTACTTTAACTTTTAACATCTTATACAATCGGCATAATTTAATTTCGCATAAACCTATTTTATATAGTGGCACTTTAAATTATTAAACTAGCCCAGTGAATTCGCCCACGTGTAACAACACGTTGTTATTCGCCCCTTCGGGGCTGGGACCTTCGCAACTTCGCTGCTCGGCCCCAAAACTTATCGTTATGTTTTTTTAGAGAAATTTATGAGTGAACTACTAGCAATTATTGAAGTTGACAAAGAGAAAAAAATACTTTGCTGTTCACCGGACTGCAAAAGGAGTGTGTACAAAAAGATTCATGTAGTTCGTAATGAAGGCAAAATACAGGTGTTAGGTGAAAAATGTTACAACGGTATTTTTGGCTCAAAATTAAAAAACAACTCGAAATATACAGGACATAACGCAAGAAAACTTACAGATGAAGAACGTCAGCTTTTAATTGAAAACACAGAATTATTAATTAAGATTCTAGAAGAAGAGCATCGTAAAACCAAAGGTATCCCTGTAACCTTACCATATAAAACCAACGAAAAAGAAAAAGAAAAAGAAAAAGAAAAAGAAAAAGAAAAAGAAAAAGAAAAAGAAAAAGAAATTTATAAGCCAAAATATAAAAGCAGATTAGATTATTCTGAAAACCCTATAGCAAGAGAAGTCAAATGTCTTTATTGTGGTAAAAGCATGATAAGTAAATATAGTTTCACACCTGCAGCCGGCTTCAAATGCGAAACATGCAAGGCAACTAATGCAAGCCTCCCAACTAAGGCTAAATTCCGCACATAAACCCGCTGTGG